>JAPPHB010000051.1 GCA_028821195.1 Gammaproteobacteria bacterium
CGCTACATTGAAGGATCTTCCTTCGCCTGTGGACCCCATGCGCCAACTCGTCCTCCACCGCCACGACCAATGACTGATTCGGAGTCTGCTCGCCCGGAGGCGGCTCGTCGGCGTCATCGGCCCGCGCCCCCGGGGACCGACCACCTCGTCTACGCGGTTCCCGACCTCGAGGCCGGAGTGCGTGACCTCGAGGCGCGTCTCGGCGCACGCCAGACGCCCGGCGGCAGCCATCCGGGACTGGGAACGCGCAACTCCCTGTTGCGCCTCGGCGGCCGAGTCTACCTGGAGGTCATCGGCCCGGACCCGGAGCAACCGGCGCCGTCCGGCGGCCTCTGGTTCACCGGCGGCCGGGCGCGGCTGCCGGCGCTGGTAACCTGGGCGGTGCGTTCTGTCGACCTCGATGGCCTCGCCGCCGGTCCGGGCGGCCACCTGCTGGGTCCGGTGCGGTCCATGTCCCGCATCAGGCCCGGCGGCGACCGCATCGCCTGGACGCTCACGATGCCCCGGAAGCCGTTTCCCCGGCAGGGCATCATCCCCTTCTTCATCGACTGGGGTGACACCCCCCATCCGTGCGCCGAACTCCCCGACCGGGGAGTCCGCCTCGTTCGCCTGAGTGGGCGCCATCCTGATCCGGAATTGGTGCGGCGCGAACTGGGCCGGCTCGGCGTCGAACTCGAGGTGGCGGCGGAACGGGCGGGATTGGTTGCCGTGCTGCAGACGCCGGCGGGCGACCTGGTAACGCTCTGACGCCCCGCGCGGCCCGGCCGCGCCACCCACGCAGGTCCGGTCGGCCCCTCTGGTCCAGCGCTACCCTCTGACGCGCTCCCCCTCCTCAGCGTCCCTCCCGCAGCGGCGCCTTCGACCGCTTCCAATTCAAAGGGAAGCCGCGCCCCCGGGAGTAGGCGGGCAGGTCCGCCACGCGATGAGGCGCGACAAGGGGTTCGTCCGTCACTGGTTCCCCTGTGCGAATCGAAGAACCCCGTCCGGAGCGTGCCTGTCGCGTAGTCGGCTGCCCAGGGTATCGCGGTAATATCACGAAGTTATACCCAACATATCACGCGACAAACGTAGCTCGGATCGTCCTCCACGGTCCGCTCGGCCGTCAGCACCGCGATTTCACCCTTGCGCAAAGCCATGATGATCCCTTTGTTGTCGATTACTGAACATAGGTAATCGTCAAAAAATCGTGATTATACGGCGTCACGGGATCATCACATCACTACTCTGCCCGAGGGGACCACCGGTTCATTCCGTGACAAAATGTCACAACTGGTGGCGAGAAAAGCCCGCCGCTTCCGGAGCCCGCCGACGATGTTCGGCGTTGCGCGGCATGGCCGAATCGAGGAATCCCGAACATCCCGCGGCCCATTCATCCGCCTGTTTGCCTTGCTCGCGGCCTTGGCCTTGGGCAACGGATGCGGGGACGGGGACAGCCCCATCGCGCCCCCGGACCCACCTCGTCCCGCGACGGTGGCCGTAAGCCCGGCCACGGCTGAACTCTCGGCGGTGGGTGCGACCGTCCAATTCAGCGCGCAAGTGCGCGACCAGAACGGCCAGGTGATGGCCGGGGCGGTCGTCGCATGGTCCAGCGGGAATGCCTCCGTCGCGACCTTGGACGCGGCGGGCCTGGTGACGGCGATGGCCAACGGAACAGCCACGGTGACGGCGACTTCGGGATCCGCCTCGGGAACCGCGACCGTGACCGTGGAGCAGGAGGTGCGCGGGGTGACGGTCTCTCCCGCCGCCGACACGCTGCTGGCCGTCGGGGATACGGTACGTCTCGCCGGGGAAGCGAGGGACGCGAATGGGCACGCCGTTGCGGGGGCCGAGTTCTCGTGGGCGTCCAGCGATACACTGGTCGCGACGGTGGACACGACCGGCCTGGTGACGGCGATGGCCAACGGAACGGCGACGGTGACGGCGACCTCGGGGTCCGCCTCGGAAAGCGCGACCGTGATGGTGGAACAGGAGGTGCGCGGGGTGACGGTCTCTCCCGCCGCCGACACGCTGCCGGCTCTCGGGGATACGCTGCGTCTCGCGGCGGAGGCGAGAGACGGGAACGGACACGTAGTGGCCGGGGCGGAGTTCTCGTGGGCGTCCAGCGACACGCTGGTCGCAACGGTGGACGCGGCCGGCCTGGTGACGGCGGTCGCCAACGGAATGGCCACAGTCACCGCGAGTTCGGGATCCGCCTCGGGAACCGCGACCGTGACCGTGGAGCAGGGGGCGCGCGCCGTGACGGTCTCCCCCGCCGCCGACACGCTGCTGGCTCTCGGCGATACGGTCCGGCTCTCAGCGGCGGCGAGAGACGGGAACGGGCGTGCCGTGGTCGGGGCGGAGTTCTCGTGGGCATCCAGCGACACGCTGGTCGCGATGGTGAACGCGACGGGCCTGGTGACGGCGACGGCCAACGGAACGGCGACCGTGACGGCGACCTCGGGATCCGCGTCGGGAAGCGCCACCGTGACGGTGGAGCAGCGGGTGCGTGCCGTGACGGTTTCTCCCGCCGCCGACACGCTGCCGGCTCTCGGGGATACGGTACGTCTCGCAGCGGAGGCCAGGGACGGGAACGGAAATCTTGTTGCCGGGGCGGAGTTCTCGTGGGCGTCCAGCGACACGTTGGTGGCGATGGTGGACGCGACGGGTCTGGTGAGGGCTGCGGCCAACGGAAAGGCGACCGTGACAGCAACCTCCGACGGGTTGTCTGACAGCGCGTGGGTTGTCGTAGAGCAAGCGATTGCGGCGGTGCGGTTGTGGCCGGAGTCGATCGGGTTGCAGGTCGGAGACACCGCACATCTTGAAGCAGTGGCGCTGGACGCGAGGGACAACGAAGTGGCCGGCGCGGAGTTCTCGTGGGCATCCAGCGACATGACGGTCACGACGGCGGACGCGACCGGGATCATCCGCGCGGCCGGCGTGGGTGTGGCGACGGTCACCGCCGCCACGGGAGATTGGCGTGGGTCGTCCCGGGTGGTGGTGCAGTCGAACGATCCCGCGGATCACCACGCCATGCTGATCGCAGGTTTGCCTGAACGCCCGTTCGCTGGCATGACGGTGGGTGGAAACGAGGGATCCACCAACACCGTCGGCACATTGCGGATGGGACTCCACAGCGATGTGCTCCCGGTAGTTGTACGCCGACGCGGCATGCGACTGTCCGTGCTCGTCGCCGGTTCGCGGCTCGGCAGGGGCCGGGTGGTCGCTTATTCCGGACAGGACTTCCTTTCGTCGGGAGACCAGGCGACGCTTCTCGGCAAGGCCAGCGCGGATCGGCTTCTGGCCAACGCGGTTCGCTGGGCCGGATGGAAGACAGGTCCCGAGCCGGTTCGGATCCTGGCGGACAACCAGCGGATCGCGGACGCGCTTGGGGCACAAGGGTTGAATGGGGTCACCGTTGTTGGGACACGGAGACATGGCGGCCACGAACGCGACTGGAGCGCGACCGCGCTGGCCGACGCGGATGTCGCCGTGGTTCAAACAAACGAATGGGGCGCTGCCCATCTTGTCGATGACTTCGTCGCGCCGCTGAGGGCGTTTGTCGAGCGCGGAGGCGGACTCGTCATCGCTGGCTCGGCGGTGCACTGGAGCGTGTGGATCGAACATTACCACGGACCGTTCACGGCCGATGCCCTCCTGCGCGGTACCGGCATCGCCTGGAACGAAGACTCCATCGACGAGATAGCATCCGCCACCACCCGATTCGATGGGCGCGCCTTTGATCCCGTGGCCTTGTGGGAGACCTACATTGCCGGAGGTCGAATTGCGCGGGATCGGATGGCGCTGCTGCCGGGTCTCTTCGCCGCAGCTCTCGACCTCGGCCGCACGGAGGAACTGGACGCGGCCCTTGTCCGCCTGGTTCGCGAGACGCCCCGCTTGCCGGTCTCGAGCTCGGTAGCCCAGGCTCGCCTTGCTGCAGAAGTCGCTGAGACGCTCGACGCGCACGAGTGGCCCGAACCGCATCCGTGGGCGGCAGTGTTCCCCGGCCTCCCCGCGCGGCGTGCGCGGCGTGTCGACGGTGCCGTGACCGTAGACGCCACCTGGAGCGAGTTTCCGGCCGATGCTCGCCGGGACGAGCGCCAACTCCCCCTCGGATTCTACGCTCCGCCGGGTGCGCTCGTAACGATTGAAGTCCCGACGGGCCACGCAACGGGACAACTGCGAGTCGCGGTGGGCCAATTGCATGACCATCTGGGGGAAGGCTATACGGCGCAGACTGTCTGGCGGCGCGCGCCCTCGCTCCGTCGCGAGTTCCCACTGCTTGACAGACAGACCGGGGTTACGAACGCCTACGGCGGCTCGATCGCGCTCGTCATCCCGGCCAACTACACGGGCACCATCCCCGTCACCGTCCGGGGCGCCATCCCCATGGCCGTATACACGGCCGGGGAGTCGAACACGGCCGAATGGTTCGCGGCTCTGGACGCGGGAGCGCCGCAGGCCGTCATCCAACAACTCGGCGGCATCCGGCTCGTGATCTCAGCGGAGAGGGCACGGGGCATCACCGACCCGCGAGAGGTCTCCGCGTTCTGGGACGGCTTCCGGCGTCGCCACGCGGAGCTTGCAGGGGGGCCGCCCCGGGCGTATGAGAGTACCTGGATCTTCGATCCGCAGGTCGGGTGGGGCTACGCCAACGCGCGGCGGCTGGGCATCAACTATCCGCTTCACGGTGAGGTCTGGGTGCTGTTGCCGGGGACTTCGCAGGGCAGGGCGTACATCGCCTCACTCCGCCGTCTGGGGCCGCAGCCCCATGTCCGGCCACCATCCAGGGGCTATTCCCCAAGCACGCACGGCGTCGATTGGTGGCTCTTCGGGCACGAACTCGGGCACCAGTGGCAGACCGCGGACTGGACAGGGCACGGGATCACCGAGGTCGGAGTGAACCTGTTCACGATGTACACGCTGAACCACCACGTCTACCGCGGCGGCGACTTCAATGTCTCCACCGAGCAAAGCAGCCATCCCTGTGCGGCTCCGCTGAACAGTGCCGCGCTCGCCCGCCAGAGGTGGTCTACTGCCGACAACTGCGAACGTCTGGCGCTGTACCGTCAGCTTATCAGCGAGTTCGGATGGGGGTCCATGAGGGCCGTCTTCCACAGCTACTATGATCCGGCCTATCCGCGCTCGACGTACGGTGGCTCACTCGACGGCTTCGCGATCCGATTCAGCGCCATCGTCGAGCGCGATCTGGTGGCGTTCTTCCGACGATGGGAGTATCCACTGTCCGAGTCCGCCTCAGCCACCATCCGTTCCTTCGGATTCGGGGAGTGGCTGCCGCCGGGCTGGTAGGGGGTTCCCACGGCGCCAGGCTCCGCCCGGGAAGGGCCGTGAGAACACCGCTCGCCGGCCCAAACCCATTTGCGGGCGACGTGCTACCGGGTAGCTTATACCGCTCCATCCTGCCGGGATGGCGGATTGAAGGTGGCTCGAATCACGGTAAGAAACCACGTAAGTTCAACCAGGACTGCACGATCTGCCCTTTCTTGCCGTTGGGTACGACTGGTCACTGCCCGGACCGAGCAGCGGGCAAGCCGCCCCAATTCCCGGGAAATTGCGGGAGTAGCAACCATCCGCGAGCTCGTCGCATTCCGGCACCGAGTGCCATATCCCCGCTCATGCTGAAACGTGCCCCCGCGTCACCCGGTCGCGGAGGAGCCTACAACCTCTGGGAGGCGCGGGGCCGCGCGGGCGAGATCGCGGTCGAGCGCTTCGCTGTGGCCAGACGACCACAACCAGTCCGGCTCCGCCGACTACCTGCTCTACGCCGGAGGTCGCGCCATCGGCGTCGTCGAAGCCAAGCCCGTCGCACACACCCTGGAGGGCGTTTTGCCCCAGTCCGAAAAGTACACGGAGAGGGACTGGACAAGCGGGTCCCGGCGTGGAGCCGCCCGCTTCCGTTCGCCTACGAGTCCACCGTTCTCGCGCCACTCGACTTGGAACAGGCCGGTTTTCGGGTCCGAGAACACCCGGACCCGCAAGGAGGAGACCCACCACGGTGGACTGGGCGCGCGACCAGACCCGGTGGACCGGTTTCCCCGATCCGCTCCGGCTCCGCGCCCGCCGGTCCTTCCCGTCTCCGGGGCGGGCGGAGCCCGTCCCTCCGACCGGGACGTGTTGGACAGGGATCTGTTCCGCTTCGTGTGGTTGGTGGAACTCAGGGATCGGGCTCACCGACAGTTCCGGTCGAAGGTTGTCGAACCGGTCTGAACGGAGCGGCTTGCAGATGGTGGACGGTGTTGGAGGCGCGGCATGGTCGGCAAGCTCAAGATAACGCTGTCTATCGCGACAGTTGGCGATCTCGGCTGTCGTGTTGTTCTTGGCCACTCTGGCTGTCGGGACGGCATATGCGCAGCAGACCAACGTGCCCCTCGTCAACGAATTGCCCCCGGCTAGTCTAGCTAGCTAAGCTAGGCTTCTCACCGTTGCCGTCGGGCAGGTCGCGGCGGTCTACCACGCCCCGCACGTTTCGAGGACTCGGCGCGCTGGCCCCCAAGCACCCCGAAGGCTGAATACGGCCCCCTTGTCGTCCCCCAGCACCGCTACCCGGTCGCTGGTTGTCATCTCGCGAAGGAACCAGAGGCGTTCCTGGTCTCCCCTCAGCCGGGCGAACTGCCCGCCATCGTCATAGAAGCGAACGTAGAACCGCAAGCTCTCGATATGTCCTTCATCGAAGCGCACTTGCACCGTTATGTACTCCCTGCTCCATGCATCCTCCTGCGTCGTGGGCTCGATCTCGACGAGAACGGCTTCTTCGTCCCAACAGGACACGGCCAACAGTGGTGGGCTGCCATATCCGTCCACGCGCGCCGCAGCGGTGACCGCAGTGAAGGTCACGCGGCCCAAGACATCCGCAGATTCCATCGCCGTCCACTCCTCGGCTGAAAACGGGCTGGGGCTACCAGGCGTGACGCCGACTTCGCCATCGTGAGCCGGCTCCGTTTCGGGATCCACGGAGATCAGGAGTGCAAGCAACACCAGCACCGCGAAGCCCCAAACGATTAAGCGCTTCATGGCTGTCTCCGGTTAATTGTTAATGTCTGCGATTACTGCGGCCGCCTCTGGGGTCGCCACGTCTTTCGGGGTGTGGCCCGAGTCGGATCGCGCGTCCGGATTCGCGCCCGCTTCGACCAGCATCTTGACTGTTGCCGCCGTGTTCTGCCCTACCTGCGCTGCCGCGCGATGCAGGGGAGTGGCACCCCATCTATCCGCTGCGTCAATGGCGGCTCCCCGTGCGAGCAAGAGCGACACGCCGTCCACATGACCGCGTTCCGCGGCGCTGTGCAGCGGGGTTTCTCCGTCTCGGTTCCGCGCGTCTGGATTTGCGTCCGCTTCGAGCAGCAACATCATGGCCTCCGTGTCCCTGGGCAGAATCGCCGCTGCGGCGTGTTGTAAAGGGGAAGCGCCGTCTTCATCTCTTGCATCTACCTCAGCCCCGCCTTCGAGCAACAGCCGAATCGCATGTCCATTCTCGAAGTTTGCCGCCCTATGCAGCGCAGTTCTTCCACGTTCATCCCTGGCATCTGGGTCCGCGCCTGCCCGGAACAGCAACCTCACCGCCGCCACGTTCGGGGGAGTGGGCGACGAATCCAACACCCCCGGCCTCGCCGCCAGCGCTCGATATAGCGGGGTGCCACCTTCCGCGTCCTTCGCATTCACGTCAGCCTGACCGTCGAGCAACTGCCGTGCTACGTCCCCATTCCCGAACTCCATGGCGTGATGCAAAGCCGTTTTTCCGTCGTCGTCCTGTGCGTTGGGGTCACTTCCCGCTTCGAGCAGTGACCGTACCGAAATAGCATTACCCCAGGACCCAGCGACGTGCAGAGGGGTTTTTCCGCGTCGGTCGTTGACATGCGGGTTAGCGCCCCGCTTGAGGAGCAGGCGAACTACTTGGGATTGGCTCTCGAGCCCTCGAGCCGAAGCACGGTGCAGGGCGGTCCAGCCGTTCTCGTCGCGCGCGTCGATATCCGTGCCCGACGACGCCAGCAACAACCTCATGACATCCGGATCATACACAAAGTGCAAAGGAGTGGACCGCTCCTTCAACTCAAGCACCTCTTCGATGTGGGCCAAGCGGGCCACGACCGCTTTGAATTCGGCGCTGCGCGAATCCCTCCGGACCTTCCGCCGCTTCTTGCGCTCGGACAACTCCAGCCCGATGCCCACGGCCACCGTAACTGCAAGCAAGGCTGCAAGCATCGCTTCCATGGTCTCAAGCCTCCTTTTGTCAGCCTTGGCGGTGGCATGCCGCTCAGGTGGCGGCTTGCACGGTGCAATGTAGAACAACGAGGAAAGGAAGCCACGGTCGATCACGGCGTCGGCCCCGACGGGATCGAAGCTCTGGCCAGTGAACGGTGGACGAGCAGGCAGCCGGCGAGCTTTGAGCACCGTCGAACCATGAGGTCAGGCGGCAGCTTGAAAGCGTGCCGCCGAGGAGGGCTCTACCGTCACCTTCGACCGCGTGCTGATCACGGGTGGAACCGATGGCGAGCCGGAGGTCGGGACGCCTACCGTCGAGGGCGCCGCGGTGCGAGCGGAGGCGCTGGCGCACGGCAAGGACCGGAAGCTCATCGTCTTCAAGCGCAAGCGCCGGAAGGGATACCGCAAGAAGCAGGGTCATCGTCAGAAGTTCACCGAAGTGCGCATTGACGAGATCGTCACCTCTAAGCGGTCCGAGCCGAAGAGGAAACCTGAGATGGCACACAAGAAGGGCGTCGGCTCAAGCCGAAACGGACGCGACTCGAAGCCGAAGTTCCTGGCCTCCACGCGACGCCGACCCGTCAGCTTGCCCGCCAATCGACTCGTGTGAGAAATCCGGGCTAAAAAAATCGGTGAGCGTTCGGAGGATCTTCTGTGGCGAAGGGACAGCGCGCTGGGTGGCGAGAACCTGCCCGAGCCGGAGGTGCCGGCCGCTGAGACCGTGGAGGATCTGCACGCCGCCCAGGAAACCTTCCACGCAATCGCTGGGGAGCTTGAACCGTCGGTGATCCGGCATGAGGTGCTGAAGGGGCGGGATGAGCTGGCTCGCCCGATCAGTGCCTTCAGAATACTCCGGAACTTGAACGGACTACCACTTTCCGGACCTGCCGCGAACCCAGTCGGGGAGGAGCCTCTCGACCCCTTCTGGCGGCGGCGTCCGACATCTCGGATCCCTCCCTGGAACGCCTTGGAACGCCTTGGAATGTAGGATCGCTCCTACCGATTGACTTCCCTTCGGACGGTCCTCCACCGTTCGGGCATGCAGAGGCCGAAACACAGGTTCGACGAGCAGACGAGGACACTCCTCCGCAGAGAGGTAGAGCCCGCGCCGAGCCGTCACTGGCGACGGGTGTCCGAACCCCGATCCGGCAATCTGTTGTCCCGTCGAGAGGTGGGAAATGGCCTATTTCCCACTCCCTTGCGCGGCTTGCCGACCGCATGTTCGGGTTCACCTGCATGAAGATCGTAACGGAGGTCCCGCCGGGGAGCGTCCTGCGGTGTCGGCGCGTTCCCGGTCGCGGCGGTTCCCCGAGCCAAGAGGGCTCGGAAGAGGGGAACCGACGGTGATCGCGCATCTGAGGGGACGTGAACAAGCGCTCGGGTCCTTCGGCCTGATTGGCCACCGGGCCGAGTGGATCGCCTTGGCGAGCCTTCACGGCGGCGTGTTCACCCGCGCGCAGCTCTCGGACTGGCTCGGGGCCAGCCGCTTCAAGGTGCTCCGGCTCGTGCAGGCCCTGACGGAGCGGAGGCTGGTGGCCGAGGAGACGGTCGGGGGCCTGAAGGTCTGCCGGGTCTGCGCGCGCGGCGTCTACCGCGCGCTCGGTGCCGAGGATGTCCGCTTCCGCAGGATCACCTCGACCGAGGTGGTCGTTCGCCGCCTGCTCTCGTTCGACTACGTCATCGAGCATCCGGGCCTGCCCTGGCTGCCGACCGAGTCGGAGAAGGTGGACGCGTTCGAGGCGCTCGGCATCGACCGCGCCCTGCTGCCCGTCCGGGTCTACCGTGGCGCGTCCGGGGGCGCGCGGCGCTACTTCCCGCGCGGGATGCCCGTGGCGCTTGACTCCCGCCGCGCCGTGTTCGTCCACGCCGATCCCGGCTGGGACACTTCGACGGCGTTTCACTCGTGGCGGGACCGGCATCGGAGGCTCTGGGAGGCGTTGCGGGAGGATGGCCTGTCGGTTGAGGCCGTCGGGATCGCGTGCGCCCGGAGACCGCTGGACCGGGCGCGGACGATCCTCGGGAACTGGACCAGTCTAGGCACGGCCCCGCGTCCCGTGCATCCGCCCGGGACCGTCGCCGAAGCGCGGCGCGAGGTCGCGCGCATCGAGGGCGCAATCCTTGGCATGGACGACGAGGCGGTCGCGGGAATGGGCGGCTTTCAGGCCTGCCTCCGCCGGATCGCCGAGCTGCGGAAACTGCTCCGGTCGGCGCGGCCCGGAGGCACGATCGACGCCCATACGGTATGGCGTTCGAACCGCCTTTCCGGAGTCCGGATTTGAGCGCTGTGGAGCGGAGCCCGTTGCCGATCCGGAGGTGTGAAAACGACATCGGGGTGCTTGTGCAGGGAAATCGCGCCCGAGCGTGCGGAACGCGGGTTCCGCAAGTCGCCGGACGGCTTGGGGTTGGGCCACGGCCCGCGGATCGCCGCTGCCGATCCGCGTCTCCGGGCCGTGGACGGGAGCGACCCGGCCCTTCGGTATGCCCGGTGCGGCATAGGGGCGGTTCGGCATGTGCACGCCCATGCCGCCCGCCCCGCCGGGTCGCTCCCGTACCAACGATCCCTCCGGGAAGGGTATCTCGCCGATGAAGAACTCGACCGTCGCCGTCATCGGAGCCGCCATCGGAACGGCGGGCGCCCACGCGCTCGAACTGCCGTTCCCCGGCCCCGGCGACAACCTCTATCTCGACCTGATCGCCCAGAACGATCCGGCCATCCACACCGCGATCCGCCTCTGGTACTACGCCGCGCCCGGCGTCGCGGTGATCCTTGCGGGCTCGGTCGTTCTCTCCGCCTGGCGGGTCTGGTTCCAGCCCCTCTTCAGGTTCCGGCGGCGCGGCAGGCTGCCGGAGTGGCCCACCTCGCCGAACGGGGATGCGCCGTCGCTCGTGATCGGCGAGACGCACCATCCGACCGTCGCGCGAGAGAGCGAGCGGCCGTCCTGGCTCGTCATCCCCGAGAAGGGGCTCTATACCGGCGTGCTCGTGGTCGGGGCCGTCGGCACCGGCAAGACCAGCGGCTGCATGTATCCCTTCGCCCACCAGCTTCTCTCCTGGCGGGCGGACGATCCCCGCAAGCGCGCGGGCGCGCTCGTGCTCGAAGTCAAAGGAGACTTCTGCCATCAGGTTCGGAGCATTCTCGACGAGGCCGGACGCGGCGGCGACTACCTCGAAATCGGGCTCGGCGGCTCGTGGCAGTGGAACCCGCTCGACGACCCGCTCCTCGACTCCTACTCGCTGGCCTACGGCGTCGCGTCCCTCATCAACCAGCTCTTCGGCAAGAGCCGTGAACCGTTTTGGCAACAGGCGTACACGAACCTCGTCCGGTGGATCATCGAGCTTCACCGGCTCCTGCCGGGCGGCTGGGTCACGCTCCGGGACATCTACCGCTGCACCGTGGACGCGGAGCTCCTTGGGCGGAGGATCGGCGAGGCCCGGAAGCTGGCCGACCGGCTCCGTCCGCTCCGCGCCGTCATCTCGCAGGAGGACATGATCGCCCACCCGCAGGCGTTGGAGAAGTGGGCGTGGGAACGCGTGCCCGGCACCGGCAACGTGCGGTGCCGTCTCGTCCCGGAACTCGAAAGCCAACTCGACGAACTCGGCGTCGGCTACAAGACGGAAGAGGCCGGAGGAGGTGCGGGCCGGGAGGTCGTCGAACAGGTCGAGGCCATCGCGCGGTGGTACGACAAGGACTGGATGGCGCTGGACGCCAAGCTCCGCACCTCGATCGTCGAGGGCATCAGCGTGTTTCTGTCGCTGTTCGACCAGCCCGAGGTCGCGGGCGTGTTCTGCCCCCCGCCACCCACCGAATCCGCGCCTGCCGAGAAACACGATATCAGCAGCAAAGGCCACCCCGTGCCGGGCTTGCGCCGGAGGCTGCCACCGCTCGCGCAGCTGATCGACGAAGGCAAGGTCCTCACCCTGAACATGCCGGCCGGAGCGAACCCCGCCCTTGCCCGCGCCATCGGCGTGCTCCTCAAGAATGCCTGGATGCAGGCGCTGCTGCGAAGACCCGCGGAGGCCGCGCGGCGTCCCGGACGCTACATGCGCCCAGCCGTGTTCATCTGCGACGAGTATCAAGCGTTCGCGACCGTGGGGCAGGACGACCCGTCGGGCGACGACAAGGCGTTCGCGCTCACGCGGCAGTGCCGGTGCATCCCCATCGTCGCCACGCAGTCGCTCTCGTCGCTCCGCTCGGTGCTCCCTTCGGGCGAGGCGTGGCGCACGCTCGTCCAGACGCTCCGCACCCGGATCTTCCTGTCGCTGTCCGACGAGGCGTCGGCCCGGATCGCGTCGGAGATGTGCGGCAGCGTCATGAAGACGCGGGCATCCTACACGTTCACCGAGACCACGGGCAGGCCCGAGTTCTCGCTCCTGTCGGGCCGCGCCGGGGGCGGACGCGGCTCCATCGGCGCGAGCAAGTCGTTCCGCCAACAGAGGGAGCCGGTGTTCACGCCCCGCGAGTTCGGGCTGCTCGCCAACTACCAGGCGGTCTGCCTCCCCTACGACGGCGTGAAATCGCTTCCGGCCACCCGCGTCTACCTGAAGCCCAACTACCTGCCCAGGGAGACGGGCTACTGGCGGCTCCGCGAGAAGGGCCGGATATGAGGTCCGCGACGAACCCGCCCGCTGGGGCGCGAGCCGGTCGGGCGATAGCGACTGGCGGACGAGCCGCTTCCCCGCGAGCTTTCGGGCAGGCGGATCGTGCAGTCCATCGAATCGAGAGGAATCGAACGATGGCACGCACGAAACGAGGCCGGCGCTCCTACAGCGCCGGAGAATGGGGCCGGAACCGGGTCCGGGTCTTTCCGGATCCGAAGACCGGCCTGCTTCAGATCGAGTGGCGGGAGAACGGGCGCAGGCTGAGCCGGTCGCTGAAACATCGCGATTGGGTTCGCGCGAAGCGGCAGGCCGACGAGGCCGCCGCAGGCTTCGCGGTCCACGAGCCCAACGGCAAGGCCGAGGCCGAGCCCGAGCCGCTCACGCTAGGACGGCTTTTTGAAATCTACGGTGAGGAGGTGACGCCCACCAAGGGCGAAGCCACCCAATCGCACGACAGGGCCGCGATGTTGATGTTCCTCGGGTGTTTCGGACGAAATCGAAACCCGGCGACCCTGTCTCAACGGGACTGGGATCAGTTCATCCGGGCGCGGCGTTCGGGCAAGACCGGACCGAGCGGTAAGCCGGTGTCCAATCGGACTGTCGAACACGACCTCAAGTTCCTGATCGCCGTGTTCAACTGGGCTGCGCGGTCGAGGGACGAACGGGGCAAGCTGTTTCTCACGTCGAATCCGCTAAAGGGTCTCAAGACACCCGTCGAGAAGAACCCCATCCGTGTGGTGTTGTCCGAGGAGGAGTATCAAGCGCTCCTCGGGGTGTCCCAACAGGTCGATTGGCGTTTCCATGTCGCGCTCGTGCTGGCGCACGAGACAGGACACCGAATCGGGGCCATCCGTCACCTTCGATGGTCGGACATCGACCTCGAAGCGGGAGTCATCCGTTGGCGCGCCGAGCACGAGAAGACGGGTTACGCGCACCGGACGCCTGTGACTGTGGAGGCGCGCGCCGCGTTGGAAGAGGCGGCTTCGCGAAGAACGGGAAGCGCGGACGGCCCTTTGTTGCCGACGCCTACGGATCGCTCAAGGTGCTTGAGCCGCTCGGCGATCAACGCATGGTGGGCGAAGGCACAAAAGCTGGCAAAGCTGGAGCCGAAGCGCGGCAGGGGCTGGCACTCGCTTAGGCGCAAGTTCGCCTCTGACCTCATGGATCTGCCGCTGAAGGTCCTGTGCGAACTCGGCGGCTGGAAGTCGGCCCACACCGTGCTCCGGTGCTACCAGAGACCGGACGAGGCACAACTCCGGGACGCGCTCGAACGCCGGCGGCGGATTCGGACCTGAAACCATTCGGCGGGAACAAAATGCCGGGAATTCGGCCAATCACACTCGCAAGTTCAATGTTCACAATGGGATATGAACCTGTGGGCACCCGCTGCACCGGCTCATCCTCCGCTTCCTGCGTGGCCAGGGCGATCCGTACGGAAACACCTGGGGACGGCGGCTGCCCGGGGCTCCGGAGTGGAACCCGCCGCTGGAGTTGACGGAGAAGAACTGAGCGGGAACAGCGTTTTGTCGCATGGGTGTCGCGATTTGACAGGGTTCCGGGCGGGAGATACCGTCACGTAGCGATGCGTTCGCGACCCGCACCCGAACCCCGGCGCTCATGATCGCGTTGTATTACGACACACGTGACTTGCGTGACCGGATCGAAGGGTTGCTCGGCGACGCGGATCTGTACTCCACGCCGAACCGCGACGAGTTCCAGTCGTTCGTCGCCGCGACCGACATCGGCATCGCCGGTCTGCAACGCTGTTCGACCTCCGATGTAGCCTGGCTCCGCGAGGTTTTCGCCCGGGGTCTCGCAAGGCCTTCCTGCATCGTGGTTACGCCGTTGTCGCTGGCTCGCCTCCAGCGGCTTCGGACGGCCGAGTCGCACCGGTTTCAGGTCGTGTGGGAGGAGGAAGCGCACGACCACCTCAGGCCGACCCTGGGACGGGTCAATGTGATGCATCGGGATCCGCTCCGGCTTCTGGGGCGTCGCATGCTCTGGTCCGGCTCGCTCCACTGGTCCATGGTGAAGGCGGTTGAGCGCATCTGCAGGCTCTCGGACGAGTGGCGATCAAGCCCGCCGGCGAAATCGGTCCGGGATCTCGCACAGGACATCGAGGTGCCCGCGGAGAGCTTCCGCCGGTACTGGAAGGAGAACATGCCGTTGCGGTGCGGTCCCAAGCAGCTCCTCAGCTGGGCCCTGCTCATGTGGGCGCTTGGCGAGCGGCCGAAAACTCGCTGGGACGTCATCGCCAGCCGGGCGGGTGTGCGCCGACGCACGCTCGAGCGGCACAGTGTGCGCCTGGTGGGGTGTACGCTCTCCGTCGCAACCCGCGAGCCGGTCCTGGTTCGGCGCCGCTTCCGGGCCTGGGTCTCGCAGGTGTCGGACGTGAAGCCGCCCGCCGCCCGCCCGTTGCCGTCGGCCGAGCCGCGTACCCGTCCAGCGCGGGTCCAGCGTCAATGGGACGATGTCGTCGGGTCCCCCGGCTTCTTCGTCGCAGGCCGGCGCTGGACGGCGCTGCCGGGTTCGCCGGGACGCCCGGACATACGGCCGGACTTCGTTGCCCAGGCGATGATGGCCGGGCAGTAGCTGTTGGAACGCTCCAGAGAGGTGATGTCAATGAAGATCGCACGCACCGGTCTGACCCTGTTGGTGGCCTTCGCCCTGGCCCTGTTGCCCGCCTGCGCGGCGGAGAGTCCGGGCGGTGGGATGGCGTCGGAATCGTCGGGCCCCGTGGTCAAGGGGGGCGATGACCGGACGGGCGAGTACGACGCCGTTCCAGGATGGTGGAAGCCGGCACCGGACCACGTGGAGCCGTGGGGCTGGGGCCAGGTCTCCGGGGTGGCGGTCGACAACCCGGACCGCGTCATCGTCGGAATCTGGGGAGATCGGGATGCCCAGGGGAACGAGCGCGAGGGCAGCACCAACTACGTGGTCGCCGTGGACCGGGACGGCAACATCACCGAGAACTGGTCCCAGTGGGATTCGATCTTCAACAAGCCGCACCAGGTCTACATCAGCCCGTACGACCCGGACCGTCACGTGTGGATCGTGGAGCGCGGCGGCGGCAAGAACGTCAACATGCAGCTCCTCAAGTTCTCCAACGACGGGAGCGAGCTGGTGATGCGGCTGGTCGACCGGGATCACCCGACGACCCGCGCGGAGGCGCGCGCCAACCCGCACCCGGACCCGTACGAGTACGGCGACCCTTCGGTGATGGCTTTCCTCCCCAACGGCGACTTCCTGCTGGGCGACGGCTACTGGCACTCGCGCATCATCAAGTACAGCGCCGAGGGAGAGTACCTGATGGAGTGGGGCGAACTCGGGAGCGGGCCGGGGCAGTTCGACCTGATTCACGGGCTCGCGGTGGACCGCAACCGCCGCGTCTACGTGGGCGACCGCACCAACAACCGCATCCAGATCTTCACCGAGGACGGCGAGTACATCGACGAATGGCCCGACATCACCGACCCGGTAGGCGTGTTCGCGGACGAGAACGACGCCATCTGGGTCATATCGGCGGCGCTGAACCGCATCCTCAAGTACAACACGGATGGCGAGCTCCAGTACTACGTCGGCGCCTACGGGGGCACCCGGGGCGGCTTCCCCGGCGGCCTGTCGCGCCCACACCAGATGGATGTCGATCAGGAGGGCAACCTCTACATCGCGAGCTGGGACGGCGGCTGGATGGACAAGTACATCCCCAGGCCGGACGCGGACCCGGCGAAGCTGATTGGGAGGCCGCTGGTTCTGGACCACCAGGAGTAGCGGGCCGCCGGGGTAGCGGGCCGCAGTCACGCCGTCGGGGGGTAGCGCGCCACCAGGGCTAGCGAACCACCAGGGATTAGCGGTTCACGAAGGGTAGCGGGCCACTCTGCACGGTGTTGCAAATCCGCAGATGCAACAGAGCGTTGCATATCCTCAGATGCAACCAGGTGTTGCTTTTCCGAAAAAGCAACACTGTGCGGAGGGGTTTGGGCGGCGAGCTGTCCCTGGCGCATCGCCGACCGATGCCCAGCCCGCATCCGCGGATCCGGTGGGAACCGCGGGTTTGTTCACGCCGAATGGGATGCGTATCATGTCCTCCCCGAGTTGGAACCATCTGTCGGAGTACAAGCCATGACTCGCCGAACATCGATTGCAGTGCCCGCTCTCGCCACCATGCTGGCCCTCGGCATCATCCTCGCGCCCGGGCAGCAGATCGAGGCGCAGACTCCGGTCGAGGCGCAGACTCCAGGCACGGTCGTCCCTCCAGGCTCGATCGCCGGCGCTGCGGGCTCCACTGGCGAGATGCCCGGCCCCATCCTCAACGCCTTCGGAGAGGAAGTCGTCGCCACCTTCTCCATCGTCGCGCGGGATCCGGCCACCGATGAGCTGGGAGTGGCGGTGCAGTCGCGGGCGTTTCGCGCGGGGGCGATTGTTTCGTACGCCAAGGCGGGCGTCGGGGCGATCGCGACCCAGGCGGCCGCCAACCAGACCTACGGGCCGCGCGGGCTTGAGCTGCTGGAGTTGGGGCTCTCGCCGGACGAGGTGGTGGAGCACCTGACTGGTGCGGACCCGGGCCGCGACCGCCGCCAGCTCGCCGTGATCGACGCCGAGGGGCGGGTGCGGGCCTACACCGGATCGGGCACCAGCGCCTGGGCGGGCCACATCGAGGGCGAGAACTTCTCGGCCCAGGGCAACATCCTCGCCGGGGAGGCGGTGGTGCAGGCGATGGAGGAGGCGTTCGAGTCGTCGACGGGGCCGCTCGCGCTCCGCCTCATGGACGCCCTCGATGCCGGCGAGGCCGCCGGGGGCGACGCGCGCGGCAAGCAGGCCGGAGGAGTGCTGGTGGTGAGGCCCATCGGCAACTCGGGCCGGACCACCGACCGCTGGGTGGACGTGCGCGTGGACGACCACGCCGAGCCGTTCAAGGAACTGCGCCGCCTGGTCAACATGTCCGTCTCGCGCATCCACTCGCGGGACGCGCGCGACCTAGCCGCCCAGGGCCGCTTCGACGAAGCCATCGCGGCCCAGAAGGAAGCGATTGCGATCGTGCCCGGGGAGGATCAACTCATCTACGGCCTGGCGCGGCTGTACGCCCGAGCGGGCGACGCCGCGGGTGCGGTCGCCACGCTCGAGGAAGCCATCGCCATCGACGCGCGCTGGCGCGGACTGGCCGCGACGCAGGCCGATTTCGACAACATCCGCGATAACGCGGAGTTCCGGGGACTCATAGGATGAGATCCGGGAGGACCTTGACCACGACATTCCAGAGGACATTGACCATGAGCGTTCGCGCATTCTCCCGTTTCCGCCCATCCGTCGCTTTCCGCGCATCCTTCGCTCTCATCTTTCTCGCCATGCTTCCTGCGTGCGCCGGCGACGTGTCGCTCGACCTGAACCTCGAGGGGCTCCTGCGGGAGCGGAGCTACGTCAACCCGCGCTCGGCGGCTGATCCGGACGTCCCTCCCTTCAGCGCCGGGGTGATGGTGGGCAACACCTTCCACGTGTCGGGGACGCTGGGGCTCGGACCCAACCAGACCGTGCCCGAGACCGCCCAGGAGGAGGCCCGCAACGTCCTCACCAACGTGCAGAACACGCTCGAGGCCGCGGGGCTGACCATGGACGACCTGGTGTCGGTGCAAGTGTTCGCCTCGGACGTCGCGGACTACGACGCCTTCAACGAGGTCTACCGCACCTTCTTCACCCAGGAGTACCCGGCGCGGGCGTTCCTGGGCTCGGGCCCGCTGCTCTTCGGGGCGCGCTTCGAGGTACTCGGGTTCGCGGTCGCGCGGTAGCTGGCCAGGCTGGCCGGGAGATCGGAGCAGCCGGACCCCCGAGCGGATCTCGGCAGGCGCCTCCTCAGAACGTACTCACCAACTCCCGCATGCGGCGCTTGGTGGCCTCGTCCGGGAAGCGCCCCAGCGCCGAGTGCATGTTCTCCACGAGGTGCACGGGGTTCGAGGTCTCGGTGAGCGCGCAAGTCACGGCCGGGTGCGACAGCACGTATTTGAGCGAGAACTGGGCCCAGCTCTCGCAGTCGAACCCGGTCGCCCATTCCGGGAGCTCGTGGGGGGCCACCCGCCCGAAATAACTGCCGTTCATGAAGGGCCGGTTGGTGAGCACGGCCAGTCCCAGATCCTGCGCCAGCGGCAGAATCCTCTCCTCCGCAAGCGGCTCCATGACCGAGTAGTTCACGTGCACGAAGTCGAACGACTCGCTGCGCATGAAGGCCTCGAGCCGCTCGAAGTTTCGGTATGCGGAGACGGTCACGCCGATGTAGCGCGCCTCGCCGCTGTCCTTCCAGGCGCGCACGTTGGGCCAGTGGACATCGAGGTCGCGCAGGCTTTCGACCTGCAGCAGGTCCAGCGTCGGGCGTCCGAAGAGCCGCTGCGACTGGCGCATCTGCGCGATGCCGGCGTCCTCGCCCTCGGTGTTGATCTTGGCAGCGAGGAAGAGACTGTCCTGGAACCGGGGCCGGGTGAGGATCTCACCGAATTCGCGGTCGATCTCCGGGGTGCGGGGCGAAGTGTCGACCACGCGGCCGCCCTGCTCGAGCAGCGTGCGGAGCACCGCCTCCAGCGGATCCGTGCCTTCGGTGGGAATCTCGAGCACGGGCTTCGAGGAGCCGAACCCCACGATCGGCAGGCGCTCGCCCGTGCCCGGGATTTCGCGCGTCGGGAAGGCCTGTTGGATGGAGACCAGGCTACGTGGGAGCGAGAGTGCGGCGCCCAGACCGGCGAGGCGGGTCAGGAACTCTCGGCGGTTGGTGTCGTCGGATTTCATCTCGGCTTCCCCGAATCGGTCAATGAGGTTCGGTTTCCGGGCGCGGGGCGGTCGCCTGCGTGCCGGGCCCGCTACGGCTCGTCCGACGCGAGCCGCGTCCGCTCCCGCAGCAGCCGCTGGTAGTCCTCCTCGCTCAGGTAGGTGATCCCCACCCAGGCGTGCGACATCTCGTCCACGCCGCGGGCGCCGAACAATACCCACTGATCCGGATCCGGATTGATGGGATTGTTGGCGGTATTGTCGAACTGCGAGTGGAAGAGGAGGACGGTGCCCTTGGGCAGCAGCGGCTGCACTTCGTCTTCGTAGATGTAGGCGATCTGCCAGTTGTGGTTGTATTGGTTCACGCGGCTGAGCATCTCGCGGCGACCATCGGGATAGATGGCCTCCATGGACATCGCGGTGCCCCGCATGTGCATGTGGGGCCGGAAACTCTGGAGGAGCGCCGGCTGGTCGAGCACGTACGCGTGCTCCAGGGTGAGGTAGCCGTGCGGCGGGATGATCAGGTCGCGGGCGCGCGGGCCCGTCCTGAAGGTGCCGTCGATGAGGTGGCGCTGTTCACCCGCGGATGACAGCTCCGGCTCGTAACCTGGCGGATAGAGCCAGACCCCGGCCTCGACCACGTCATCCGGCACCGGGGTGCCGATCGGAAAATAGTGGAGCCCCCAGGAGATCTGCGCCGGCCCGGGAAGCAGGAGCTTTCCCACGCCGTCGGGCAGCTTGTCCCAGCGCTTGCCGACGCCCATGCCGACCAGCTCCATGCGGTAGCCGTCCTGCACGAAGCGCACGTGTCCGTGGTGCACGACCTTGACGCCCAGCGGATACGAGGGCTTGAACTCCGCTGCCCGGATCCAGCGGCGCTCGGCGAGCCCCTCGAACTCCACGGTGTGGTCCCACCACTGGTCCTGGCCGTTGGCGACGACCGTGAACGGCTCCGAGCGCACCACGAAGTCGGGCGGGCCCAGCTCCGCCTCGAGCTCCCACTCGTATGCGGGCGGATACTCGATGGGCGGTGGCATGTCGGCAGGGTCGCCCTCGGGCGCGCCCGCGTCGGCCCACCGCACGATGGTGGCGATCTCGTCGTCGCTGAGCGAGATGTCGTTCTCGTACTCCTGGATGCCCACCGTCTTGTCGAGGTGCCAGGGCGGCATGATGCGCTGTTCGACGCGGTAGCGGATGAGCGGCGCGAACGGAACCGTCTGCTCGTAGGTGAGGAGCGGCATGGGGCCGATGCCGTCAGGCCGGTGGCACTGCTGGCACGAGCGCTGGATGATGGGCGCGATGTCGCGCGACCAGGTGGGCGCGTCGTTGCCGGCCGACATTGCCACCTCGGCGCCTGCAGGACCCGCGTCCGCATTCTGGGCGGCGGCGGGCGTGCCCCAGACGAGCCCGAGGATCAGGGGAAGCGTCATCAGGCGGCTCATCGGCCCACCTCCACATGCAGATATCCGTTGGTCCAGCAGACTTCGGACGGCCCGAATCACGGTAGGAGATCATGTAAGTTCATACAGGACTGCACGATCCGCCACTCCTACCATTGGGCTGCGGCCTGTTTTCGCCGTGTGGGAATTGCGGGAGAATCGCCATCAAGTAGCGGGAATTCGCGGGCATCGAGACGGACCTTGCACAGCTACCCTTCCGATGCCGCCGCATACCGCCGCAACACCTCCATACCCTGTTCCTTCAGGCCGTTCAGGTTGCGGGTGAGAACGGCATCGGCCTTGCCCTCCAGCGACAGCCGGTAAGGATCCGAAGGCGTCATCGGGGGAATGCTCCCGCCAGCCACCTTGATGAGGGCGCGATAGGGGACGCCCTCCCTCCGGAGCCGTTCGAGTCCGCTGGCCGCGAACAGTCCCTCCCGGGCCTCGAAGATGTGCGCGCTATGAAGGAGAATCCGGCGAGCTTCCTCGCGGAGGCCACGAAGCTTGGCCCTCCGCATTCGATGCGAGACCGCGGTGGCCTCCTCTTCCACGCGGGCGCGGGCTTGGCGGAGCACAGCAGAAGCGCGCTGTCCTTCGGAATCGGACCAATTGGCATCCTGCTTGCTGGCGGCCTGTTCGTACTCTGCAAACGTCGCGGCCCGGTAGACGCCACTCTTCTCCTTGACTACGCACACGGCGACCGGTGGCGAGCCGGAGTCGTGCAGCACGAGGGCCGCCCCGGCTTCGGCGGGCGAGGGATCGGCGGACTCGTCGCCGGACGGCTCGGCGACTTCGAGCAGCAGGTCATCGAAGGTGGGGTTGCCGTAGGTGAGCAGTTCCACCGAGGATGGGTGGCGGTCGAAGACGGGCGGCCTGAAGGTGACCGCACGGTTGTTCGGGTCGGGGTGGAGCCAGTAGGCCCCATCAATCGTTTCGTGGGGCTGGAGCCGGTGTCTCGTCCACTCGGAGTTCAGGAAGAGGCGTTCGATGTCGGCGAGGGTCACGGGGCTCGCCGACTCGACGGATGCCGGGACGCTGTGGTCCACCAGTTCGTCCAGGTCGATGGCCGTCCGGTCCCGGGATCCGGCCTGCGATTCGAGTTCGGAAACGGTGTCTCCGAAGGCGGCATCCCGCTCGTCCCGCTCCATCATCGCCAGCTTCCCGATCGCCCGTCCCACGTTGTGCAGGATGGGCTGGAGCGTCCCGACCACGTCCTCGAACCAGTCGATCCGGGCGCTGAGCCGTTCGTAGACCTTCGCTTCGACGGTGTCCTTGAAGAAGTAGTTGTGGACATGAACCTCATCGTGGCGCTGGCCGATCCGGTCGATGCGACCGATTCTCTGCTCGACCCTCATGGGGTTCCACGGCATGTCGTAGTTGATGAGAACCCCGCAGGTCTGGAGGTTGAGGCCCTCGCTTGCCGACTCGGTGCATAGCAGCATCCTGATGGTCTCTCCCTTGCGGAACTCCTCCTTGATCGCCTCCTTGCTCCGGAGAATCCAGCGCTCGCCGTCCCACGACTCGCCGCCCCGCCCCGAATAGCACGCGACGCCCGACCCGTAGACGGCGCGGAGGCTGTCGCGCAGATAGTCCATGGTGTCGGTGTATTGGGTGAAGAGGATCGCTGAGTCGCGCGAGAGGAAGATCCGCCCCAACTGTCCTTTGAGGAACTCCAGCTTCGAGTCGACGGTGAGGGCTTCGAGCTCGCCGATGAAATCATCGAGGTATTCGAGTTCGATCCGGCGCGCTTCGGCATCCGGTGCGGCCATGTCCTCCGCCGCATCGAGCCCGAGGTCGTCCTGTTCGAGGTCCTCTTCGGAGAGCGCGCCGGAGACCTCGGCGTCTGGATCCATGAGGAATTCACGCCGCCGCCCCAGGCTCGCCCGCGCGGCATGGAACGAACTTGTAAGGCGGCGGCGGTACACCGTCATGACGAATCCGAGTCCCTTTCGCCGTTCCTCGTAGAGCCGGTAGAAGTGGGAGATGTACTCCTCGATGCGGTCGTAGAGGTCCTGCTCGACCGGCGTGAAGGCGATCCATTCGTTCGTCGGGTTTCGCTTGGGAACCCGTTCGGCCAGAATCCCGCGCTCCCTGTACCGGTGCAGGAGTCCGCGCCCGTTGCGCCAGACGAAGGTCCGGATCGGCGTGTGGTGCCGGACCATCTGGCCCAGGATATGCCGGGCGG
Organism: Gammaproteobacteria bacterium; assembly: GCA_028821195.1. Taxonomy (GTDB): domain Bacteria; phylum Gemmatimonadota; class Gemmatimonadetes; order Longimicrobiales; family Gaopeijiaceae; genus BD2-11. The sequence goes on from JAPPHB010000051.1 coordinate 23,167, forward strand.
CCGGATCGAGAGCCTTGACCTTCGCGGGGGCCTTGATGGTCTTGGGAAGGTCCTTGACCGCGTTCCAACGAACGGGACCCAGCTTGCTCGACGCCCTCTCCTCGAACGCGGGATCGAGCCGCCCCCCGGTGTCGAAATAGTCCCGCGTCATCTCCAGAAGAAATGGCCAATCCCTCTGGCCGGGAGGCGTTCGGAGTTCCTCGAAGAACCGGAGGAAGTAGTCCTCCCCCGCCCCCCAGCGGCCCTCCAGTCCGAGCAGCTTCAGAAGATCCCACACCTCGACGGGATCCACCTGCATGGGTGTGGCGGTCAGGAGATAGAGGCAGCGGGTCCGGTCCTTGATGCCCGGTCCTTCCCGTGTTCCCGAGAGCAGTTGCAGCAGGTGGTTGTGCCGCGGGGTACGGGTTCCGAACTCCCTGCGGCGGGCGTGATGCGCTTCGTCCACGAGCACGAGGTCCCATACCGGCTTCAGCACTCCTTCGCGCCGGTCCCTGCGCTTGGCAAGCTGGCTGGACGCGATCAAATGGTCCGCCTGCTCCCAAGGGGAGCCGGTGAGGGGCGTTTCGCCGCCGTGAACGTCGATGAGCGTCCCCCGTTCGTAGCGGGGGAAGTTCAGCGCGCACTTCTCCCAGAGTTCCTCCTGCCACTGCCGCACGACGCTGGCGGGTGCGAGGATCAGCGAACGGCGGACCCGCCCAGTGATGATGAGTTGGCGCAACGCCAGCCCGGCCTCGATCGTCTTGCCCAGCCCGACCTCGTCGCAGAAGAGGAAGCTCTTCGGAAACTGCTCGACCACGGCATCGATAACGCGGTTCTGGTGCGGCCATGGGGTGACGGCTGCGGTTTCGATCCCGATGCGCGACGCACCGGGCATGAACGGCGCGTGGCGCACGAAGCGGAAAGCCGTCCGCTCCTCCGGCGACGGTCGCCGTTCGAGGGGATCGACTATCCGGCGCTTGGCCGGTGCGCGCTTGATAAGGTTCTGGTGGACGGCCTCTGGCAGCGGAAGCGCGATCCAACCGGCATCCTGGCCACGCCAAAGGGACTCGAACCGGCGCTCGATCGGCGTGATGTAGCCCTCCAAGGCCGGGATCCGATGCTGTCCTTCCCCATGCTCCCAAGAGGTGAAGACCTGAAATGTCTCGTAGTTCTGCCGCCAACCTCTGAGGGATTCGTTGCTGCTGCCGCTGAACGCCAGCTTGTTGCCGGCCGCGTCCTCGAAGATCCCCTCTTTGGGGTGGTAGTACTCTTGGGAGTCCGGTCGCGGGATCGGGAGGTCATTGGCGCCCACGGGCAGCACGACCCGGATTTCCAGTCTCCCGCGCGCTACGAGCCAAGCCATGATTTCGAGCCGCGCCTCAAGATCCGATTCAAGGTCGCCCTCGTCCCGTTCAAGAGCGCCGAGCATGGCCCGCTCCGCGGCGTTTTCGACCGTCCCGCGCCGCGACTCGCCCCACATGATGGCGTTCACGTCGTCCGGCGAAAGATCGGCTCCGCAGAGCAGACGCATGGATCCGCCGTTCTCGACCAGCCTCGCCACGCCGGCGGCGGCCACGGCGAGCGCGGAGCTTGAGAAGTAGCCCGCCGAGCGGCGGTAGCGCACGCTTCGTTCCAGTGCGGGGAGGTAGAAGTCGTGCAGCCGGTCGTCCGATGCGCCGTAGGTGAGGCGGAACCGATGGGACGGGAGACTCAATACAACCCCGGGCCGGATGGCCTGTTGGTGGAGGGACGGCCTTGCTGACCGGTCGGCGAGAGCATCGTCAGCCGTCCGCCAGCGGCAGCGCCCCTTGCGTCACCTTGGCCTCTGGGTCTGGTGGTGCGTCGACATCCGGGAAGAATGCGAGCCGCAGACCGTCGAGCGCCCGCGCCTCGGGGCGGACGAGCTTGCCGTTCTTCTTGACCCGGGGAACAGCCCGGACAAGCGCCCGAACGAGCGACTCGAAGGTGGCGTCGCGGCGAAAGCCCGCCCTGTTCAGGAAACTCTCGGCGGCGTTCGCGCCCTCGTCGGCGTAGAGCAGCATGGCCGTGTGCGCCGCGTCGATCCAGACGCTGAACATGTCCGAATCGGGGTCCACCCGGCCCCTGCCGCGACGCGCGGACGGGGCCAGAAGCACGACGCTCGCCCCCTTCTTTCGGAGAAGCCTGTTCCCGGCCACGAGGTCCGATTCCAGATCCAAACCCAGCGCGAGCGCCAGCTTTCGCGCCTCGTCGCCCGGAAACTCGACGGCCTTGAAGGCGTCCCACGCCATCAGATACCAGTCGGTGACGGAATCGAAACGCGTGTCGCGTCCGAGCAGGCCGCGCTTGCGCAACTCGACGACCTCGGCGCGTGCAAGGTCAAGCGCGACATCCGGGCGAAGACGATTCGGTGCGCCCGTCTTCTCATCGACTTCGGAGGTGAGGACCGGCCACGACTCTGACAGGATGGCCAGTGTGGGGCCGAACGTGGCGATGTAGAGATCCACGCCGGAGATTCCCCGGCCCTGAAGCTCCTCGGCCGTCTCGCGGGCCGTCCGGCGCACCCGGCCCCGGATGTCGTCCCACCATGCGGGCTCGGTGGCTTGGGGCCGCTTGCGGCACGTCAGAAGTATCGTGCTCAGCGCGGCGTTCTTCTTCGCCTGATGAAGTCCGTGTTCGCTCTCGGTATGAACCGGCCATGACGAATGGATCGCGAACCCCGCCTCAAGCAGCGACATGGCGAGCGTGTCCCACGCCTCGACCTTCTTGTGGGTGAACATCACCGTCAGCACTCCATCGTCGGTCAGCACCCGCCGCGCCTCCCGGAAGGAGGCGGCCATCTTGCGCTCGTAGTCGGCGGCGGCAAGCTGCTTCTTCTTGCGGCCCATGCTAGCGAAGCGGGCCGGGTTGGCGACCGCCTCGTCGTCCTTGTTCGCCAGATCGTCGGCGAACAGATCGCGGTGGACCTTCCCCAGCGTGCGCTTGAGCCAAACGTAGAAGAAGTCGGACAACTCGCCGTACATCACGTTGTCGTAGTACGGCGGGTCGGTGAGCACCACGTCGATGCTGCCGTCCGGGATGTGGGAGAGGTCGGAAGCAGAGGCGCGAGTCACTCTAACCGGGACCGGCGCCTCGGTCTGCTTGAAGATCCGGTGCGCGGGTTCGGCCAGCTTCGCGAGTCCCTTGTAGGCGTCGCAGACCTGATCGAGACCCCAAGGGAAGAGGTTTCGGGAGGCGTCGAACTCGCCGTAGGTCCACTTGAAGGAGAAGTCGTGGCGGTCGAAGACTCCCCGGATCTTCGTTCGGGTCGGATCCCAACTCGCGAGGTAGGAGTTGTAGTTCACCGCCTTGCTGAGGACCATCCCGAGGTAGGTGACGACGGCCTTCGCCCGGTCCTTCGGTAGTTCGCTCTCGATTTCGGGGACCAGTTCGTGAAGGGCCTCGACGTAGCTGCACAGCGCGAGCAACTGCCGGGGCGAGAACATGTCGGACCAAGCGTACATCCCGTACCGACGAGGCTCGTCGCTCTTGAGCCCTGACGGAATCGCCTCGCCGGGCACCCAGCCCCGCGCTTCCCATGGCGGCAGCTTGCGAACAAGCTCGGCCTCGGCCTGCTCGACAGCCTCCATGTCCTCGTCGTTCGGTGGCCTGTAGTCGAATCCGCCGCGCGGCTTCTTGACGGCGACGCAGTAGAGTTGGGAGCCCATCCGTCCCGCCTGGGCCTCCGCCTTGATGTAGTCGCCCTCGATGGCCTGATCGCTCGCCCACGGAGAGCGGCCCCTGCCGCGCCGGACGGTGCCGTGCGTGGGATCGAATCCGTCGGGTCCGGCACCGTCCTCGACCTCGACAACGCGAAACGTGGCGCGATCCGCGTTCTCCTCGAAGGAGGGCAGGATCGCCTTGCCGCTCGTGCCCGAGCGGGCCAGCCACCAGTTCGGAGCCAAAGGGACCGGCTTGCCGGTGTAGGGACAGGCCACCGTGCGCGCCCAGATGTAGGCGTGGACGCTTCCTGCCGTCTCCGCCGGATAGTAAGGTGAAAGGCCGCTCCGCAAGTTGTCCGTCAGCCGCTTCCCCCAGCGGCGAATGTCTGCGGCGAGCGCAGAACCATGGACAAACGGGTATTCGAGCGTGCCTCGGAGGATGGCCCCGGCGACCGGGTTCAGTTCGTTGGCGCTGGCATCGAAGCCGTAGCGAACCGCCTCAAAGGGGATGGACCCACCACCGGCGAACGGGTCCAGAACGGACAGCCGATCCTTCCCCCACGCGTGTTGTAGAAGATCCTCCAGAATCTGTAGCTGATCGCCGGTGGGATTGACCGTGAAAGCACGCTTGTGGGTGTAGGGCGGGTCCTTGAGCCGGATGCCTTGCTGCTTGGCCCATTGGATCCTCTTCCGCCCCGCCACCGGATCCCCGAAGATCCCGCAGAGCCGAACGAACCACTCTTCGTATTCTTTCGCTGATCGGAACGGTAACTCTCTCTCTCTCTCTCTCTCTCTCTCTCTCTCTCTCTCTCTCTCTCTCTCTCTCAAGAATCGTGCCAGACTCTCGCTCCACGTCGGCAGCACGCTGGCCAGAAGCGCCGCCCGGCTGGCCGTGAGCGGCCGTCTGGCCCACCAGACGTGGAGCCGGTTCAGCGGCGGTTTCCGGGCCGCGCTCGCGTCCCTCATGGATTCGCATCCGATCGTTTCGATCGGAAGCCAGTCCTCGATCAGCATTCGTGGTCGATTCGTCATCGGAACTCCGGTCTGTCGCGCCCGGCTGGGTATCCGGCGCGAGGCGGCTCCAAGCGGGAAGGACGCTGGCTAGCAGCGCAGCTCTGCTCGCCAGCAGCGGCCGCCTCGCCCACCAGACGTGAAGGAAGTAGAGTGGCGGAAGCGCGCTCGACGCGCCCCGCTCGCGCATGGACTCGCACCCGACCGTCTCTATCGGGAGCCAGTCCTCGATCAGGGTTCTGGGCTGCTTGCTCATAACCCGGTCCTCGCCCGCTCACTCATCGGAGACCATGATCCGCAGCGCCCGGCGAACCCGGCCCTGTTCCGGCCCCGTCGTCACCTTGCTGAACCAGTAGTGCGCCTCTTCCGGTTCCATCGAGGCGACGGCCCGCGCGACCTCTTCGATGCGGCGGTGCTTGCGGAGGGGCTTTAGGGCGGCGAAGAGCAGGCCCAGGCGCACCGCGTCCTCCTCGGCAATCCTGAACGGCGCACGGCGCTTCGCGCCAAGATCGGTCGAGCGGTATCCCGCGCGCCGGATCGCGGCGAGCACCTGATCCAGGATGCCAGACAGCGGATCTCCCCAGACCCGGATCACCAACTCTCCGGCGGGGCCGGAATCCCCGCGAGTGGCGTCCAAGCGATAAAGCGCCACGCCGTATCCGAGTCCGTCGCGGGGAAGCACCCTGAGCTCGAAGGCCGAGGCAGCGCGTTTGCGGCGCGAGGAAGGCGGCGAAAGGCTAGCGGTGGCTGTCGAGGGCATTGGGCGTCACCTATCCGAGTGCCGGTTCCGGGTCCGATGCCGACCGTTCCTCGGCCCGAATCTGGATGCGGCCCATGTCCAACTGCACCATGACATCCCGGAGCGTCTCGAAGGCCCGGGATCCGGGCGCGAGTCCCTCACGGTAGAAGGCGGTCAGCACTATTGTGACGCCCGCCTTGGTCGCTTCTCCGGCCTGTGCCTCGAGGGTGGACCGAAGGCGCTTGTAGCGGTCCCAGAGTCCACGGTAGCGGACTTTCACCTCGCCGTCGGCGCTCCGCTCGCCGAACTCGGCAACCAGTTGCAGATCCACCCGGTACTCTCCCTTGGGGAACTGGGGGACCGCCATGCCGAGAGCGCGCATGTCGGACAGGTCCTCGCAGGTGATCGCGAGGGTGCCGATGAACTCCCGTTTCGCGTCTTGGAATGCATCGGCAATGCGCTGAAAGGCCCTCCCTGGCGCAGCGTTCACGGTGACGACGAGACGCTCGGGATCAGGGGCATCGCATGTACACTCCGCATGTCCGCACAGGGGGCACTCCTCGGCACATTCGCACTCCGCCCGTCCGCATCTTTCACATTTCGGCTGCGGCGGAAACACCTTCGCGGCTTCCTCCGGCGTGTAGAGCATCGCATCGGCGGAGATCTCGACGAACGGCGGCGAATCCTTGCCGTGGGGGCGGTCCCGCTTCGGGTCGTAGTAGACCCAGACCCCTTGGCTACAGCCGTTCCGGATCGTCTTCTTCAACTGGCCCGGGTCGAGGAGCATCTTGAGCCCGAGGCGCTTCGCGAACTCCCTTCTCAGGTCGTCCGTGGACATGACCCCCGCCCCGCTCGTCCAAGCCTTGGCCTTCACGAAGCGGGCGTTCATCGGGCTGTCGTCGCCAGTGAGGACCTTGTCCAGATCGCGCAGCACGCCCACCAGAATCCCGGTCTGGTCCCGGCTCACCTTGCCCTGCTCCTGAACCGGCATCCCATGGTACGCGAGGCCGTCGGACCGCTTCGGAGCATCGGCCGACGGATAGAAGAGGTGCCGGTAGGTCCGGGTGATCGCGACCCGGACATCCAACTCGGCGGCGGCACCCATCGCGCGCAGGTCCGTCCGCTGGTCCCGGCTGAACTGCGCCATGCGCCCCCGGTCCTTCACGATCCGTTCGATGGCGAGGTGCCGCTGGGCGAGCGCCACCATGCGCTCCGAAGCCGCCTTGTCGGCGACGAGGAACGCCACGTTGTTCTTGAAGGTGCGCGGCGTCTCCGTGGTCCCAGCGTGGGCGAAGAGCTTGCGGACGAGGTCGGGAGGCGGCGGCCTCGCACCGCCCGCCTCGACCGCGCACGCCTCGAAGTGCGGGACGCCCAGCTTCGGTGCCCCGGAATCATCGGGGAGTTCGGAGGCCTCCGCCGGAAAGTAGACCGGCTTGAAGGTGCCGGGACGCCACACCCGCTGGATGCGCCGGTCCACTTCCTCCTTGGCGCGCACCAACCCAACGAGCGAGAGTTCGTCCTGCACGACCTTCTCAAGACTCGGTTCGGTCTTGAACAGGTACAGGCGGCCATCCCAGTGCAGGAACCAGAACGCCTCCCCCGGTGCTCCGCGCTCCTCGCCCCGCGCACGGGCAAGGGTCTGGCGCAACATTTCTGGATCGTCGCCGGGCTGGACGGTGGCGGCCAGCAGGTCCGGCCACTCGATCCCCGTGGCGATGCCCTGCGTGAGGCTGTGGACGAAGATCGACGTGGCCAGCCGGCGACCGTAGGGAGGCTTCCCCTCCGCCGCCCAGCGTTCGTCCAGTTTCTCCGCGTGGGCGGGATTGCCCGAACGGCCGCTGGCGATGTCGGCTTGGACCACGGCGCGGAACTCCGGCCGTCCGAGCCGCGACGTGAGATCGTTGAGAACCGCCTCGTCGCGCAGATCGACATGGAACGGCGCGATGGTCCAAACGTCGGGGCTCCGCGACTCCCACAGCCCCCGAATCATTCGGGCCAGCAGCCGAAGCGCGCCGCGGGTCTTCTGGAACTGCGGGATCGTCGCCGTCTTCAGGGTCAGAACGGTGAAGAGGTCCGGATGGAACGGGTAGTTCTTCAACATCTCCTCATGGTGGTCCGCGCGGAGGAGACGTTCGGGGATGTCGACCCCGCGCTCGGCCAGCTCGGCGTAACATGCCCGGTACCCGGCGGCCGCCGCGGCGGCGGCCGAGTCGTCGAAGCGTTCGAAGAGCCGATGGCGCACGATGGGCGCGATTTCCGATTCGGAGGCGGGCGTGATGACCCGCTCCTGCCGCGCCGATACGTTCTTCACCTCCTCCAGTTCCGCCTGCAAGCGCACAGTCTCGGATCGGAATGCGTCGGACGAATCGGCCAGTGTCAGGACGAACGCGATGTTCGGACGGCTGGCCGCCAACTCGATCAGCGTCATGAGGAACGCGACGGTCTGCTCGGCAAGGTCGGTCTTCCCGTTCTTCGCGCGCACGGCCTTGGCCGCCCGCAGGTAGCGCGCGATTTCGTCGAACATGATCAGTGTCGGCCGGTCTCCGACGGCGCGCTCAAGCGAGGCCGTGCCGGGCGCGATCCGTGCTTCGTCGGCCTTGCGGACTTGCTCGTAGGCGCGCTTGCCGCCTTCGGGACCACCGGCGCTCGCACCGGCCTGCCAAGCCAACTCGCCCCATAGGGTCCACGTGGTGACCCCGTCGTGCGCGATGCCCTCGGCGGGATCCAGATCCGACCCCACAACGCCGGCGACCGCCCATCGGTCGGCGGGCAACCAGTCGGCATCGGAAACGATGCCTTCGCCCCCGGTGCCCCGCGCCGCGTTCTCTTCGGCGGCGTCCAGCGCCGCCTGCCCGCCGCCCGTGGCAAGGTGGTGCAACGCGATCAGGTTGTGGGTCTTGCCGCCGCCGAACGAAGTCTCCAAGCGGATGAACGGGCTGTTCCCCGGCTCCTTCCCGGAGAGGCGACCGAGAACCTCCCGCGCCAGCGTTCTCAGCCCATCGGTCGGAAAGGTATTGCGGAAGAAGTTGCCCGGATCCTGGTACGCAGCATCCGCCGTTCCGTCGATCACGTCGCGGAGCCGGGCGGCGAAGGTGTCTTCGGTCAGGTCGCCCGCCAGCACTTCGGGGCGCGGCGTGCAGGTCTCGAAGATGGGTTTCATGGGGGCCTGCGCGGGGAGGCTGGGTGCAACAGTTGAAATCGGATCGGGTACGAACACTAGGAAGGCGGGGGCGCTGCGGGCAACGGGCAACCGCTCCGAGACGAGCCGTCACCTCTATTCGGGCGCTCTTCGAAGACCTCGCCCGGAACGGTGCGGATGGCGTTGATGCCGAGCGCGTGCTAGCGTAGATGCATGGAGGAACTGCAATGACCCGACGCTTGACCGCGATCGTTGAGCGCGAGGGTGAGGGCTACGTGGCGCTCTGCCCCGAGTTGGATGTTGCGAGCCAAGGTGAGACCGTGGCCGAGGCTCGCGACAATCTCGCCGAAGCCCTCGCCCTGTTCTTCGAGACCGCGCCGCCCGGCGAGGTCGACCGGCGCCTGCGAGGCGAAGTCTATGTGACCCAGATCGAGGTTGCGGTTGGCTAGGCTTCGCGTCCTGTCCGGTCGCGAAGCCTGCCGCATCCTAGCGGCCAACGGTTTTGTCGAGGTCCGACGACGGGGCAGCCACATCGCGATGCAGAAAACGGACACCGACGGAACGCTCACCGTCCCGGTTCCGGATCACCGAGAGCTGAGGATAGGCACGCTGATGTCGATCATCCGCCAGTCAGGTCTGCCCCGCTCGGAATTCGAGGTGGGTCGCTGACCACGGCCAGAGGGCGGTGGCCCGATTGGCCAACCCGCACGGTTGTCGGATCTTGCCCAGCGCGGCGCAAGAGAATCGCGGCGGGGGCGTTTCGACCAGTCACTGGCGGCGGTTTCCGGCAGTCTCGATCCCTCCCTGGAACGCCTTGGAACGCCTTGGACTGTAGGATCTCTCCGACCAGTTGACTGCCCCCCGAACGGTCCTCCACCGTTCGAGCATGAAGCTCGCGAAAGGACGCACCATGATCGCCCCCGTGCGGGGGAGCCGAGGGGGCGCTCCGGTCCTCCGACCTGACCGTGAACCCGTCTTCGGCGTACGTCCGACGTTGCGTTATCCGAACCGCTCGCCAACCGGAATGAAACCATTTGCCGATGGAATCCGTAATATGCTGCCCCTCGGGTCACCGAAGCGTGACGGACGGCCCGAGCGAACGCGCCGAAACACCGGAGGAGTCGCAAGTAGTCAGGTCGATCCACCCCAAGGCGGAACCGGTGCCCGTGTCCAGCGACATGGGCGCTGGCGAGATCGTTCGCCGCTCCGGCTTCCGGAGTGCATGGACGGCCCGGCATCGCCGGTCTCCTTCCCGCCGCCAGCCGCGCTTCGCGAGGTCCGTCTGAACGGGTCCCCCGGATCGCTCGCGGAGGCGTCCCGACACCGCCGCGATGGCGGCGGTCGCCGTGTCCCGGACGCCGCTCCCAGAGGCGTGTCGGACGCGGCTTATGTAGGGCAGCCAGCCTACCCCCCGTGGCCACACTCCGTGTGTCTCCCGGAGGGGCTGG
>JAPPHB010000131.1 GCA_028821195.1 Gammaproteobacteria bacterium
AACCGTGCCATTTTGGATGCCCACATGTGTGCAATTTTGCGCGCCCGGCAACATGGGCTCCCTCTCGCCTTCCCAAGCCGCCACGACCCGTCACTAGACCCAATTCTCGCGCGCAACCGACTCCTGCAACGCTCCGGTCAGTCAGTAGTGGCGGAGAGGGCTTCTTTGCGCAAAGTTCCGTGCGCAGATCGTGCAGTCCGTCAATCGAGAGGAATCGAACGATGGCACGCACGAAACGAAGTCGGCGCTCTTACGGTGCCGGCGAATGGGGCCGGAACCGAGTCCGGGCGTTTCCCGACCCGAAGACCGGCCTGTTCCAGTTGGAGTTGCGAGAGGACGGGCGAAGGCTCACCCGGTCGCTGGGACAGCGTGATCGGGGCGGTTCGGAACTTGTTGTGATCGTTGACCTTACGAGAATCGCGGGTCGGATTCCCGCCAATCGGTTCCCGCCGATTGGGAATCAGGTCCGAACGCGCTGACGGCTTTCGATCGCTGCCCTGAGTTGTACCTCGTCGGGCTGCTGGTAGCACCGCAGCACCGTCTTTGCTTCCTTCCAGCCGCCGAGTTCGCAGAGCACCTTGAGCGGCAGGGCCATAAGATCGGATGCGAACTTGCGCCTCAGCGAGTGCCAGCCTCTGCCACGCTTCGGTTCAAGACCGGCGAGCCTCTCGGCCTTCCGCCACCTGTCGCCGAGCATCCAGCGCGTGATGCACACGGAGGGATCCTGCGTGGAGGGAAGCACCGGAGCGTTGCCTCTTGAGGGGTGCCTGCCCAGGGCCTCTTCAAGGACGGTGATCACCTCGTCGGTCACCGGCGTCCGGTGCTCATACCCGGTCTTCTCATGCTCCGCACGCCACCGGATAGTCCGGCCCTCGATGTCGATATCGGACCACCGGAGTTGGCGGATCGCACCGATGCGGTGGCCCGTTTCGTGCGCGAGCACGAGCGCGACGTGGAACCGCCAATCGAGCCGGTGCGACACCTTCAGAAGCGCCCGGTATTCCTCGTCAGAAAGCACGACGCGGGTCGGGTTCTTCTGCCTGGGCATTCCAAGGCCCCTCAGCGGGTTCGACTCGATAAGCAGGCGGCCCCGCTCGTCCCGCGATCTGGCAGCCCAGTTGAGGACCGCGATCAGAAGCCTCAGGTCGCATTCGATCATCCGGTTCGACACGGGTTTCCCGCTCGGGCCAACCCTGCCCGCCTTGCGCTCCCGGATGAACCGGTCCCAGTCGCGCTGGGAGAGTGTTTCCGGCCTTCGGTTCCGGCCGAAGAACCCGAGAAACATCCGCATCGCGACCCTGTCGTGCCGCTGGGTGTGCTCGCCCTTGGTGGGTGTCACCTCTCCACCGTAGATGTCAAACAGCTTCTCCAGCGTGAGCGGCTCGGGCTCGGCTTCGGCCTTGCCGTTGGGCTTATGGACCGCGAGGCCTGCAGCGGCCTCGTCGGCCTGTCGCTTCGCGCGAGCCCAATCGCGGTGCTGCAGCGACCTCGTGAGCCTGCGCCCATTCTCGCGCCACTCGATCTGGTATCGGCCGGTCTTCGGATCCGGAAACACCCGGACCCGGTTCCGGCCCCATTCGCCGGCGCCGTAGCTCCGGCGGCTACATTCATTTCGATGCCATACCGTCCAGCAACGTTCAGTGTTGTCTTGTATATCGTTTCGATACATGGAGTTATTGCCATAGCGTCTTGATCCCGATGACCCGAGACACTCATTGACGTCCGGCTTCATCCCCCATATTATGAGGTAATGCATGACGTAAACCACGATCCCGCCCCGCCCCGGAAAACGAAGCCCAAGGGCCGCCACCCCTACAAGCGGCTCTCGGCTGCGTTCGTGCGCTCCGCGCCTCCGGGCAGGCACTGCGACGGGAACGGGCTTTACCTCTACGTCCAGCCCAGCGGAGCCCGCAGTTGGGTTCAGCGCCTCGTCATACGCGGCCGCCGCCGGGACTTCGGACTCGGCAGCGCCCAACTGGTCCCGCTGGTCGAGGCTCGCGAGAAGGCGCGCGCCAACCGCAAGCTGGCGCGGGAGGGCGGCGATCCGCTCGCCGAGCGCCGCCGCGCACGGGACATGCCGAGCTTCGAGGAAGCCGCCGAGCGGGTCTTGGAGCAGAAGCGGGCCGGGTGGCGGAGCACGGCGCACGCCCACAACTGGATCACGAGCCTGAGGCGCCACGCCTTTCCACGCATCGGCAAGATGCCCGTCTCAGAGGTGACTCCCGCCGATGTGTTGGAGGTCCTCGAACCGATCTGGCACGCGAAGATGTCCATGGCCCGGTCCGTGCATCAGCGCGTGCGCTCGGTGCTGGAATGGGCGGTGGCGATGGAGTACCGCGCCGACAACCCCTGCGACCGGGTCCTGTCGGTGCTCGGCCCGCAGAACCGCGTGGTGAAGCACATGAGGGCGCTCCCGCACCGCGAGGTGGGGGCGGCGCTCGCGAAGGTGCGGTCCTCGGACGCCCCGCCGGCGGTCAGGCTGGCCTTCGAGTTCCTGGTGCTCACGGCGGCCAGGTGGAACGAGGTGCGGATGGCCGAATGGTCGGAGATCGACGCGGAGGACGCGGTGTGGACGGTGCCCGCCAAGCGCATGAAGACGAAGCGCGAGCACCGGGTGCCCCTGTGCGGCCGGGCGCTGGAGATTCTCGCCGAGGCGCGGGCGCTGGACGAGGGCACCGCCCGCTCGGTCTTCACCGGGGAGGGTGGGAAGCCGCTCAGAGACCCGCAGCTGCGCCAGCTGGTCCGGCAGAACGGCATCGGTGCGGTGCCGCACGGCTTCCGGTCGAGCTTCCGGGACTGGGCCGCCGAGGAGACCGACCACCCCGGGGAAGTGGTCGAGGCGGCGCTCGCGCACGTAGTCCGGAACAAGGTGGAGGCCGCGTACCGGCGCACCGACCTGTTCGAGCGGCGGCGGCACCTCATGAACGACTGGTCGGCGTATCTCGCAGCAGGCATGAGACCTGATCCGACCCCCTGACTGCGCTTGCACGCCATTTCGGAACCATTCGGCGGCGTTTCGGGGTATCTACGGGCCACGGGAGCGCCTCTAACGCACGATCTCGGGTCTCCGAGGGGTACGGGTAGGCCGGAAACCGGGCGCTCGCCAGAGCGTGGCGCAGTCCCGAGGGAGTGATGAGCCGGGCCGGTCGCCCTCGCCGTCCTTGAGGCGGGCGACGACGAGGCCGGGGAGCTTGTCCGCGACGGCTCGATGGGCGCGGTTCCGGGCGATGCCCGACGGGACGTTTTCGCGGGTGCCCCGCATGGCTGGCTTGGCCACGCTAAGGTGGACAAGCCAGCTTACCCTGTACCCCTGATGTACCCATTCGAGCGTGTTTCACGTTAGATCGA
>JAPPHB010000014.1 GCA_028821195.1 Gammaproteobacteria bacterium
GATTCAGGCTGACCGAGAAGCCCAGGTCCGGACTCGAATTGTGGGAGATGACGCTCCGGGACCGGTCGATGAAGAAGTGGGTCTTCCGGGGCTGTTCGCCCTCACCATCGAACTCCGCTTCCGGCTCCAGATGAAGCCGCTCGAAGCGGTTGGGCAGATCGTGCGAGGCTCCACGGCCTCGGACAGGCAATCGCATTGGGGATGGCGGGTCCATGAGGATCTCGGGAGCCCGGACGTTGCCACGGGCGCCCCGATTAGGCTCGGGGTGAATATTCGGTGTTTATTCGGTCACATGACCGGCCGCAGTCGCGCAAGGGTGGCGCGGAGGGGCGCGCGGGCAGTGTCGCAACTCCGGCGGCGGCGGTATGCTGGACGCTCGGGCGCCGCACTCGCCCTGAGAGCTGCACCCGCGTCGAGCAGTACGCAGCGGAGGAGTCGATCGCATGCAGAAAACGCGTCCACCGGGAGCGCTGGTGGCAGGTGCTCTGATCCTTGGCCTCGCGCTTCCGGGCGCTTCGCCCCACCCTGCCAGCGCGCAGGGCGGGACCATGGCCCTGGTGGGCGGGATGTTGCTGGACGGGTACGAGACACCTCCCATCCACCACGCGGCGGTCGTCATCGAGGGCAATCGCATCGTCGCAGTGGGACCGGCGACCGAGGTCGAGATCCCCGCCGGCGCCGAGATCATCAGCACGGAGGGCATGACCATGCTCCCCGGGCTGGTCGACCTGCACGTCCACCTGATGATCCTCGGCCACGGGGAGTATTCCGAGTGGTGGCCCATCCTCGACAAGGCGCGCGAGGAGATGATGGCCATTTCCGCGAAGCAGCTCCTGATGGCCGGCGTCACCACGGCAGTGGATCTGGGCGCCCCGCTGGAGATCCTGAACGTGCGGGACGACATCAACGAAGGCTGGCTCCCGGGTCCGCGCATGCTGGTCAGCGGCCCCTGGATCACGCGCGCCGGGCGGCAGTGGCCGGACTGGTTCCAGCGTCGCATCGCATCCCCGGAGGAGGCCGCCGAGCAGACGAACGACCTCATCGACGCCGGAGTCGACGTCATCAAGATCTGGGCGGGGATGACCGAAGACGACATGCGGGCGGTCGTAGAGGCCGCGCATCGGCGGGGGGTCGAGGTCCACACCCATCTCTATGCGCCGGAAGACATGTGGGCGGCCATCCGGGCCGGCACCGATGTCATCCAGCACGCGGGGTCGGGGGGAAACCCGCCCTACGGCGACGATCTCATCGCCGAGGTGGCGCACCGCGGCATCCCCGTGGTCCAGACCATCGCCCATCGCATCTGGGTCTATCCCGCGACCCTCGAGTTTCCGGAGCGGCTGCAGGATCACAGGCTGAAGCAGGATCTCCCGCCCGAGCTGTATGGGGAGTTTCAGCGTTCCTTCGAGGACTTCCACCGGAATTCGTATTTCCGGACGACGCCCCGCCAGATCCGCAACTCGGAGATTGCGGCGCGGCAGTTCATCGAGGGAGGCGCGGTGATCGCCATGGGCACCGATTCGGGTTCCCCCATGAACTTCCACACGGAGGCAGCGTGGCGGGAGATCTCCGCTCTGGTGGACTCGGGCATGACGCCGCTGGCGGCCATCTCCGCTTCGACCAAGACCGGGGCCGAGGTCATCGGCCGGGGCAGGGACCTGGGCACGATCGAGCCGGGGAAGCTCGCCGACATCATCGTTGTCGAGGGGAATCCACTCTTCGACATCAACGTCCTGGGCTATGTCCGGATGGTGGTAAAGGACGGCGTGAGGTACAAATGATCTCAGACGATCGCGGAATGACTGCAGACCGCAGGCCAAACAGACTTCCGAGGAGGGAGGCATGAAGAGCGGACGAGGGCTGACCGGGGAAACGACGATCCGGAAGGGCCATCCGCGGGGGCGGCCCGGCGCGAAGCGCGCACGAGCCCGATTCCTTCTGCTCTCGGCGGTTTCCTGGGCCGTGATGGCTTCCGGCCTCGACGCCCAGCGCGTCACCCTGCCCGACAACACCGAGGTGACGGCCATCGTGGCCGGGCGCCTCATCGACGGCGTGGACGGAAACGTGCGTGAGAACGTCACGATCGTGGTGCGCGGCACCCGCCTGGAGGCGGTGGGCACGGACGTCGCGGTGCCCGCGGGCGCGACCCGCATCGACCTCTCCGACCACACCGTGATGCCCGGCTTCATCGACCTGCACACGCACATCACCAGCGACCCCGGGGGCGGCCGGGAGAGCGGCCTGCGCCGCTGGCCAGGCCACCTCGCGATCGCCGGCGTCATGAACGCCCGGATCACCCTGGAGGCGGGCTTCACCACCATCCGCAATGTCGGAAGCGACGACTTCGCCGACGTGGCGCTCCGCGATGCCATCAACGCGGGCATGGTGCCGGGCCCGCGCATCTACACGGCCGTGCACTCCCTCGGGATCACGGGCGGACACTGCGACAACAACGGCTATCGCCCGGACATCTTCGAGGAGCCCGGAGTGGAGGACGGTATCGCCCAGGGGATCGAGCGCGTGCGCGAGGCGGTGAACTACCAGATCAAGTATGGCGCCGACGTGATCAAGTTCTGCGCCACCGGCGGCGTCCTGTCGTTGGGCACCGCAGTCGGCGTGCAGCAGTACACCGAGGAGGAGATGGTCGTCCTGGTGCAGACTGCCAACATGGCCGAGCGTACGGTAGCTGCCCACGCCCACGGTCTGGACGGGATCAAGGCCGCCGTGCGCGCCGGCGTCACCTCCATCGAGCACGGGTCCATGCTCGACGGCGAGACCGTCCGGCTGATGGCCGAACATGAGACCTACCTGGTGCCCACCATGATGGCCTTCGAGGACGTTCGCCAGCGGGCGCTGGCGGGTACGCTCGGCGGGCTGCCGGGCCTGAAGGCGATCGAGATCTACCCGTATTTCCGCGAGTCCATTCAGCTGGCGATGCGGGAGGGCGTGAAGATCGGCTTCGGCACCGACGCCGGCGTTTTCCCGCACGGTGAGAATGCTGGAGAGTTCCGCCTCCTGGTGGACGTGGGTATGTCACCGACCGATGCGATTCTGGCCGCCACCCGTGAAGCGGCGAAGGTGTTGCATCGAACGGAGGAACTGGGCAGCGTGGAGGTGGGCAAGGTAGCGGATCTGGTTGCCGTTCGCGGAGATCCGTTGGAGGACATCGATCTCCTGCTAAGCATCGACTTCGTCATGAAGGACGGCGTGGTCTACAAGCAGGACGGACGCGGCGCG
>JAPPHB010000100.1 GCA_028821195.1 Gammaproteobacteria bacterium
CGGACGACGAGGTCGGGGGGCACGCCATTCGTGCCGGCAGCGTGGTGACGATCAGTCCCTACCTCACCCACCGCAATCCGAGGCTGTGGGAGGATCCGCTACGCTTCGATCCCGAGCGGTTCACACCTGATCGGGTCAAAGCACGTCATCGTTTCGCGTATTTGCCCTTCGGCGGCGGGCCGCGCATCTGTATCGGTAGGGGCTTTGCCATGATGGAGGCGTGCATGGTGCTTGCCACCATCGCCCGCGCCTATCGCCTGCGTATGGCGCCCGGACACCGGCTTGAAGCGCAAGGCGGGATTACCCTTCGCCCGCGCTACGGTCTTCGCATGACGCTCGAGCCGCGCTCACCCGGGCCGGGGGTTGCATTCTGACCCTTCGCTGTTTCACAACGCCCAGCGCGCCGTACTCGCCGGAGCTAGGGGAGCCGATGACGCTGAAGTGCTCCGGCGACTCCTGAACCACGCGAATCAGCGCTTCCGGTTCAGCTACGTGCTCGGAAACGGCCCGAAGGTGGCCTCTAGCAACTCGGACTTCGACGATGAGGATTGCTGATGCCGTCGTGACCGCACGCTGCACAGGCAAGAGCCCCCAACGCGCACCCAAGGTCGCCGGGGACCGGACGCCTCAACCCGATGAAGGTGTTTCCGACGTTACGTGGTGGATGACGCTCCACTCGACTGATTCTGGCTAACCCTCTTGGCGGCGGGCTTGCCGAGCTCTTCCCGACATCCACGGGCGGCAACTCACCCCCTCCCTTCCCCCATCCCGAACCCTTCCACCCCCCACCTCCCCTCCTCGCCTAGGCAGAAGTCCGCGATGATGCGGCCGATCACGCTGCAGAACTTGTAGCCGTGGCCGGAGAAGCCGGCGGCGATGAACGCGTCGTCCATGGCTGGGTGGCGGTCCAGGATGAAGTGCTCGTCGGGGCTGGTGGTGAACATGCACGCCACCATGCGGCGGGTGGGGCCGTTCGCCTCCGGGCAGTAGGCCACGATTCCTCGCGCACGCCGGCTTCGTCCTCCGGGAGCATTCCCGGTCCAGGCGATCCGGGTCGGGCACGGGCTGCACGCGAAGATGATTACTTGCCGATCTTGAACGCTTCGGGGTCGACTACCTCTATGCCCCCAAACGCACCGTGTCCGGCTGGGCCCACGCCGGCCACGATAGGGCCTGCCCGGAGCTGTGGAACCGGGCGGACTGACCGCCGCTGCACTGGCTTGCGCACTGCGAATGTAGTACCAACCCTTATGATATTTCGTACGGCGAAGGCGGTGGCGGGTCTCCGCACGGATACTTCGCGCACGAGGCTCGCGAGGCCCTCGCGGAGAAGAGCCTTCTGGGGGTTGGCGATGACGATGCGAGCGAGTTGCCGAACTCGTGCTCAAGACTCGCTTCGAAAACTGCAGGGAATCGCCCCACCACTGGGATCAATCCGTGCTCGTGCAAACGCCTCGGCCAACGGTTCGCGGGCGAACGACAGGATCAGACGCCCGTGAAACGGCGTGAACGTAGTAGTGATGGGAGTTTTCGGTGTATTGGAGACCTGCGCCGGGGACGGATCGCTGGGCGGGTTGCCACGTTTGACATCTCGAGATTAGGGCTCTATCGCCTTGCCCGAGGCTTCGGCGGACAGGTAGACTGGTGGGCCGGCCCGTTGAACACCCTCACCTCAAACTATGGCTCGGTAAAAACCATGGAATCACGCGGCCTCTACGTAACTCAGGTATCAGTCTCCTTCCTCGGTGATGGCGTGTCGGCAGATGAGCCACCGCCTCCGCTGGCAATTGCGAGAGTGAACTTCGAATATCGTACGAAGGATAACCCTCCTATCCCGATCTCGACACCGAAAGACCTCTACGCTCCTGCGGTCCTCGATATGACAGTGCGTGAACTGATCCAGTTCATGCGCCAGAGCTAACCTCTTGTACCGCTCTCGATCTGGGCTGCTACCCCGTCACTACCCGTCTTGGAGAACAAGCTTAGAATGGCGAAGAAAGCAATCTGGATCGTGGTCGACAACGTGTCTCACGCCGGGATGTTTGATCATCTTCCTTCATTGGAGCAGATCGAGAAGGAAATGGTGGCGGCCGTCCGGGAGATTGCGGTGAAGTCAGTTCGAAACAGCCAGATCTCAGGACCGGGCATTCAGGTGCAGTCGGGAGTCGCCGACCCCAAGGCCTTAGAGATCTTCGTACGCGTCAGGAGGCGGCCTTAGCCCCTGCGTCGTGTAACAATTCAGCGTCGCCGGTGGCCCTAACCGCAACGTTGGCGAGCAGCCGCGCCCGTCGTTCCTCCGGCGTCTAGCCGTGAGCGCAGTACACGGGATTGCCCATTTCGCTCACGCGCCAGCGCCGCGCCCTGCCGACCGGAACGACGTTGTTCTTCTTCCGGCGTCTCCGCCATGCCTCGCCTGCCGCGCCCTGCGCCAGCAAGCACAGCTCGGCGAGCACACAAGCCGTTTCCCGTGCCCGCCCACCTCCGCACCGCACTCCAGACAGGTTCTCGCGTTGCGAATGCCGTCGCTTGCTCCGGCAACTCCGCGCGCCAGAGCGCGCCCAGCAGCCCACGCCCCACCAGGGCGACCTTGAGCGCGTCGTACAGCATTACAGCCTACAGCCCCGTCAGCGCCCGCGCGTCGACGTCGGGGAGTCCCGAGCTTCGTGGAGGCCTTCGCCGCCATCCGGTCGGCCAGCGGTTGCAACCCAGCGCGGGAAGCCTTCCCGCTGGCCGGTCGAAGTCACGCCGTCGGCGACCAAGTCGGCCGGTATGCCACAAGCGCCGCATACGCGAAGCAGCGCGTCTCGGTGCAGCTCCCGCAGTTGCTCCGGCACCTCCGGCCCGAGCCGTTGCGCCTTCCAGTCCGATTGGGTGCCGGACAGGCCACGCCCTTCATCCCAGCCGACCGCCGTCGATTCAAGCAGCACCGCGCCGCCCTTCGCGCCCTTGATGTCGCCCCGTAGGCTGGACAGGTTCGTAGCACCGCCGTCCTGCGGGACGGGCAGCAGCAACGCGGCCGGAGCGCCGGACTCCTCGCCCAGCCGCGTTTCCGTGTTGGCCGCCACCTTGCCGGCGAGCGATGCGGCCGCCAGCGGAGCCACGCCGCGCCACGGTTCGCGGGAAACGGTGGTACATCAAGGTGTATTTCGTGGAGACCGACGGGGACGACCGGAAAG
>JAPPHB010000064.1 GCA_028821195.1 Gammaproteobacteria bacterium
CCTCCTCTGAACCCTCGAGGCTCCTTCCCGCGAGCGGGATGGGTAGCTATGTAAGTTCGCCAAGCGCCAAACCGGTGTCAATCTGACGCGAACCGGCGCGAGAGGGGGCGCAAGCCCCCTTCACCTGCTGACGCACTGGCACCAGAACGGATGACGAGCCCGGGCAGGCCGGAAGCCCCGGGACGCGATGCCCGGGACTACCGGCGAACCTGTCCGGGATACGGAGCAGGCCGTGTCCGGGTTTCCTCCTCAGGTGATGTTGGGGTTCCCGTTCCGTTCCGTGTCGGGCAGCGGGAAGCACTCCATGCCGCCGTAGGCGTCGCCCACGTAGGGGTGCGATCCGCTGGTGAACTGCGTGATCCTGCCAAGTCGGCGCAGCACGCCCATGCGATGTCCCTCCACGAAGAGCTCGCGACGGCGCTGCTCCTGCACCTGCTCCTGGATCTCCTGCGCGTCGGCACTCGCGAAGTTGCCGGGGAGCCCGGCCCCCTCGAGCAACTCGTTGATGATCCCGACCGCGGTCGCGCCCCCTTCCACCTCGGCGACGATCAGACGTGCTTCGGTGTAGCTGGCGAGCCGGATCTCCGCGTCCCGGCTGGTATACTTCTGCTGGAACCACATCGGCGTGAGCCCGTCCTGACCGAGAATCCCCTGATCCGTCACGTGAACCCTGGGATCGGGCATGCCTGCCCACTCGAGGTTCCAGAAGGCGGGATCCACCGAGACGGCCTGCTCGACGTGATTGCGGTTGAAGATCTTGTTCTCGCGCACGTTCGCGGCAGTGGAGCGGGTGATGAAGAACTCGAATCCCTCGGGAACCGCGCGGGCGTCGGCGAGCGCGCCCGCGGTTTGTCCCAGGCTCATCTGGGCTCGAGCCCGGCCCATGTATGCCGCGCTGCGTATATCGGCATCCGGCGACTCCAGGGCCATGCTGAAGCGCTCCTTTGCGAGTTCGAAGACTGCCGCGGGCTGCAGTTCGGGCCCGAGATCGAAGGCGGCGCTGCACCATCCCTCGGCGAACGTCGTATAGCTGTAACCGGCGTAGAGCGCGTTGGTGGCCAGGAGCGCCGACCGGTTGGGAACGTCGCCGTCGGAGAACCCGCTGATGCGGTTGATGGCGTCATCCGCGATGAAACGGGCCTGCGCGAGCGGCGTGTGCAGCGAAGTCGAGCTCCCGCATCCGGAAGTGGCGAACGACGCATCCAGGGGCCGCACGTCCCTGCGCTGATAGGGGACCTGGCCCAGGAAGGTCTGTGAACCCATGAACTCGCCCGAGACCAGCCCGGAGAGCAGCGCGTACTGCGTGTAGGCGCACTCGAAAGCCCCCTGCGCGCTTACGGTGAGCAATGGAGCGGCCGAGGGATCGTCCAGGGCGTCGGCCGGCGTTTCCCCGGGGAGCGTCACCGACAGGTCGCACGCTCCCAGGAAGAGGGTGAGCAACAGGAAGAGAAATCCTTCCTTCATCTTCTTTCGATTATCAAGTATGCCTGACATCTATTCCTCCCTTGTTTCCATATTGAGCATTGAGCTTCGCGCGAGACGCGGCCATCAGAACCTGACCCTGAAGGACAGGAGGAAGCTGTGCGGGAGCGGCGCCTGGGTCTGCTGCCAGCCCCAGGGATTGTCCCGCGTGCGGCGCGTCTCGGGGTCGAGCCCGGGCTGGCTGAAGCTGTCGTGGACCCACGGGGTCCAGATGTTTCGCCCGCTCAGGGTGATTGCGGCCCGGGAAACGCCGTACCCTTCGACGAAGTCCCCGGGAAGCTCGTAGGTAAGGGAGATTTCGCGCAGGCGGAGGTGATCGTCCCTCTCCATCCAGGGGTGCTCGATGTCGAAGGTCTGGATTTCCGCGGCCTGGATCGGGTCCAGGGTGCCCATGAGATAGAGCTGAGCGCGCTCGGTGTTGCGGGTGTTGCGATCGCGCTGCCAGGTGGTCGTGCTGAAGCGCCGGCTCTCCCAGGTGTAGTTCCAGAGCGCGTTCAGCGTGAGCCCCAGGTTGGGGAGCGCGAGGGACTGAGTGAACGATCCCTGCCAGACGGGTCCGGGCGGGCCGAGATAGTGGAACGGCGCCTGGGAGCATGGAGTGGGCGCGCGCGAGGGGTCCGGCCCCTCGCACATGACGTCGATCAGCCGTGTCGGGTTGTTGGGGTCCCAGCGGGCCGAAGCGATGTACTTGCTCCAGTATCCCCCGAGAGGATACCCGACGCGGTGCTGGAAGCGGCCCCGGGTGTCGGCCTGGATGCGCTCCCGGCCTTCGCCGAGCGAGACCAGCAGGTTGTCGTTGTAGGCGGCGGTCGCCCCGAGGTCGAAGCTCATGCTCGGAGTCCGGATGACCTGGGAGTTCAGGGTGAGCTCGATGCCCTTGTTATTGACCTCCCCGACGTTGATGAAGCGGGAGCCGGGGAACCCGAGCGAGGGCGCGACCAGGTCGGCCAGAATCGCGTCGCGGGTGGTCTGGTTGTAGTAGGTGAACTCGATGCCCAGGCGGTCGGAGAAGAGACCCGCGTCGAAGCCCAGCTCGAGTTCGGTTCCGACCTCGGGCTTGAGGTCGGGGTTGCCCAGGTTGCCAGGCAGAAGCGCGGGCTCGTCGCCGGGGCCGGTGGTCGGCGAATAGGTGCGCACCGCCGCGAAGGCGTCCGGCTGCAGGCCCGACTTGCCCCACGCCGCCCGCAGGCGGAAGCTCTCGGCGAAGCCGACGTTCCAGAAGTCGGTGTCGCTCAGCACCCACGAGGCGCTCAGCTTGGGATAGTAGACCGCGTTGAAGGTCTCCCCGAAGGCGCTGTGGGCGTCGCCGCGGAGCGCCGCGGTCACATACAGCTGGTCCCGCCAGCCGATTGTCTCCTGGATGAAGAGCCCGGCGCTCTTCGTCTCGACGAAGTCCTCGTCACCCCGTGTGCGCGCCGCCGCCCCCACCGTGGAAACCGCCGAGTTGGGGAGCTCGTCGCCGCGCGATAGGAGCGTGAGGCTTTCCTTGGTGAAGTATTGAGCGCCGAAGGATGTCGCCGAAGTGATGTCCGCAGTGAGATCGAAGCTGGCCGTGACGTTGTAGTCGAACGTGGACTGAAGTCCGCGGTCGTATATGACGTCCTTGCGTCCCTGGCTGAGCCCGGCGTAGGCGAGGAATCCCCCCGATGGCACGCGGGGCCAGAAGCGCGAGACCTTGGCGTCGGTGAAGTCCAGGCCCGCCACCAGCCTGTGGGTGAGCCAGTTGAACGGGCGGTGGGTCGCGGTGATGGACGCCGTGCCGCGGTTCAGCTCCTCGGCAAAGTCGATGTCGTTCTGGGCCTCGGGCGGGCCGACCATGAAGCCGCGCGAGCCGGTTTCGCGCGATGCCGGAGTGCCCCACAGAAACATGGCGAACATGCCGTAGATGCCGCCCTGGCCGTCCGGGGCAAACCTGCCGTCGCTGCTGATGACGCCCAGATCCGCGGCGAGATCGAAGTCCTCGGAGACCGCGAGCCCGAGGTTGGTGCGGACCGAAGTTTTCTCGATCTGGTTGTTGAGCATGTAGCCCTGCTCGTTGTCGTGGCCCACCGACAGGAAGTAGGTGAGGTCGTTGGTGCCGCCCGAGACGCTCAGGTCGTAGTTCTGGAGGTGTCCGGTGCGGAACATCTGCCGGCCGGCGGCGACTTCCTCGGCGTACAGGTCCTGGCTGATGATCCGCCCACCGACGAGACCGTAGTTGGTCGGGATGCGCCCGTCCGGATTATTGAACCAGTTGCCGCCCTGGCGGACCGTGAGGTTGACCACGGGCCGGCCGGTCTGGCCCTTGCGGGTGATGATCTGGATGACGCCGTTGGACGCCTCGGTCCCGTACAGCGTCGCCGCGGCGGGCCCCTTGATGACCTCGATGCGCTCGATCTCCTCGGGGTTGATGTCGTTCAGGCGGGAGGTGCCCGCGCCGCTCGAAGGCCCGGCGCGGTTGTCGGCGTTGATGCGGACCCCGTCGACGTAGACCAGTGGCCCGGTGTTGGCCTGCCTCGTGCTCGATCCCTGCGTGAGGGTGCCGATGCCGCGGATGAGGACGTTGCCGCCGGTGCCGACGTTGCCCCCGCCGATCTGCACCCTGACCCCGGCCACCTGCCCGGCCAGCAGTTGCTGGAAGCTGGCGGGCGCGATCTCCTCGATCTGCGCGGAAACCTCGAGGGTGCCCACGACGTTTGCGACCGCCCGGCGCTGCTGACCCCCGGCGGTGCCGGTGACGATGATCTCGTCGAGGCCGAGGGCTTCGGAGGACAGGGTGAAGTCCTGCACCACGGTTTCGCCCGCGGTCACGGTGACCTGGGCGCTTACGGTGCTCATGCCGATGCGCTCGGCGCGCATCTCATAGGTGCCCGCCGGCACGTTGACGAGCAGGTAGCGGCCGTCCTGGCGGGAGAGAGTGCCGAGACCGGCGCCGGCCAGGTAGACCTGGACCTCGCCGAGCGGCGTGCCGGCGGTCGCGTCGGTGACCTGACCGGTGATGTTGCCGGGTTCCTGGGCGGTTGCGGGGGGTGCCATGGCGATCACCGCGGCGGCGACAAGAAGGGTGAAGGTGAGGGGGTGGGCGGCACGGCATCGCCGCCCGCGCGA
This sequence comes from Gammaproteobacteria bacterium, assembly GCA_028821195.1. Taxonomy (GTDB): domain Bacteria; phylum Gemmatimonadota; class Gemmatimonadetes; order Longimicrobiales; family Gaopeijiaceae; genus BD2-11. The sequence continues at coordinate 4,570 of JAPPHB010000064.1, forward strand.
GGATTGGGTGTTGGAGTCATTGGACCATCGTTTCGTCATGGATCCCCCCGGTGGTGAGAAGACGGACAGAAGCAGGCTGGGGTGGGGGACGCAGGCCGGGTGGGCCCGGACCTGATCGACGAATGGGTGCGTCAGGGCCCTCCTTGGTCGGGGTGGTCAGGAAACGGGCGTCGCCCGGGCGGGCGTGGCGGCGGGATTCCGCCGGACGGGAGAGAAGGGAATCCGGGCCGCGAGGAGGATGGCGGATGCGGACGAACGAGTACTTGTCCGCTTCAGGTCGCGGGCGTGAGGCCGCAGGAAGCCCCTGAAATGCCAGCGTTGGGCGCCCTCACCGCCGCGAACGACGGTGCGGACGGGGATCGCCCGGTACAGCATACCCATCTCCCCGAATCCCGGTACAAACGTCCGTTCAAGCTACGGCGGGGCGGGTCCGGGCGCCATCAGGGACGTGGCCCTAAGCGAGCCACCGCGCGGCCCCCTCAGTAGCTCACCCCTTCCAGCTCCTCCAGGTAGCCGACGCCGGGCAGCTCGGTGTCCTTCCCGAGCAGGTAGAAGTCGAAGAAAGCCTGCATGTCGGCGAGCATCCGCCTCGTGTTGTCGAAGCCCCGGACGTAGAAGTTCTCGCCGGGATAGGCCTTGTAGCGGGCCGGCTTGTAGAGGCGCTGAAGCTCGCGGAAGAACTCGGTCATCTGGGGTGAGCCGGGGTAGCGGCCCTCGCCGTGGAGCACGAAGACGGGTACCTGGGCGTCGGCGATGTGGTAGTAGGGGGAATTCGCCAGATAGCGATCCCGGTGCTCGTCGAGCCGCCCCATCTCCTTGCGCAGCTGCTGCAGGTGGCGGAACTCGCCGTCCTGGAAGAAGGTGACCCGATCGCAGTAGCCGGACGCCGCGATCACGGCCTGGAAGGTCTCGCCGCCGAAGCTCACCGCCGCGCACGACATGAAGCCGCCGTAGCTGGTGCCCGTGGTGCCGATGCGCTCCGGGTGGACGTAGGGCAGGGTGCGGAGATACTCCGCAGCCGCGACCGCATCCGCGAAGTCGCACTTCCCCCAGCAGCCGTCGTTGGCCTCCTCGAAGTCGCGTCCGTAGCCGGAGCTGCCCCGCACGTTGGGCAGCAGGACGACGTATCCGCGCTGCGTAAAGTACTGGATCGATCGCTCGAAGCCGTCCTCCCACTGGGACGTGGGTCCGCCGTGGGTCCACACGATCGCCGGATGGCGGCCATCGTCATCGCCCGAGCCCTCGGATGGCCGGTAGAGGTAGGAGGGGATGATGAGCCCGTCCCCGCTCCGGAACTCTACCTTGGTGGGCGTGATCAGTCGGTTTTCAATCCCCTCGACCGGCATCGAATCGGTCAGCCAGGATTCCTTCCCCGAATCGAGCAGGTGGATCACCAGATCGCCGGGGCGGGTCGGCGTCTCGAGCGTGTAGGAGATGCGGCTGCCGTCCGGCGACCACTGGGGCGCACCGATGACCCCGGACGCAGGGCGCGCCACGACTCGGGACTCGCCGCCATGCGCGGTCGCGGTCCGGAGCTGATAGGTGCCGCCGTGGTTCTCGACGTACGCGAACGAGCCGCCGTCGGGCGACCACACGCCGTCCGTCTGGTCGGCTTCGCCCGGCGCAAACGGGCGTGGTTCGCCTCCCGGGCGGGGGACGCTCCAGTAGTTGATCCACCCGGAGCGGTAGGACGGGAATATCACCGTGGATCCATCCGGCGAGACCAGCGGATAGCCGAACGTTCCTCCTTCCCCGTAGTCGAAGAAGTCCTTGTCCTCGACGATCACCCTTTCCTCACCTCCGTCGGCTGGAACCTCGACGATGGCGTGGTCCATCCACTGGTCATCGAGTCTCACGAAGAGGACAAAGCGCGAATCGGGGCTCCAGGTCGGGTAGACCTCCAGTTCGGGGCCATCGGTCAGTCGCCGCGCCTCGCCGGAGGCGACTACCACCGTCCACACGTCATATTGCCCGTGGCGATTTCCGGCAAATGCGATCCGACTTCCGTCCGGCGACCAGGAATAGCCCTTGATCAGCCGGCCGCCGTTGCCCGTGATGCGCATCTCTTCGCCGTCCCGCGGCGACCAGAGCCAGATTTCGGGCGTGCCGCTCTTGTCCGACACGTAGGAGATCCAGCGCCCGTCCGGCGACCAGCGGGGTTCGGCCGAGGCGAGAAAGTGACCGCTTCCCCCCGTCGCAACCGGAAGTTCGCTGATGGCGCCGCCCTCTGGACGAACCAGGCGGAGGTTCGAGCCGCCCAGAAGGATCCAGTCGCCGCCGGGTGCCCAGCGCGGGGTTTCTCCGCCGACCGCGGATGAGAGCGACAGGAGTGTTTCCGCCGGAAGCGGGCCGGTCGCGACCTGGGCCGGCAATGGCGCCAGCCGCGTCGAAGATGTCAGGACGAGGCATAGGAGGAGCGGGACGATTCTCATCATGTTGTCGGCGGGTCGTCGCATGGCTGGACTCCAGGAAGGGCAAGATCTAATCGGTTCGGGCGCGGGTTGCGGATCACATGGACCAGAACTTGCAAGTAATGTAGGGCTGTCGCACGGCTGAACCACAGATCCGGGAAGGCCGGGGCATTCCAGAAGCAGTGGCTCCCGACATCTCGGCCGGACTCGAGGCCCGAGGACCACGGGGCCACGCTGTTGACCGGGAAACGTGCAGGTCGGCTATGAACGTGGGCAGCGCGCGCGGTCGTCGAGCAGGGGCCCTGACGGCTGCGTTCCTGACGGTCGCCATTTGGTCCTCTGCGTGTGGCGAAGCGGGTACCGAACCGACGGCGGCCGATCCTCCCCACCCCGCAATGGTCGCGGTGGCGCCCGCAGCCGTGACGTTCGGGACCCTCGGGGACACTATCCGGGTTTCCGCAGAGGTACGCGATCAGTACGGAACCGCGATGGCGGGTGCGCACGTTTCCTGGCTCAGCCGGCATCCCATGATCGCGGAGGTAAGCCCGGCGGGGCTTGTGACGGCGGTCGGCAATGGCACGACGACGGTCGTCGCCGAGACCCGGCACTGGGAGGTGCGCGGAGGCCGAATGATGGCCACCGGCGGGACCTCGGACTCGGTTGTAGTCCGCGTGGATGCCCCATCGTTCACCCTGTCCGGCACGGTGACCGACAGCCGGAGACCGAGCCTGATCCTGCCCGGCATTCACGTGCGCCTGGAAGGGTGGAAGCGGACAACTACGACCACCGATGCGGATGGGCGGTACAGCTTTCCCAACGTCGGGGGGACCCTGCAGGTGACGGCCCATGCGGAGTTCAGCTACGTCAGCCAGACGGTGGATGTGCACGTGGACGGGGACCTGACGCGGGACTTTGCGATGGAGCACAACGGCGTGACGCCATTCCGGTCCACATCGCGGATCTCGCCGTTCATCCTCGGGCCGGACTCCACGTGGCTGCAAAGCGTGATTTACGCCGGCCGCGGGGTACGGACGGTATTCGATCGGCGGTTCGACAACTGGATCCGCACCAGAGCGTTCCTGTTCGACGCACACATCGCCGAACAGGTAGTGGAATTCCGAGTCAATGCCGAGTTTGCCGACGTCGAGGCGGCCAGGACGGAAGTCGACAGGTTCGCCGCCGCCGTGGGACGGCTGCCGGCGGCATTCCTTTCGAATGTCGCGTGGGTGGCGATCAACGGCGGCTACGGGGCCTGGGGCGGCGGACGGGACGCGGAACAGGCCGGGATGATGCTGATCCACAAGCACTCCGCCTGGGACGCCATCCGCCGCGGCTTCCTCGAGGAGATCTTCCTGCACGAAGCCGCGCACGCTTCGCTGGATCACCCTCACGCAAGAGCCGACGGCTGGCGCGCCGCGCAGGCGGCCGACGGCGTGTTCATTTCCGACTATGCCCGGAATAATCCCGTCCGGGAGGATATCGCGGAGACCGGCATCATGTACTTCGCAGTCCGGTATCGACCGGAAAGCCTGACCCGCGACGAGCGGTGGATCATTCTGACTTCCATACCCAACCGCCTCGCGTATCTCGAGGAGCAGGACCTGGACATGTGGCCATACGTCGAGACGGGTTCGCTGATCCCTGGTCTCGAACCCGGCTCAGTCGCCGGCGATCTCCGGGGAAGGGTCGCCGGCAGCTTCGATCGAACAGTGCTCCCCGCACCCGAAGCGGCGGCGGTTGCGGGCGAAGTTGCGGTAGCCCCAGGCGAAGAGGGGCCGTGCGAGGGGGAGCCGGAAGACCCAGCCCAGCCTTGGACCGCGAGGGAGTACCCGCAGCAGTTGCTCGATGGCCCGTGCGCCCTCCCAGGCATCGCGGGGAGCCGAGCCCGGCGCCACTAGCTGCAACGCGTCCTCGAACCGGGCCGGGTCGATCCAAGGGAAGCGGGCCGGTACGCCGCCTTCCTGATACGCGACGATCTCGATCGTGCCCGCCGGATCGCGGCGCCGCAGGTAGTCGATGAAGCGCAGGCAGACGGCACATTGGCCATCGTAGATGACGGTGTAGCCGGCGGACGCGCCCGGGATCATGTCGACAGGTGTCGGGGATCACGTGGGCGTGCGTGGCATCGCATCGACGTGCGCGGGATCATATGCCTCGGGTTTGCGGGTAGGAGTTCTGCGGAGACTACCCTCAACGGGCGAAACTGTGACGGAACCGGCAACCGCCAGGCCTCATCCGCTATCTTTGCGCCGGAACGCGTCCCTCTCATCTCCCTGGAGAAGCGTGGATACGGCGGAATTCTGTCGCGAACTCGAACGGCGCCTCGGGCCGGGCCGGATCGAGCGCGACGTGCCGCTCGGCCCGATGACGACGTTCAAGATCGGCGGACCGGCGGACCTGTTCGTGCGGGCGCGCACTGCCGACGGGTTGGCGGACGCCATCATGGCGGCACGGGAACTCGGGATCCCGCACTTCCTTCTGGGCCGGGGCGCGAACATTCTCGTCGGGGACGGCGGCTTCCGCGGCCTGGTGATCCGCTCGGACGTGGGCGGAATCGATTTTCTCGACGACGTGCGCGTGCGCGCCGGCGCCGGCGTGGACAGCTTCCCCGACCTCATTCAGGCTACCGTGCGGCGCGGACTCGGGGGGCTCCATCACTTCGTCGGCATCCCGAGCACGATCGGCGGGGCCATGTGGCAGAACCTGCACTTCCTCGCCCCGGAGCGGGATCGGACGGTCTTTCTCGAGGAGGTAGTGGAATCCGCGGAGATTCTCACCGAGGAGGGAGAACGCAGGTGCGTCGATCTGGACTACTTCCGGTTCGGCTACGACTACAGCATCCTGCACGAGCGCGACGACGTTGTCCTCACCGCCACCTTCCGCCTCGAACCCACTCCGGCGCGCGAGCTGCGCCGGGTGATCCGCGAGAACCTGCGCTGGCGCGACGACCGTCATCCCGACCTGTGGCTGTATCCGTGCGCGGGGTCGATCTTCCAGAAGATCGAGGGCATCGGGGCCGGGCGGCTCGTCGACGAGTGCGGGCTCAAGGGTTACTCCCACGGCAACGCCCAGATCTTCCACCGGCACGCGAACATCATCGTCAACCTGGGTGGGGCGTCGTCCGCCGAGGTGCGCGCGCTGATCGACCTCTCGCAGGAGACGGTTGCGCGCGAGACAGGTTACGAGCTCGTCCCGGAGATCGTGTTCGTGGGAGAGTTTTGAGCGCTTCCCGCCTACGGCACGGCTAGCGCTACGTACTCCGCGGGGCTCTCGCTGCCGCCGACGGCGACCACGATGTACTGCTTGCCCTCGTGCATGTAGGTCATGGGGCCGCCGGTTGTGCCCGACGGGAGGTCCATCTCCCACACGACGTCGCCTGTCGCCTTGTCGTAGGCCCGGAATTCGGTTCCCCAGTGGGTATCCGGGGTGCCGATGACCGCGTCGCTTCCCTCCCCGATGAACAGCAGCGTCGCCGTGAGCAGCGGCACCGGCCGGTTCGCGTTGCCGAGGGGGGGCAGATCCAGGCCCTCGAGCAGGGGATGATCGTTGGGGGCGTCGCCGTTGGGCGCCATCCAGAGATGCTCGCCCCGGTCCATGTCAATGGCCGTGATCCGGCCCCAGGGCGGCCCGACGATGGGCAGACCCTCGATCTCCGCGCGGGGCCATCCTCCCTGCGTGCCGAACTCCATCTCGCCCGGTTCATCCGTCCTGGACAGGCGCCAGACGTTGGGCAGGGTGAGCGACACGGCGTAGTAGGTGCCCGTCTCCGGATCGAACGCGCCGGTGTGCCAGTTGCCCGCGCCCCACGCTCCCGGGACGACGTAGGTGCCGATCTTCCCTTCGATCGAGCCTTCTTCCATCGGGGGCGTGAAGAGAGGGCCCAGGACCAGTGAATCCGCCAGCGCCACGGCCCGCTTGTGGATCTCCGGGGTGAAGTCGATCAGGTCCTTTTCGGAGACGCCCTGCCGGTCGAACGGCGGCGGCTTGCTCGGGAAGGGCTGGGTCGGGGAGGTCGCCTCGCCGGGCACCTTCGACTGTGGCACTTCCCTCTCTTCGATGGGCCACACCGGTTCACCCGTGCGGCGGTCGAAGGTGAAGAGGAAGCCGGTTTTGCTCGCCTGCATTACCGCGTCGATCGCGCGCCCGTCCACGTTGATCCGCCCCAGGACGGGCGGGCCGAGGGTGTCGTACTCCCAGATGTCGTGGTGCACCATCTGGAAGTGCCAGACGCGCTCGCCAGTCGCGGCGTCGAGCGCCACGAGGCTGTTCGCGAAAAGGTTGTCGCCGGGGCGGTGGCCCCCGTAGTAGGCCGAGGTCGGGGCACCGAGAGGCACGTAGACGATGCCCAGTTCGTCGTCGGCGCTGAGACAGCACCATGAGCCCACGTCTCCCGAGAGTTCGCGCGAGCCGTCACCCCAGGTGTCGGCGCCGAATTCTCCCTCCCGGGGGATGACGTGGAAGGTCCACGCCAGCTCGCCCGTGCGGGCATCGTAGCCGCGGATGTCCTCCGGCTCGCTGTCGCGCCATTCCGTGCCCGAGTCCCCGGCACCGTCGACGGTGCCCGCGATGATGATGATGTCGCCGACGACGATGGGTCCCGAACTCCAGTTGAAGCGGTCCCGGCCCTCGGGCACGAGGTTTACGCTGCCGCCGTCGCCGAACGACGCCACGGGCTTCCCGGTCCCGGCGTCGAGCGCGTGCAGCCAGGATCCGCGTACGGAGATGATGCGTCCGCCGGCGTGTCCGTTGTCGGAGGTAAGATCCTCGGCGCCGTCCCCGCTCCAGTGTGCGACGCCGCGGAAGCTGCGTCCGCGCGCATCTTCCAGAGAAGCCGCCTGCTGGACCCAGCGGGTCTTCCCGGTCCCGGGATCGAAGGCCTCCACCAGACCCACCGCGTTGGGCGCGTACAGCGTCCCGTCGACGAGGATCGGGGTCCCGCGCAGGTAGTTGTTGAAGGCGAGCTCGGGGAACTCGTCCTTCAGGCTCGCATCGACGCCGGGGCGCTGCCATGCGATTTTGAGCGACGCGACGTTTTCCGCGCTGATCTGCGTGAGCGGGGAGTACCGGTTGAAGGAGTTCTGGCCGCCGTAGTAGGTCCACTCGGCGCTGGGTGAAGGATCGCGGTCGGGATTCTCCCCGGAACCGTCATTCCCCCCGAGACCGCCGTCCGCGCAAGACGACGCCATGAAGGCGGCCATCGTGACGAAGCAGGCTGCGAGCGCCATCCGGTTGCGGTGCAGGCTTGTTCTCGTGCTCGTCGTTCGACTCGTGCGCATGGAGGCCTCCGTATCCGGTGCGCTGACTTCCGGCTGCTCGGGCTGAACGTAATGCGCGGAGAGATGCGAGGCACCCGGTGGGGAGGAGTCGGAATCAGCCTTCGGGCACGTCAGCCTGGGCGACGTCCAGAAGCGCCTCGCGCGCGATCTCGTGCTCGCCCGCATGAACCAGCACGCGGAAGGACACACCCAGCTCCTTCAATATCGCTTCCTGAGCCTCCTCCTCCCGCCTGTCACGGAACTTGTCGCGCGCGCCCCGCACGAACGTGACGTGCACGCCCTCCAGCCCGGCGGCGAGGGCATCCCGGGTCAGGTCGGTGGCAAGGCCGGCGCCCCAGAGCACCAGCTCGTGCACGTTCGTGTGCCCCAGCACCACCCATCGGGACGCGGTGTGCGCCCCCTGCGAGAAGCCGAGCACGACCCTGCGGCGGACGTCGGGCGTGGACGAGATTGCCAGCTCCCTGGCTAGCGCATCCAGATACGCCGCGTAGTCCGCGATCTCGTTGTCCCGGTCCTCGCGCGTCATCCAGCTCGCCCCTACGCGGTGCTCCGGCCCGTGCCTGCCCGGACTCGGATCCACGTAGAAGCGCGAGAGCGCCTCGGGGACCACGACGATGCGCTCCGGGGCATCCAGCACCTCGAAGCGCCGCGCGAAGCGGCGGGCGGCCTGCCGGTAGCCGTGAAGCGCGAACCAGGCTTCGCCGACTCTTTCGCCCCCACCTCCCAGCGTGTAGTAGCGGGCCGTGCGCGTGACCCGGATGTGGCGGGTGGACAGTACAGTGCCGCTCATCACTCCTCCGCCTCCGGCGGACGCCGCGCGATCACCTGCTCGAAGATCTCGTCGAGTCGCCCCAGGCGGGCTTCCTCCTTGCGCATCTCCAGGAGATCCTGCCGCCACTCGGGGTCCACCTGCACGAATGCGGCCAGCCGAAACGACACTTCCTTGTCCGCATCGAAATCCGGAGACGCGGAGGACCGGCGCTGAAGGGCGGAGACGGCGGCGCGGAAGAGATCGATGGAAGCCTGTCGCCGCGCCGTCAGCTTTCGCGGGCCGCGCTCGTCGTCGTACTCCGCGACGACGGCCTCGTAGTACGGCTCGCCGGACTCGAGCCCGTCGTGAATCGCGAACCGGCCCATGCCTTTCACCAGGATGAAGGAGCGTCCGTCCTCGAACCCATGATGCCGTTCGATCGCGGCCAGCGCGCCCACGCGCCCCTCCTCCATGAGAAAGGGGCCGAAGCGGTCGGAGTCGTGATAGATGAGCCCGAAGCGATGGTCGGTCTCGAGGCAGCGCGCCACCATGCGGCGGTAGCGGGGCTCGAAGATGTGGAGGGGGAGCAGCTCTCCGGGGAAGAGGACGACGTCGAGCGGGAAGAGGGGCAGGCGCCTCATGCCACCCGTCTGGGCCGGGCCGCGCGGGAGGCGGCCGGATCGTCGATGACCACCCGCCCCACCCCGCGGGCCAGCAGGCGGCGGACCCGGATGAAGAGCAGGACGGCCACCGCCCCCAGCCCCGCGGCGAGGCCCCACCAAAGGCCGCGCGCGCCCATGTCCGCTCCGAAGGCGAGCGCGGCGCTGACCGGAATCCCGAACACCCAGAAGCCCAGCGCGTTGAAGATGAAGGGCGAGCGGGTGTCGCCCGCGCCGCGCAGCACCCCGGCGGCCACCGCCTGCAGGCCGTCCGCGACCTGGAAGATTCCCGCGATGGGCAGAAGCGCCACCGCCACCGCGAGCACCCCCGTGTCCGCAGTGTAGACCCGGGCGAGCAACCCGGGCGCGCCCAGGAACACGCACGCGGTCACCACCATGAACCCGCCGCCCAGCAGGGTCCCGGCTCCGGCGGCCCGCCGTGCTTCCACCATGTCCTCGCGACCGACCGCGCGCCCCACCAGCACCGCCGCCGCGCCCGCGATGCCCAGCGGCACCATGAAGGCGAGCGCCGCCAGGTTGAGCGCCACCTGATGGCCGGCCATGGTCACGGTGCCGAGCCAGCCCATCATCACGCCGATGAGGGAGAAGGCCCCGAACTCGAGCTGCTGCTGGAAGCCGACGGGCGTCCCGAGCCGGACCATGCGCCCCAGAGCGAACACGTCGAAGGCCTCTCGCCGGACGCGCGCCAGATAGGGCCTCACGACGCGCCATGAGACGATCAGCAGGTACGCGGCCATGAACCAGCGGGCCACGCTCGATCCCCACGCCGATCCCACCGCACCCATCTGCGGAAAGCCCAGGTTGCCGAAGATGAGCACCCAGTTGAGAAACACGTTCAGAAGGTTGGCGGCGACGATGGTCCACACCACGGGGGCCACGCGGCCCATGGCCTGCAGGCTCTGGCGCAGCACCACGAAGGCGTAGAAGGGCAGCATCCCCGGGATGGAGCCAAAGATGTACCCCGCCCCGACCGGCACCACGTCCTCCGGCTGCCGCAGCCACACGAACACCGTGCCGGAGGGCAGGAAGAGCAGCGACGCGATCACGGCCAGAAAAAACGTCAGCACGAAGCCGCGCTGGATGCCGCGCGCCACCGACTCGGCGTCATCCGCCCCCACGGCCTGCGCCACGATGGGATCGAGCGCCATCAGCATGCCGTTGCCGAAGACCGCGATGGTGTAGAAGTAGACGTTGCCGAGCGCCACGGCGGCCAGGTCGGTCGCGGACAGGCGGCCGACCATCATCGTGTCCACCACGCCCATGAACATCATCCCCACCTGCACCGTCACGATGGGCAGCGAGAGCCGCACCATGCTGGCCAACTGGGCCCGGCGGGGCATCAGGTCCATGAGGAGTCCCGGGATCCGCGCGGCGGCGGGTGTGGAATGCGGTGAGAGGCTCCGGGGAGCGGTGCCTCAGAAATCCAGCATCGAGTCATCGACGTCGCCGGGATCGTCCTCGATACCCATGCGCGCGGCTTCCGCGGGGCGGATCGGGCGGCGTCCGGAGAATCCTGCGTCCACTTCGTGCCACTGCGAGATGCGCGGCTCTCCGCGGCGCCAGCACAGATAGACCCACCGCCCCTCGAACGTGGTCGGAAAGTCGAGCAGGCCGTGCTCCAGCCCTCCCGCCGGAAACCGGATGCCTCTCCCCAGGATCTCCTCCTCAACGCAGCGCCGGATGCGCGCACCCGCCTGTCCCACGCCTTCGCGATGCTTGAGGAACTCGGCGTGATCCGGGTTGGTCGGCGCCATGACCAGACGTCCCCAGAGAGCCTCGAGGATCTTGAGCTGCTCGACGTGGCGCTCCAGGTCCTGGCGCGCACGGGCGAGGTCGGCCAAGACGGTCTCGAGTGCGGGCAGGAGGGCGTTGGCCTCGGCCAGGGTGAAGGCCTTGCGCGGGAACTTCACCTGGCGCGCGCCTCCAGAGCCGCGAGTCGCCGCTCGATCTCCTCCAGCTTGTAGAGGATCATCACGTGGGTCTTCTTCGCATCGATCCCGACAGGGCTGGCATCGCTGGCGATCTCGCGCGCGATGCGCCGGTAGTCCTTTGCGGATGGCTGGCTGCTCATGCGTCGGCTCCCGTGGGTGTTGCCGCGAATCCTCGGGGAGAAGCGTCGGATTGGCAAGCCGGACGTCGTCCCGGCGCCGACACCCGGAGCGGCGCATCGGCAGCCGGGTTGGCGGATCGACGACCGCTGCGCGATCTTGCCGGAGCGACGGCGTTCGACTCCGATACTTCGACCACATTTGAGACCCCAGCGACGACAGGCGGCCCGATGACCGACATCACGCGCAGGGAATTCGTATCCGGGAGCGCCGCTCTGGCGATGGGCGCGACGGTGGTGCCCCGCCACGTGCTGGGCGGCCCCGGATACCAGGCGCCCAGCGACACTCTGGCGATCGCCATCGTGGGCGCGGGCGGAATGGGCGCCGAGAACGCCCAGGAGCTCGGCAGCGAGCGCATTGTCGCAGTGTGCGACGTCGATCATCGGCTGGTGGAGAACAAGGTCGAGGAGCGCTCGGTCGACCGCGACGGGAACCCGCGCGAACCCGGCGTGCGCTGGAAGGAGCAGTACGCCGCGGCACGCAAGTACGCCGACTTCCGCGTCATGCTGGAGCAGGAAGAGGAGGTCGATGCGGTGCTGGTCGCGACCCCCGACCACACCCACGCGGTCATCGCCGGAGCCGCCATGCGCGCGGGCAAGCACGTCTATGTGCAGAAGCCCCTGACCTGGTCGGTGCACGAGGCGCGCGAGCTCGGCCGGCTGGCGGAGTCGACCGGGGTGGTCACCCAGATGGGCAACCAGGGCCACTCGAGCGACGAGGCGCGCCTGGTCAACGAGTGGGTGCAGGCGGGAGTCATCGGCGTGGTGCGCGAGGTCCATGTGTGGACCAACCGCCCCATCTGGATGCAGGGGCTCCCGCGCCCGGCGGCGTTGCCCGACGACGCCAGCATTGCCGACCCCGGCCGCTCGTGGTGGCCCGGCTCGGCGCAGGAAGCGGTCGCGGCGGGGCTGTGGGCCGACTTCAGGGCGCCCGCGCACCTCCACTGGGACCTGTATCTCGGGCCGATCGCGCGCGAGGTGGCGTACCACCCGATGTACCACCCCTTCCACTGGCGCGGATGGGTCGACTTCGGGGTGGGGGCGCTGGGCGACATGGGAGCGCATCTGATCGACCACCCGTTCTGGGCGCTCGACCTCGGGCTTCCCCACGCCATCGAGGCGACCTCCACCCCCTGGGGCGGTCCCGCCGACGATCCGGTTTCGTATCCGGTCGCCACCAAGGTGCACTTCGAGTTCGGCCGTCGCGGCGTCCTGCCCCCCGTCGACATGCACTGGTACGATGGCGGACTGATGCCCAGGCGCCATGCGTGGCTGCCGGAAGACGTGCCGCTGGATCGCGGGGGCGGCGTGCTTTTCGTGGGCGAACGCGGGCTGCTGCTGCACGAGACCTACGGCCGCAACCCCAGGGTCTATCCGGAGGAGTTGCAGGAGGAGGCGGACGCGGTGCCGCCGACCTACGCGCGCGTCGAGGGCACCCACGAGATGAACTGGGCCAACGCCTGCAAGGGAATCGGCGAGGCGGTCTCGCCGTTCTCGTACGCGGCGCCGCTGACCGAAACCATGCTGCTGGGGCTGGTCGCGCTGCGCGCGGGCCAGGGCGAGCGCATCGAATACGACGCGGCCAACATGCGCGTCACGAACCACGAGAAGGCCAACGAGTACCTGGTGCGCGAGTATCGGGAGGGATGGAGCATATGAGAACCTTGGCAAGGCTATGGCCTGGGGCGGTGCTTCGCCCCTCCCTGTGCGCGGTCCTCCTGGGCCTCGCCATGTCTCCTGGGGTCTCCGGCGCGCAGCAGCAGAACGTGCTCACCGCCGCCGAACGGCAGGCGGGGTGGCGGCTGCTCTTCGACGGGCGTTCGCTCGATGGCTGGCAGCGCTACGACGGCGAGCCGATGACGGGGGGCTGGGTCGTGGAGGACGGGGCGCTCGCGCACGTGCGCGAGGGGCGCTCCATCATCACCGACGACATCTTCAAGGACTTCGAGCTGGCGCTTGAGTGGAAGGTCGAGCCCGGGGGCAACTCGGGCATCTTCTACCGCGCGGCGCCGGGGGCGGAGGAGATCTTCCACAGCGCGCCGGAACTGCAGGTGCTGGACGACGCCGGCCACGCGGACGGGCGCAGCCCGCTCACCAGCGCGGGCGCCAACTACGCTCTGCACGGGGTGCCACGGGGGATCGTGCGTCCCGCAGAGGAGTGGAACCAGGTCCGGATCCTGGTGCGGGGAAACCACGTCGAGCACTGGCTCAACGGCGAGAAGGTGGTCGAGTACGAACTGCGCGGCGACGACTGGAAGGCGAAGGTGGCCGCGAGCAAGTTCGTCGAGTGGCCGGAATACGGGCAGGCGGCGCGGGGACACATCGGCCTTCAGGATCACGGGAACCGCGTCTGGTTCCGCAACGTCAAGCTGCGGGAGATTCGATGATGGCCGGGATTCGGCCGCGTGGATGGGCATCCGGCGCTGGAGCGATGGCGCTGCTGGCCGCGTTTGCGCTGGGTCCGGCTCCCTCGGAGGCGCAGTCCGGAACCGACGTCGCGCGCGCCTGGCGGCAAGCCCGCGAGGCCGAGCTGCTCGACGACTTCCGCGAGCTGCTGACCTACCCGAACCGCGCGCGCGACATCGAGGACGTGACCCGGGCCGCCATCTACATCCGCGACCTGCTGCGGGAAGCGGGAGCCGAGTCCGAGTTGCTCTCCATCGACGGCGTGGCGCCCGCCGTCTACGGTCGGCTCATGGTCCCCGGGGCGACTCGCACCCTCGGCATCTACGTGCACTACGACGGCCAGCCCGTCGACCCGTCGAACTGGACTCATCCCCCCTTCGAGCCGACGCTCTACTCCGCGTCGATGGAGGCCGGAGGCGCACCCATCCCCTTCCCCGCGGCCGGTGACGCGGTGGACCCGGAGTGGCGCATCTACGCGCGCTCGGCGGGGGACGACAAGGCGCCCATCGCCGCGGTGCTCCCCGTCCTGCACGCCTTTCGCGAAGCGGCCATCCCGCCCACCTCCAACCTCGTCTTCCTCTTCGACGGCGAGGAGGAGGTGGGTTCGCGCAACCTGGGGCAGTACATGGAGATGCGGGCCGAGGCGCTGGACGACGTGGACATCTGGCTCTTCTTCGACGGGCCGGTGCACCAGAGCGGACGTCCGCAACTCACCTTCGGGGTGCGCGGGGCCATGGGGATGGAGGTCACGGTATACGGCGCCAGCCGCAACCTGCACTCCGGGCACTACGGCAACTGGGCCCCGGACACCGGCAACATCCTGGCGCACCTGCTGGCTTCGATGAAGGACGAAGAGGGACGGGTGCTGGTCGAGGGCTGGTACGACACCACCGACCCTATCGGTTCGGAGGAACGCGCCGCACTCGAGACCATGCCCGATATCGAAGCTGAGCTGAAGCGGGAACTGGGACTGGTCTGGACGGAGGGTGAGCCTGAGACGCTGTCCGAGCGGCTCCTGGTGCCGGCGCTGAACGTGCGCGGCATCACCAGCGGCAACACCGGGGCTCTGGCCCGCAACATCATCCCCAACACGGCGGTGGCGGCACTCGGCATCCGGCTGGTGAAGGGGAACGACGCCGGCCACCTGCGGCAGTTGATCGTGGACCACATCGAGAGGCAGGGCTTCCACGTGGTGTCCGAGGATCCGGACATGCAGACCCGCCTGCGCTACCCGCGCATCGCCAAGGTCACCGGAGGCGGCGGATCGCCGGCATCGCGGACGGAGATGGCCAACCCGTTCGTGCAGGAGATCATCGCGGCGACTTCCGACGCCGCGGATCGCGCCTTCGGGCCCGGGTCGCTGGTGCTGGCTCCGGGAATGGGCGGGACACTGCCCCTCTACCTGTTCACCGACGTCGCGGGCAAGCCCGCCATCAACGTGCCCATCGCCAATCACGACAACAACCAGCACGCGCCCGACGAGAACCTGCGCATCGCCAACCTGTGGTATGCGATCGATCTCTACGCCGCGCTGCTGACCATGCCGAGGGGGGTCTCGTGAGCGGGACGAGTGCGGAGAGCAGGGATCGGCGCGGTGATTCAGACCCGATGAGCGCGGCCGCACAGCGGCAGGGCCGGGAAGGCCGGGGCACCGCCATGGACCGGCGGAGCTTCCTGGGGGTGCTTCCCGGGACCGCGATAGCTGTGGGCGGGCTTGCCGAGACGCGGGCCTGGCCTTCGGACAGCCGAAGCAACCCTTACGTTACGTCAGGGTTGGTCCGGGAAGAGCTTCGACACGGGCGGGGATCCCGCGCACCCAGCGCGATCGGGCTCCAACTCTACACGGTGCGCTCGGTGATGACGAGCGACCCGGACGGTACCCTCGCCGCGATCGCCGCGATCGGCTACGAGGAGGTCGAGCTGGCGGGCCTGTACGGGATGTCGGCACGGGAGATGAAGGCCCGGCTGGACACGGTGGGGCTGGCCGCCACCTCGAGCCACCACTCGGTGGAGGAGGTGCGGGGCAGTTGGGAGGCGACCCTGGAGGCCGCCGTCGCGCTCGGCCAGCGCCTGGTGGTGGTGCCGGCCCTTCCGGCCGCCGAGCGCGCCGGGGAGGCGCTGCGGCGGGTCGCGGACGATTTCAACCGGGCGGGTGAGGCCGCCCGCGCCGCCGGCCTCCGCTTCGGCTATCACAACCACGACTGGGAGATGCGCCCGGGCGCGGACGGGGTGCGCCCCATCGACCTGCTGCTCGACCGCACCGACCCGGAGCTGGTCGACTGGCAGATGGACATCTTCTGGGTCGTGCACGGCGGCGCCGACCCCATGGCCGAACTGGACGCGCGCGCGCGCCGGGTGACCAGCGTCCACGTGAAGGATCGAACCGCCGCGGGCGAGATGGCCGACGTGGGCGCGGGCGTGATCGACTTCCGCCCCGTGCTGGCGCGCGCCGGCGAGCTGGGACTCCTGCACCAGTACGTGGAGCACGACCAGCCCGGCGACCCGATCGAGAGCGTGCGCGCCAGCTACCGGGCACTCGCGGCCATGGTGCCCGCGGGCAGGGAGGATCACGCGGCGTGAGGCCACGCACCCAGGATGGCTACGACGCCATCGTGGTGGGCTCGGGCGCCGGGGGCGGCATGACCGCCTATGTGCTCGCCTGCTCGGGACTCAGGGTGCTGATGCTCGAGGCGGGCCGGCACTACGACCCGGTCGCCGAGACCCCCATGTTCAACCTTCCGCGCGACGCGCCCCTGCGCGGGGGCGGCACCCGCCACAAGCCCTTCGGCTTCTACGACGCGACCGTCGACGGGGGTTGGGAGGTGCCGGGCGAGCCCTACTCGAGCGCCGAGGGAACCGACTTCCGCTGGTGGCGCGCGCGCATGCTGGGCGGGCGCACCAACCACTGGGGCCGCATCTCCCTGCGCATGGGCGAGTACGACTTCAGGCCGTATTCCCGCGACGGGCTGGGCTTCGACTGGCCACTCTCCTACGACGATCTCGCGCCCTGGTACGACAAGACCGAGGCCCTGATCGGCGTCTACGGCTCGAACGAGGGACTGGAGAACACCCCGAACTCCTCCCCGGGCGTGCTGCTTCCGCCTCCGGCGCCCCGCGCCGAGGAGCTGCTGACCCGGCACCACTGCGGTGATCTCGGCATCCCCGTCATCCCCGCGCATCTGGCGATCCTCACCCGGCGTCTCGACGCCGCCCGCATCGCGCGCACCCTCTGGCCCGGAAACGCGCTGGCGCAGCGGGTGACCGAGGAATCCATGGCGGCGCGCGCCGCGTGCTTCTACGCGACCCCATGCGGGCGCGGCTGCTCCATCAAGGCCAACTTCCAGACGCCGACCGTGCTGCTGCCGCCCGCCCTGGCTACCGGCAACCTGGACATCATCACCGACGCCATGGTGCGCGAGGTCACCATCGACGCGCGCGGGCAGGCGACCGGGGTGCACTACATCGACAGGAACACACGCCTCGACGAATATGCCGGCGCCCGAGTGGTGGTGCTGGCCGCCAGCGCCTGCGAGTCGGCGCGCATCCTCCTCAACTCGAAGAGCTCCCTTCATCCAGACGGGCTGGGCAACGGCAGCGGTCTGGTCGGCAAGTACATCATGGACACCGTCGGTGCGGGCGTCGGCGGCCAGATTCCCGCCCTTGAGAACATGCCCCCGCACAACGCGGACGGTGCCTCGGCGATGCACCTGTACATGCCCTGGTGGCTTTATCAGCAACAGGCAAACGGGCAGCTCGACTTCGCGCGCGGCTACCATATCGAGTTCGGCGGGGGCCGGCGCATGCCCGGCTTCGGTTTCATGGGGGGGCTCGCGGAGCTCACCGGGGGCAGCTACGGCCAGCGGCTGAAGGACGAATGCCGCCGCTACTACGGCTCCTTCCTCTGGTTCGACGGGCGCGGCGAGATGATCCCCAACGAGGATTCCTTCTGCGAGATCGATCCCGAGGGGGTGGACCGCTGGGGCATCCCGACGCTCAGGTTCAACTGGAAGTGGTCCTCGCACGAGCTGAACCAGGCCCGGCACATGCAGCACACCTTCGCCGACATCATCCAGGCGATGGGCGGCCGGGTCACCAGCGACGTCCACGACGACGGAGCGCGGGCGATCGCCGCCCCCGGCGTCATCATCCACGAAGTGGGAGGCGCGATGATGGGCGACGACCCGCGCACCTCGGTGCTCAACCAGTTCTGCCAGTCGTGGGAGGTCGACAACCTGTTCGTGACCGATGGGGGCTGCTTCGTGTCGAACGCGGACAAGAACCCGACCCTGTCGATTCTGGCGCTGGCCTGGCGCGCGTCGGACTACATCGTGGAACAGTTGCGCACCCGGAGCCTGTGATGAGCGAAGACGCTGGCACCCCCACCATGGACCGCCGTCACGCCCTCAAGGTGATGGCGCTGGCCGTCGCCGCGCCCGGCCTTGCATCGTGCGGTCCCGGACCTGGTGGCGAAGCCGGGGCCGCGGGCACATCCGCGGGAGCTCCCGGGATCCCCGCCGGCGCAACCCCCGGCCAGGTCACCAACCCCAACGCGCGCGGCGACCTCTGGGACCCCGACCTCCTCTCCCCAGTGGTGCCCTGGCAGCGGACGCTGGAGCCCGACGAACTGGAATCGCTGGCCGCGCTCTGCGACGTGATCCTGCCGGCCGACGACCACTCTCCCTCCGCGAGTGAGGTGGGCGCCCACGACTTCATCGACGAGTGGGTGAGCGCGCCCTACGAGGCCCTCCAGGAGGGCGGCGTGCTGATCCGGGGCGGGCTGGTGTGGCTCGACCGTGAAGCCCACACGCGCTTCGGCAGCGGCGCGCCGTCCGCAAGCGTGCGCTTCCGCGACCTCACGCCCGCGCAGCAGCAGGCCATCTGCGATGACATCTGCGACCCGGAACGGGCGGAAGGCGGGCCGTTCGAGGCTCCCTCCCTGTTTTTCGACCGGGTGCGCTACCTCACCCTCACCGCCTTCTGGACCACGGCCGAGGGCATGGACGACCTACGGTACATCGGCAATACTCCCCTCACCCGATGGGATCCGCCGCCGCCCGAGGTGCTCCGGCACATCGGGCTCGCCTGACCGGCCCTCTCAACCAGAACCACGCCATGGCCCCATCCGACGACAACTCATCCGCCAACGCCGGGCGTCTCTTCCGGGGCAGTTGCGTCGCCCTCATCGCGACTTCGGTTGCGTTCGCGACCGTGGGCGCCGTCATGCTCGACCTCAAGAACGAATTCGTGCTCACCAACGAGCAGGTGGGCTGGATCGGAGGCGCGGCGCTGTGGGGATTCGCGCTCTCCCAGGTGGTCTTCGCGCCGCTGGCCGACACCCTGGGCTTCCGCACCCTGCTGCGAACGGCGTTCGCGGCCCACCTCATCGGCACGATCACGCTGATGCTCGGGGGGAGCTTCGCATACCTCTTCACCGGCGCGCTGATCATCTCCATGGGGAACGGGCTGGTGGAGGCCGCGTGCAATCCCCTGGTGGCGGCGCTCTACCCCGGCGACAAGACCGTCAAGCTGAACAACTTCCACGTCTGGTTCCCCGGCGGGATCGTGCTGGGCGGGCTGGCCGCGTACGGGCTCGATCAACTGGCGGCTTCGTCCGCAGGGCTGGAGGTCCTCGGGGAGTGGCGGGTTAAGATCGCGCTGATCGTCATCCCGACCCTGATCTACGGCCACATGCTGCTGCGGGAGAAGTTCCCGCCCACGGAAGGGGTGCAGGCGGGCGTGTCGGTAGGGGAGATGTTCCGCGCCGCGCTCACCACGCCGTTCATGCTGCTCATGCTGTTCGCGATGACGATGACCGCGTCCATCGAGATCGGGCCCACCCGCTGGGTTCCGGCCGTGCTCGAAGCGGGCGGCATTCCGGGCATCCTGGTGCTGGTGTGGATCAACGGGCTGATGGCGGTGCTGCGCCACCGGGCCGGGACGGTCGTGCACCGGCTCTCGCCGCCGGGCCTGCTGCTGGTGTCGGCGGCCCTCTCCGGCGTCGGGCTGCTCGCCTTCAGCTACGCGTCCGGCACGGCGGCGGTGTTCCTCACCGCGACGGTCTTCGCCGTAGGGATCTGCTACATCTGGCCCACCATGCTGGGCGTGGTCTCGGAGCGGGTGCCGAAGAGCGGCGCGCTGGGGCTGGGACTGATGGGCGCGGTGGGGATGGCGACGACCGGGCTGGTGACCGCGCCCCAGATGGGCCGCGTCGCGGACGTGTACGCCCACGACCAGCTTCCGGTGGCGGAGGTGGTCGCGCTGTTCGAGCGCGCCGACGGCGAGATGGCAACCGTGCCGGGGCCGGACGCGAGTGCCGCCCGCGCCGCCGCGCTCGAGGTGGTGGACGAATACCGGGCGGCAGGCGCCCTGCCCTCGCCCGCCACCGCCAACGCGCTCCGGCAAATCATCGACTCCGGGGCGGGTGAAGGCCTCACCGGAGATGCGCAGGCGATCCTCGGTCCCGCGGACAACTTCGGGGGACGCATCTCCTTCCGCTACCTGGTGCCGCTGTGCGCCGTCCTCATGGTGATCTTCGGCGTGTTGCAGGCGCGCGCCCGACGGGAAGGCGGATACCGGGCGCGGCGGATCGCCGAGGCGGCATGAGGCGGCCTTGACCCTCCGTTACGGCATGGTCGGGGGCGGACCGGGCGCCTTCATCGGTCCGGTACACCGGATGGCGGCCGCCCTCGACGGCGAATGGCGGCTGTGCGCGGGCGCATTCTCGGCGGACGCGGACCAATCGCGAGGTACCGGCGCCCATCTGGGGCTTGCGCCGGATCGTGTATACGGGTCCTGGCGGGAGATGGTGGAGACGGAGGCGACACTTCCGCCCGATGAGCGCATCCACGCGGTGGCGATCGTCACCCCGAACCACCTGCACCATCCGGTGGCGCGCGCTTTTCTGGAGCGGGGCGTCCACGTCCTCTGCGACAAGCCGCTGGCGGTGACCGTGGAGGAGGCCGACGACCTGTGCCGCATGGCCGCGTCGACCGGCCTCGTCTTCGCGGTGACCTACAACTATTCCGGCTACCCGCTGGTTAAGGAGGCGCGCGCGCGGGTGCGGGGCGGCGCCATCGGCCAGGCGCGCAAGGTCGTGGTGGAGTATTCGCAGGGGTGGCTGGCGAAGCTGCTCGAGGCGGAGGGACACAAGCAGGCGGAGTGGCGGGCCGATCCCGGGCGCGGGGGGCCGTCCGCCGTGCTGGGGGACATCGGGTCTCACGCGCACCACCTGCTGCGCTACGTGACCGGCCTGGAGGTGCAGCGCCTGTTCGCCGACCTGGGCACCGTGGTGGCAGGTCGCGCCGCCCACGACGACGCGGTGGTGCTGCTCGAGCTGGACGGCGCGGTCCGGGGCGTGCTGATGGCTTCCCAGATCGCCACCGGCGAACGCAACCACCTGCGCCTGCGCGTGTACGGCAGCGAGGGCGGGCTCGACTGGAACCAGGAGGAGCCGAATCGCCTGCGCCTCCTGCGGCCGGACGGCTCGGTGGAGGTGGTGCACCGCGCCGCCGGCACCCGCGCGCCCATGGCCGCGGCCGCCACCCGCCTGCCCGGCGGCCACCCGGAGGGCTTCGTGGAGGCGTTCGCGACCCTCTATAGTGAAGTGGCGAGGGCGGTGCGGGGGCGGGACTGCGCGGGCGCGGACACCGGGGGCGGTCCCACGGTCCACGATCCGGCGACGGGAGGCGACAAGGCTCCCGAGCCCGACTTCCCCACCGTCCGCGACGGCGCCCGCGGGATCCACTTCATCGACGCCGCGATCCGGAGCCAGGAGGCGGGCGCCTGGATCGAGACAGACTACACGCCCCCCTGATTCCGCGATTTCGCCGTGCCCAACCAGGGCCAAAACGTTCCAGGCCGGTTCCGAGTCGACCCCGATCATGACATCAAGCAGCCCACAATCTCACCCCGACGCGAACGCGAACGGGTCCGGCGATCTCCAGATGGCACCGGAGGAGATGCTCGCCCTGGCCCGAGAGACCGCCGAGGTTCTGGTGGAGCGGATCGCGAATCTGCCTTCCGAACGCGCATGGGAAGGGGAATTCAAAGAGGGACTCGACCACCTGATGGTGGAGCCACCCGAACATGGCTCTCCGGCGGCGGATGTGCTTCGACGAGCCACGCGCGACATCCTTCCCCTGACGTTGCGCCTGGACCATCCGCGCTGCTTCGGATTCGTGCCGTCATCACCCACCTGGCCCGGCGTCCTGGCCGATTTCATCGCCGCGGGCTACAACGCCAACACCATCAGCTGGCTGGTCGCGAGCGGCCCCAGCCAGATCGAACTGGTCGTAGTCGACTGGATGCGCCGGTGGCTGGGATATCCCGGGAGCGCCGGAGGGCTCATGACGAGCGGTGGCTCGGCAGCCGCGCTCGACGCCTTCGTCGCCGCCCGCGAAGCGGCAGGAAACCCGGAGCGCGCCGCCGTATACATGAGCGACCAGAGCCACAGCGCACAGATCCGCGCGGCCAGGATCGTCGGCGTTCGGCCCGAGTGCGTGCGGCGGGTGACGAGCGACGCCCACTTTCGACTTGACATGGAGGCGCTGGCGGACGCCGTGGCCGGCGACCGCGCCGCCGGACTCCATCCCATCGCCGTGTGCGCGAATGCCGGCGCCGGCAGCACGGGTGCCATCGACCCGCTCGAACCGATGGCGGACTACTGCGAGGCCGAGAACATCTGGATGCACGTCGATGCCGCGTACGGCGGATTCGCGGCCCTTACCCAGAAGGGCAGGAAGCTGCTGAAGGGGATCGAGCGGGCTGACTCGATCGGGCTCGATGCGCACAAGTGGTTCTTCCAGCCGTACGAGGCAGGCTGTCTTCTGGTAAAGAACGCGGAAACCCTCGAACATGCGTTCCGCGTTCCGCATGACATGCTGCAGGACTCGGTGTGGGGTGCAAACCACCCGAACTTCTCGGACCGTGGCCTGCAACACAGTCGCCTGTTTCGCGCGCTCAAGATCTGGATGTCGGTCCAGACCTTCGGGATGGCTGCGTTCCGGCGCGCGGTTTCGCTAGGGATGGAGCTGGCCAGCCGGGCGGAGGACTACATCAGCGCGAGCGCGGTCCTGGAAGGGATGACGCGCGCCTCGCTGGGCATCGTGTGCTTCCGGGTCAACCCCACAGGCGGCGGCCTCGATGAAGCATCCCTGGACGCGATCAACCGCAAAGTACTCTCCCGGGTTTTCTGGGAGGATCGTGCGTTCATGTCGTCGACGCTTGTTGCCCGGCGTTTCGCGCTTCGAATGTGCATCCTCAACCACACGACCACCTGGGACGACGTGCGCGAGACCCTGGAGGCCGCCGAGCGGTTCGGGACCGAGGCGCTGGCTTGACCCGGCCCGTCACACTCTTCACCGGCCAGTGGGCCGACATGCCGCTGGCCGAGCTGGCCGCAAAGGCGAGCGCCTGGGGCTACGACGGCCTCGAACTCGCCTGTTGGGGCGACCACTTCGACGTGGCGCGTGCCGCCACCGACTCAGCCTACTGCGCCGAGCGCCGCGAGCTGCTCGAAGCCCACGGCCTCGGGGTGTGGGCTATCAGCAACCATCTGGTCGGCCAGGCTGTGTGCGATCCGATCGACGACCGCCACCGGGCCATCCTTCCTCCGCATGTGTGGGAAGACGGCGACCCGGAAGGCGTCCGCGCCCGCGCCGCCGCCGAGATGAAGGCCACCGCGCGCGCCGCCGCCAACCTGGGCGTCGAGGTCGTGAACGGTTTCACCGGCAGCTCCATCTGGCACCTGCTGTATCCGTTTCCGCCCGTCTCCGAAGCCGTCATCGACGCGGGCTTCGCCGACTTCGCCGAGCGCTGGCACCCCGTCCTCGACGCCTTCGACGAGGCGGGCGTCCGCTTCGCGCTCGAAGTGCATCCCACCGAGATCGCCTTCGACATCGCCAGCGCCGAGCGCGCGCTGGAAGCCATCGGCAGGCGCGAGGCCTTCGGCTTCAACTACGACCCCAGCCACCTCGCCTACCAGGGCATCGACGCGGTTGAGTTCATCCACCGCTTCGCCGACCGCGTCTACCACATGCATGTGAAGGACGTGTGGTGGGCGGATCGTCCGATGCCTTCCGGGGTTTTCGGCGGACACCTGCCCTTCGGCCACCGGGATCGGGCGTGGGATTTCCGCTCCCCCGGACGCGGGAAGGTGCCCTTCGAGGACATCGTGCGCGCCCTCGCCCGCATCGGCTACGACGGACCGCTCTCCGTCGAATGGGAAGACATGGACATGGACCGCGAGCACGGCGCCCGGGAGGCCTGCGCCTTCGTGCGTTCCCTTGACTTCCCGCCTTCGAGCGCCGCTTTCGATGCCGCCTTCGAGCGCCCCTGAGGGCGGCGAGGGCTGATCGCGCTCCCAACATTCACGGACCCTTCCGCCGATACCCATGGACCTGTCTTCTCCGATCCGGGCGCCGTCCCGTGAGGCGCCGCATACCCGCCTGCTACCGCTGCTTGCCATCCTTGCCGCTCCCCTGGCCGCGTGCGAATCCGAGATCGCGGCACCCGGGGAGGAAGTGTTCGAGGAGGGCGAACTCTCCTTCGATGCCTCTTCCCCTACGGACTTCGTCTACCTGAACCTCGCGGGCGGGACGAGGGTGAGCCCTTCCGACCCCGCGGCCTCCACCGAATGGCACATGGCGTTCCGCCGCTTCTCGGTACGCCTCAACAGCGGCGTTTCGGGCCCGGGATCCGTGTCGGGGTACAATCTCGGCAACAACGCTTCCTCGTCGGCGGACCAGGTCGTCGCACTTACGCCCGGGGATGGAGAGGCAGCGTTCCAGGCCGTTACCGAGGCCGATATCCCGGTTTCGTCCGCCTTTGTCGAGGATGGCCTCGCCCCGGATCCGGGTTCTTCCTGGTTCCGCTTCGATCCCCAGGCCGGGACTCTGGTGGCAGATCCGCGGGTGGCATGGAAGCTGCGGGAGAGTTCGGGACGAGGTCACGCGCTCTTTCGCGTCGTGGAGTTGCGCATGGAGGGACAGCGGCCGCTGGGGCTGAACATCGAATACCGGCGCCAGGATCCGGGCGGCACCCTGGGCGAGCCAGGCATCGCAGACGTCGACCTTACGCGCGGCCCCGCGTACGTGGGGTTTGCGGGTGCCGAGCGGCCGCAGGCGGAGAGCTGCGACTGGGATATTGGTGTCTCGCCCGAGTTCGGCGTCCTGGTGAACGGCAACTGCGGTGCGGGGACTTTCCCCCTCGACGCCGCACAGGATTTCACCACGCAGACGCGCGCGGACGACGCCCCCGAGTACGCGGACTTCCTGGCCGTGATCGCGGGCGCCTTTCCGGCCAGCGTCATCGACGCCGGCGGCATCTTCTGGTACGGCATCCAGAACAACAACCGCCTGTGGCCGACCTACAACGTCTTCCTGGTGAGAGTGGACCAGGATGTCTACAAGGTGCAGGTCCACGACTACTACAGCGCCACTGGAGCGTCGGGATTCCCGTCCGTGAGGTTCCAGCGACTTCGATGAACGGGGCCGTGCGCGCGGGATCGACCGCGGCCTTCGTACTCACAGCCCTCGTGGCGGCTTCGAGCCTGCACGCTCTGGCGCCATCCGGCCTTCGGGCGTTTCCGCCGGCGTGGCAGGAGTCGCCCCCGGGACAGGTTGTCGACCAGGCGTCGGGCGCGGGCATCGCCGGGGCGGGCCTGACGTGGATGCCGCCCGGTGCGGCGCGGGGGCCCCGCGACGGCGATGACAGCCTGCTTCCCTTGACCACCAACTCGCTCGGAGCCTTTGCGCTGCCCGAATCCTGGGGTCCCGGGGGCACGGTCGAGGTGGCGGCTCTCGGATTCGTCGCCCGCACGCTCACGTGGGCGGAGGCCGCGGCGGCGGAATGGCGCCTTGAACTCGCGCGCGATCCGCTGGCGCTGGACGAAGTGGTGGTCACGGCCAGCGTACGCGCGCGGCGCCGGTCGGAGATCGCCGTCCCGGTGGAGACCATTGAGGCGGCGGAGATCGCCGCGGCCGGGGCGGCATCCGCGGACCGCCTTCTGGAGGAGCTGCCCGGCGTGCAGGTCACCGGGAATGCGCCGACCGGGTCGAACCTGCTGATCCGCGGCATCGGCGGCGCGCGCGTGCTGGTGCTCCTGGACGGGCAGCCGGTCACCGGAACCCTCATCGAGAACCGCGACCTGAGCCGCATGTCGCTCGCCGGCAGCGAGCGCGTCGAGATCGTGAAGGGCCCCCTCTCGTCCCTCTACGGTTCCGACGCCCTGGGCGGCGTGGTGAACGTCATCACCCGGCTGCCCGCGACCGGCTTCCGCCTGGACGCACGCGCGCTTTCGGGAGGGGCGGGCCGGCGGGAGGCGGAGGCGACCGCAAGCGGAGGAGGCCGCCTCCAGTACAGCATCACCGGGGGATGGCGCCAGGAGAACCAGGTTCCGGGACTCGTCAGCGGCGGCCAGGACGCCTTCGGGCGCGTGTGGGACGGCCGTTCCCGCCTGCGCTTCGCCGTGACCGACGACTGGGAGCTGCGCGCCGGCCTCACCTTCCTGCGCGAGCGCCAGCGATGGCCGGTCGGGGGCGGGTTCTCGGGGTTCAACGACAATCGCGGCGTCTCGGGCTGGCTGGAAACCAGGCGCCGGGCCGGCCCCGGGGAATGGAGCGCGACCGTCTTCGCCCAGGACTACGAACATCTCTACCGGAGCGCGCGGGGCGACGCCCCCATCGCCGGCGACCGCGCCAACGCCCAGTGGGAGAGGCTGGCCAAGGGCACCGCCGGCTACTCGGGCAGCCGGGGCGACCACGACTTCGACGTTGGCATCGAGGCCGCGGCGCGCTCCATCCAGTCGCCCGACAAGCTGGTCGAGGAGCGGGCCTCGGACGACCAGATCGCCTTCTTCGTGCAGGACGCCTGGCGGCTGGGCGTCACGGTGGTGAGCGGCGGCGCGCGCCTCACCCGCAACAGCCGCTGGGGGTCGAATCTGGCGCCCTCGCTTGGGCTGACACGTGCCTTCGGGGAGAGCCTGCGCATGCGCGCCGCCATCGCCCAGGGTTTCCGCGCGCCGTCCTTCAAGGAGCTCGGCTGGAGGTACGTCAACCTGGCCGCGGGCGTCACCGTCCAGGGCTATCCCGACCTTCAGCCCGAGCGCTCCTGGAACGTATCGGCCGGCGCGGAGTGGCGGGCGGGCGAGCGGCTGCTCGTCGACGCCGAGGTCTACACCAACCGCATCCGGAACCTCGTCGAACTCGGGTTCATCGGCAACGCGCCGAGCGGTCTGCTCGTCTACTCCCCGCGCAACCTGGCCGACGCCGTCACCCAGGGCTTCGAGCTATCGCTGCACGTGCTCGCGGGAGACGGCGAGTTCTCCGCCGGCTACGCGCACCTTGACGCACACACGGGGTCCGGCGGGCGGCTCGACCGGCGCGCCAGACACTCCGCGCGAGCCCGCGCAAGCTGGACCGCGGAGCAGTTCTCGGGCCTCCGCCTCGATGCGACCGCCCACTTCACCGGAAGCGCGCCCATAATCCTGACCCGGCCCGACGGGACCTCCGTTCCCCTGGGGACCCAGGAGCGGTTCACGGCCGTGGACCTGCAGGCGACCCTTCCCATCGCCGGCAATCTCGAGCTGCTCGCGGGCGTCGACAACCTGTTCGACGCCCGTCCCGAGGGATGGCAGGGCATCGTCGAACGCCGGTTCCGGACGAGCATCCGGCTCCGGGAGCTGTTCGCGGGATAGACCCGCTCGACCCAAGCCGGCGCCGAACTGATTACACCCGGCCGGGGACAGGCCGATCCGGCTTTCGCCAGGCGTCATCGCGCCACCTTTCGGACTCGGGTCGGCCGCGCTTATGTTGCGGGGTCTCTTGTCTTCCCGTCTCCTTCTCGCGGTGCGTCAATGGTCAAACGAACGATCACGGCAATGCTGGTCGCCCTGGTAATCACCCCCACCCTCCTGGCGGCCGCGCAGGGCCTCTCCGACGATGAACTCGAGCCTCTCGTGGCCCGTGTGGAAGAGGGCGTCCTCGAGCGCGCCAAGCTGGCCCAGGTCATGGTGGACAAGATCTTCTCCTTCTCCGAGCTGGGGCAGCAGGAGATCGAGACCTCGGCCTACATAACGGGGATCCTCGAGGACAACGGTTTTACCATCGAGCACGCTCCCTCCGGCATTCCGACCGGATGGTTCGCGCGCTGGGGGAGCGGCAGGCCGGTCATCTCCTTCGGGTCCGACATCGACGGCATCCCCAAGGCCAACCAGAAGCCCGGCGTAGCGTACCACGACCCGCTGATTCCGGGCGCCCCCGGCCACGGCGAGGGCCATAACTCGGGACAGGCCGTGAACGTGGTGGCGGCGCTCGCGCTGAAGGACGTCATGGAGGCCGAGGGCATCGAGGGCACGCTCGTGCTATGGCCCGGGGTCGCCGAGGAGCAGTTGGGCTCGAAGGCCTGGTACGTGCGCGACGGCTATCTCCAGGACATCGACATCACCCTCTTCACGCACGTGAGCAGCAACCTGTCGGTGAGCTGGGGCCAGGGGAGCGGCACCGGGCTGGTCTCCGTGGAGTTCACCTTCGCGGGCGAGGCTGCGCACGGCGCCGGCGCGCCCTGGCGGGGCCGCAGCGCACTCGACGCGGTCGAGCTGATGAACGTCGCCTGGAACTTCCGGCGCGAGCACCTGCGGCCCGACCAGCGCTCCCACTACGTGATCAGCGACGGCGGCGATCAGCCGAACGTCGTGCCGCCGAGCGCTTCGGTATGGTATTTCATCCGCGAGATGGATTACGAGGACATCAGGCGCAACTTCGACACCGCCATCCGCATCGCCGAAGGCGCCGCCCTGATGACCGACACCGAGATGTCGTACCGGATCATCGGAGCCGCATGGCCGCGGCACTTCAACAGGGTCGTGGCCGAGACGATGTACGAACACATCGAGGATGTCGGGCTGCCGGAGTGGACCGACGACGACCACGACTTCGCGAGCGCGGTGCAGGAATCGGTGGGAAGCGTCCCGTCGGGGATGCCGATCACCCTGTCGCCCCTGGGCGAGCCGGGGCCGCGCCGGAGCGGCGGATCCGACGACATCGGTGACATCTCGTGGAACGTGCCCACGGTGACCATGCGCTTCCCGTCCAACGTGCCGGGGCTTCCGGGTCACCACTGGTCCAGCGCCATGGCGATGGCTACCCCGATCGCGCACAAGGGCGCGGTAGCCGGTGCGCGCGTGATGGCCCGCACCGCGCTCCAGCTCTTTGCTCAGCCGGAGCTGGTCGACGAGGCGTGGACCTACTTCCGGGAGGAACAGACCGCGGCCGTGGAGTATATTCCCTTCATCGGCCCCGACGACCCGCCGCCCATCGACCTTAACAAGGAGATCATGGACGCGTATCGTCCGCTCCTCGAGCAGTTCTACTATGACGAAACCCGCTTCGAGACGTATCTTGAGCAGTTGGGGATCACGTATCCCACGCTCTCGCGGCCGGTTTCCCAGGAAGACCGGCAGGACACCCCGGGATCGAACTGAGGACTTTCACAACCGGAGTTTTCCGATGATCGACGCCAGCCGCAGACTTCTCTCCGCCGCCGCCGCCATGATGTTTGTGGTGACCCTTACCGGCGCGGGCGGCCTCCCGGAGGCCGTCACGGAACCCCCGGTCGATGCAGCCCCCGTTGTTTCCGCCGACGATCCCACCGAGGTGGGCTGGCGCCTTCTGGCCAGCCTCAACTACCGCACCGGCGAGACGGGCGAGGAGCTGGCCGCTCTTGCCGGCAAGCTCGTCAAGATCCCCGGGTTCACGGTGCCGCTCGAGGACTGGGCGTCTTCGGCGACGGAATTCCTCCTCGTGCCCTACGTCGGCGCCTGCATCCACACGCCGCCTCCGCCACCTAACCAGCTCGTCTACATCCAGATGGATGCGGGAAAGCGGGCGACGATGGACGGGTGGAACCCGGTGTGGGTCGAGGGTGTGCTCGAGATCGAGATGACCCAGAGCGTGTACGGCTACGTCGGCTTCACCATCACCGGCCAGCGCGTCTATCCGTACGGTTCCTGATCCGCGGATGCAGCCAGCTGCTTGCATCAAGCGCGCCCTCGCCTGAGTCGAGGGCGCGTTTTTTTTGGTGAGACGACGTTCGCAGGGAGACCCCAATAGATGAGCCTCGCGATCGATCTCCGGCGTCTGCGTTTCCGCTACGGCGGAGGTCCCTGGGTGCTGGACATCCCCGAGCTGACGCTCGCACGCGGCGAGCGCGCGTTCCTGTTCGGCCCCAGCGGCAGCGGCAAGACCACGCTGCTCGGAGTGCTGGCGGGGGTCCTGGAAGCGAACGAGGGCGAGGTCAGGGTGCTGGGCGAGGATCTCGCCTCACTCTCAAGCGCACAGCGCGACGCCTTCCGGGCGCAGCACATCGGCTACGTCTTCCAGATGTTCAACCTCATCCCCTACCTGTCGGTGCTCGACAACATCGCGCTCCCGGCACGCATGGACCCTGCCCGCCGGGCCCGGCTGGACGGCGCCGGCGTGAAGGAGACCGCCGCCCTGCTGGCCGATCATCTCCAGATCGGCGATCTGCTGAAGAAGCCCGTGACGGAGCTCTCGGTGGGCCAGCAGCAGCGCGTGGCCGCCTGCCGTGCGCTGATCGGTGCCCCGGAGCTCATCGTCGCCGACGAACCCACCTCCTCCCTGGATTTTGACCGCCGTGAGGCCTTCCTCGAGCTGCTCTTCCAGGAGTGCGAGCGCGCCGGCGCCACGCTGGTGTTCGTGAGCCACGACCGCACCCTGGAGGGCATGTTCTCCCACAGGATCTCCCTCCCCGACATCAACAGGGCGGTGCTCTGATGCTGGTTTTCGACCTGGCACTCAAGTCGCTCCGCAACCGCGCCTTCAGCACCTCGCTCACGGTGGGCTCCATCGCCCTCAGCGTCGCCCTGCTGATCGGCGTCGAGAACGTGCGCGTGGGAATGCGGGAGAGCTTCTCCAACACCATCAGCCAGACCGATCTGATCGTGGGCACCAAGGGCGGCACGATTCAACTGCTGCTCTATTCGGTCTTCGGGATGGGGTCGCCGACGAACAATCTGACCTGGGACACCTACCGCGAGTGGGCCGAGCATCCCGCCATCGAGTGGACCATCCCCTACGGCCTGGGCGACAGCCACAGGGGATTCCGCGTCATCGGCACCAACGAGGACTTCTACCGGCACTACCGGTATCGAGGGGGGCAGGCCATCGCGCTGGCCCAAGGCCGGCCCGGCTCCGGGGTTTTCGATGTAACCCTGGGCGCGGATGTGGCGAGCGAACTGGGCTACGGGCTCGGCGACGAGGTCGCGGTGACCCACGGGATCGGTGAGGTGGGCTTCCTGAACCACGACCAGATGCCGTTC
Source organism: Gammaproteobacteria bacterium (assembly GCA_028821195.1). Classification (GTDB taxonomy): domain Bacteria; phylum Gemmatimonadota; class Gemmatimonadetes; order Longimicrobiales; family Gaopeijiaceae; genus BD2-11. The sequence continues at coordinate 35,536 of JAPPHB010000064.1, forward strand.
ACGGTCGTGGGTATCCTCGACAAGACCTTCACCCCGGTCGACCGCGCGGTCTACGTCACCCTCGAGGGCATTGAGGCCATCCACTTCGGATGGGAGGACGGCGCGCCGCCCATGCCGGGCGAGGAGCAGACGCGCGAGGATGTGCTCGCGATGGATGAGATCGAGATCACCCAGGTGACGTCGTTCTTCGTGGGGGCGACGAACCGGAGGGACGTGCTCCGGCTGCAACGCGAGGTCAACGACTACGAGGGCGAGCCGATGATGGCGGTCATCCCCGGGCTGGCGCTGAACGAGATGTGGCAGGGGATCGGCTACGCCGAGACCGGGCTCCGGGTGGTGACGATCTTCGTCGTGCTGGTGGGACTGCTGGGCATGCTGGTGTCGCTCTACACGTCGCTCAACGAGCGCAGGCGCGAGATGGCGATCCTGCGCGCCGTCGGAGCCGGACCCAACCGGATCGTCTCGCTGCTGGTGCTCGAGTCGGTGTGCCTGGCCGCGGCGGGGGCGATTGGCGGACTGGCGCTGGTGTACGTGCTGCTCTCGGCAGGGCAGCCCATCGTCGAGGCGCAGGTGGGGCTCTTCATCCCGATCCGGCCCCCCGGATCCGTCGAACTGCTCTTCCTCGGCGCCGTGGTTACGGCCGGATTCCTGATGGGGTTCGTGCCCGCGCTCAAGGCCTACCGCACCGCCCTCCACGACGGGCTGGCGGTGCGCGTGTAGGAGGGCTCAGCTCGAAGCCAGCCAGCGGTAGACCGCGCCCACATTCAGCGGGAACCACTCCTCGTACTGACCCCAGTGGGCGTAGTCCTCCAGGCGCACCTGGGCCATGGCCTCCTCTTCGGACAGGCCCTCGTCGAGCGCGCTCTGGACGGCGTCCCGCAGATCCGCGTAGTAGGCGAGTTGGCGCTCGATGGTGCCCCGGTCCCCTACGGTTCCGTGCCCGAAGACCATGGTCTCGAAGGGGATCTCCATCAGCAGATCCAGCGCCACGTAGAACTCGTCGAAATACCAGCCCGGGAGGTCGCGGAAACCCACCCGGTCGTTGCTGACGAAGTCCACCGCGAAGGCGATGCGCTCCTCGGGGAGAAACGTCACGATGAGGTTGTCGCTGTGGCTCCGCCCCAGGTAGTGGAGTTCGATGGCACGGCCGCCGAAGCGGAGCGTCATCTCGTCGGAGAAGGTCAGGTCCGGAGGCGGCAGGTCGGGATCGCCGCGCTCGAGGATGATGGGCAGCGCGTTTTCCTGGGCGATGATCGGGACGTCTTCGCCGAACTCGGCCAATAGTGCCGGTGCGCCGGTGGCGTGGTCGGCGTCGCTGTGGCTGTAGACGATGGCCGCGAGCGGCTTGTCCGGGACCGCGCCGCGGATGGCGCCAGCGAGACCAGCCGCCGCCTCCATCGAGATGGGGTCGACCGCCACCACGCCGTCGTCGGTGTCGACGAAGAACGCGTTGTGCGTGCCCGCGTTGTACCAGAAGACTCCGTCGGCGACTTCGCTGGTCGCGGGATCCATGGCGGGCGCCTGTTCGGCTGTCTCGGCACATGCGCCGAGGGTCAGGACGATAGTGGCCGCAATCGGAATGGGGGTACGAATGGGACGGGTCATGCGGTCATCCTCCTCCGGGGGCGGGATGGGATCGAGCAGGGCTCCCTCTCGGCAACCACACTCTGTAATACTCCTGTAATACTCCGCTGCCGATGTCCCACGTGCAACAGGCCGGAGACGCTGCGGCAGTTGCAGCGACCGCGCGTCGTAGCGCTCCATGCGCGGCTGCGTCTGGAATCCCTTTCGACATCCGGTCGGTCTCGACATCTTTGACGTTGATGCTGAACACGCAACGAGTCTCCTTCAGGGAGTGGGCCTTGCCCCCAACGTGTCTTTCGTTCTCCCCCGGCAAGAGGCGGCGAAGCTTTCAGCTTGCGTGCGCCGTGTCGGTGGCTGTTGTCGCAGGCTGCGTAGCGCCGGATTCCACCGTCACCGAGCTCGCCCTGGAGGAAGTGGCTGTTGAGGCGGCGCCTGGAGCCCGCTTTCCGTCACTCGAGCGCCACGGCGATGCGGTTGTGCTGAGCTGGCTCGAGCCGCACATGGTGGCGGGCGAGGAAGTGTGGGCGCTGAAGGGGGCTGCGTATCAGGACGGCGCGACGGGCAAGCCCTTCGAGGTGACCCGGTCGGGCGGCGGCGTCTCGTTCTTCGTGAACTGGGCAGACTTCCCGGTGGTGTGGCCCGTGGGCGACGGGCGGCTGGCGGCGCACTGGCTCCAGCGGGGCGGCTCGTCCACCTACGACTACGGGGTGCGGGTCTCCTTCTCGGAGGACGGCGGGCACTCCTGGAGCGAGCCGTGGACGCCGCACGAGGACGGCACCCCCTCCGAGCACGGGTTCGTGTCGGTGTTCGGGCTGGGGCATGGGGAGGCGGGGATGGTCTGGCTGGACGGCCGGCGCTTCTTCGCGGCCGACGGTTCGCGCGCGGCCAGTCCCCGCATGACGTTGCGATACCGTACGGCTGGCGCCGACGGGACGAAGACCGCCGAGGTCGAGCTGGACGACCGCATCTGCGACTGCTGTCAGACCGACGCGGCGATGACCTCCGAAGGGCCGGTGGTCGTTTACCGCGACCGTACCGAGGAGGAGGTGCGTGACATCTCCGTGGGCCGCTTCGTGGACGGGAAGTGGACGGGCGGCGTCCCCGTCCACGACGACGGCTGGGTGATCCCGGGCTGCCCGGTGAACGGCCCTTCCGTAGCGGCCGCGGGCGATGAGGTCGTGGTCGCGTGGTTCACCGGCGCCGGCAACACGCCCCGGGTGCGGGCGGCCTTCTCCGGCGACGCGGGCGCGAGCTTCGCACCGCCGGTCACCATCGACCTGGGCAATCCGGTGGGGCGCGTCGCGACCGTGATGCCCGAGCCGGGCACGGCGCTGGTCGCCTGGCTGGAGGCCGAGCGCCTGTTCGCGCGCATCATCACCGCGGACGGGAACCTGGGACCCGCGCGCCTGGTAGCAGCCTCCTCCAACGCACGCGCGAGCGGCTTCCCGGCCATGCTCGTAGACGCATCGGACCGGGTCATCTTCGCGCAGACGGTGGTGGACGAGGGCATTCGCGTCCTGCGGTCGCGGCAACCGTGGACGGCCTGGCGGGACTGAGACCGGGCAACCGCGGAAGGTTGCGGGTTCAACCCGATTCCTCCCGGCGGCACCCGATCCCGCCCTCGCGCAACGCTATCCGGAGGCCATCATGACTGACCATCCGTTCGGTTCGGCAGGAAAGTTCTGGGTGCTGTCCCTCGCGTGGCTGCCCGCCGGAATCGTGGCGGTGTCCCTCGCCCGCGGAGTGGCCCCTCCGCTCACGCCCGAGACCCTGTTCATGCTCCCCGTGGCGCTCATGTCGCTTGCGGTGACCGCGCCGTGCGGGCTGCCGCTCGCGCTGGCCTTCCGGGGGATCTGGCGGACAGGATCCACGCGCGCAGCCTGGAAGACCTTCGCGATCCTCGCGCCCATCACCTCGTTCGCGGCGCTATTCGCGGGGCTGCTCGGCCCGGTCGCGATCGCGATCTACGCCGTCGTGCTCAGCGTTCCGGCGTGGATCGTATACGCGGTCGTGCGCCGCCGCCGGGGTTCGACCTAATTGGCGACTCCTTCCTGAGCCGTCTGGTTCGCTAGGTCGGAGGAGACTCCCCGGACATCATGATGATGTTCATCCGGCAATGCCTGTAGATCATGGGAAGCCCCCTGCAGACGGTGATCTCCACCCGGTTGCGCCCCTCCACATAGTCTGGAGGGTATTCCGTGATGGTGCGGCTGAACAGTGCCGGAAAACGGAACGCTCCGCTGAGACCTACAAGAAGATAGAGCGCCAGTGCGCACGCGATCATGGCTTTGTGCTTCACCGTGGTCTCCTGCGACGAAAAGGGCGGCATGGGTGGTCTTCAGGGTCTACGCACCCGCCCAACCCATGACTACGCGTTTCAGTGCCCCCAAGCTGGGGGGAATCCGGGTGAAGCGCGAGGGTCTCGCCTCTCCCGCCGCCAGTTGCTCCGGCACGGGCACCGGCCGCCCGATGGCCTCCTCCACGATGTCGCCGAACTTGGCCGGATGGGCCGTGGCCAGCACGACGCCGTGGGCGCCCGGCCTTTCGGCGAGGGCCTTCTCCAACGCCAGCCATCCGACCGCTGTATGCGGGTCCAGGATGTACCCATGCTCGTCGAATACCCGTCTCATAGCCTCCCGCGTATCGGCGTCGCTCCATGCCGAGCCCGACAGACACCCCCGCAATCGCTCCAAGTCGCCATCGAACAGAGCGAGGATACGCGCCAGGTTCGACGGTGCCCCGACATCCATCGCGCTGGATAGCGTGCGGACCGACGCCCGCGGCTCGTAGCAACCCGTACGCAGATACTCCGGGACAACGTCGTTGGCGTTGGTGCCCGTGACGAAGCCCGCGACGGGTAGGCCGAGTTCCCGAGCCATCAGCCCGGCCGCCAGGTTGCCGAAGTTGCCCGACGGCACCGAGAAGACCAGCGGCTCGTGCCGGCTCAGCTGCGCCCATGCGTGGAAGTAGTAGAAGATCTGCGGCAGCAGGCGTCCGATATTGATGGAGTTTGCGGACGTCAGCGCGAGAGCCTCCCGGGCGTCCGGATCGCGGAACATCGCCTTGACGAGCCGCTGACAGTCGTCGAACGCGCCCGCCACCGCCACGGCGAGCACCTGGTCGCCCAGCGTCGTGAACTGCCGCTGCTGGCGCTCGCTCACCTGTCCTTCCGGGAACAGCACCACCACGCGCGTCCGCGGCAGACCCAGGAGGGCGTGCGCGACCGCCCCGCCCGTGTCGCCCGAGGTCGCCACCATGACCGTCAGGGGAGGCCCGGAGCGCTGCAATCTCGACATCAGACAGCCCATGAAGCGCGCGCCCACATCCTTGAATGCAAGCGTGGGGCCGTGGAACAGCTCCAGCACATGCGTGCGCGGGCCCAGCGGAACCAGCGGCAGCGGAAAGCCGAGCGCCTCTCGCGCCGCGGACTCCAGCACTTCATCCTCCAGTTCATCGCCGAGAAGATGACGCGCCACGGCGACCCCGCAGCGGATCGCGCCTGCGCCCCTCAGCGCATCGATCTCGCCCGCGGCAAGGGGCGAGAGCTCCTCCGGCATGAAGAGCCCGCCGTCGGGAGCGAGTCCCCGGAACAGCGCTTCGCCGAAGGAGACCGGTGCGGCCTGGCCCGACGTGCTGACGAGCTTCAATCTCCCTCCGGTGAGACGTCTTCGACGCGCACCCCATGCCGGTTGACGGGGGAGGCCCAGGCCTGGCAATCAAGCGCCGCGGTCTCGCCAAAGGCCCGGCGGATGCCCTCGGCGACGTGTTCGGCGGCGTCGCCGCCCCGGCACAGCGCGAAAACCGAGGGCCCGGACCCGGACAGGGAGAAGCCGAGGGCGCCGCGAGCCAGCGCCGCTTCCCTGGCCTGGGCGAAACCCGGGATGCGGCCGGCGCGCAGCGGCTCCGCCACGACATCCCTGATCGAACGCGAGAGAAGGTCCCAGTCGGAGGCGTAGAGCCCGGCGGTGAAGGCCGCGGTGTTGGCCCACTGCGTCACTGCGGCCTTGAGCGGGACGTGTTCGCCGAGCACGCGGCGCGCGTCCTCCGTGCGGGTCTCCAGGTGCGGGCGCACCACCACCGCCCAGAGTTCCGGTGGGACGGGAAGCTCCACGACCTGCAGCGACCTCCCGGGCAGGACGAGCACGATCCCTCCATGGAGGGCGGGCGCGACGTTGTCGGCGGCAGGCGATCCGGAACCCGCGAGCTCGCCGGCCAGCGCGCACTGGAGCAGCTGTCCACGGGAAAGGCCAGCCCCGATTGCGCGGTCCGCCGCCACCGCGCCCGCCACCGCGCTGGAGGCGCTGCCGCCCATGCCTCCGGCGAGCGGAATGCCCTTGTGAAGCTCGATGGCGACTCCGGCTGCGGTGATCCCGGAGTCCGAGGTCACGGCCTCGGCCCTTGCGCCGGCTCGTGCCAACCCCAGCACCGCGCGGGCGGCCGCGCCGGCACTGTTGCGGGCAGGATCCACCGGAACGCGTCCCTCGTCGCCCGTGATGCGCTCGATGATGACTCCCGGCTCCCGCGTCGCGCGCGCCACCACCGCGTCGGACGGCCGCGCGACGGCCATGCCGAAGACATCGAACCCGCACGCGATGTTGCCGATGGTGGCGGGGGCGGAGACGCGCACGGCAGCCGCGCCGCCGGGAGAGTGCGTCCCGGTCATCGTGGCGTTTACTTGAACACGCGGAAGAAGGCCCGGAACACCTTCTGGGCGGTGGGCGTCAGCTTCTGCTTGCGCCATGCGTTCGCCGCGCGCGCAAAGACGTCGCTGCGCGTGGGATAGGGGTGGATGGTGCTCCCGAGCTTGCCCAGGCCGAGGCCTGCCGTCATCGCGAGCGTGACCTCGCCGATCATGTCCCCCGCCTGCGCGCACACGAGCGTCGCGCCGAGGATGCGGTCGCTGCCCTTCTTCAGATGGACGCGGAAGAAGCCATCTTCCTCACCCTCGAGGATGGCGCGGTCGATGTCGTCGAAGTGGATGGTGATGGTTTCGACATCGTGGCGCGCCGCAATGGCCTCGTCTCGATGGAGACCGACGTGGGCGACCTCCGGGTCCGTGTAGGTCGCCCACGGGATCACCAGGCGGCTCGCCCGGCCGCGGCCGAAGAAGAGCGCATTCTGCACGGCGATGCGTGCCTGGTGGTCGGCCGCATGGGTGAACTGGTGCTTCGACGCCACGTCGCCCACCGCGTAGATGCCCTTCGCCGTCGTGCGCAACTGATCGTCGACCCGGATGCCGGTGCGGTCGTACGCCACGCCGGCGGCCTTGAGGCCCATCCCGTCGACGTTGGGTGCACGGCCGGCGGCCACCAGCACCGCCTCGGCTGCGAGTTCCTCCTGATGTCCGCCGTGCTCCACCGCCAGCACGGTGGCGCCGTCTTCGCGGCGCGCTTCGAGCACGGCCGCCGAATTCAGAACGCGCACACCGTCGGCCTCGATGGCGCGGGTCACGATGGCGGCCGCGTCCCGGTCATCGCGCGGCAACGGATGCGGGTCTGCGTGCACCACGGTGACCTCGCTGCCGAAGCGCGCGAAGGTCTGCGAGAGTTCCACGCCGATGGGACCGGCGCCGATCACGATCACGCGCGGCGGCAGCTCGGTGAGCGAGAAGATGGTCTCGTTGGTGTAGACGTTCGGGCCCTCGAGCCCCGGCACCGGGAGGAGCGCCGCGCGGGCGCCGGTCGCGATGACCGCGCGGCGGAAGTGCAGTTCGTCCCCGTTGACGCGCAGCCGGTCCGGCCCCACGAACTCGCCGTGGCCGAGGAAGACGTCCACCCCCAGCCCGGCGAACCGCGACGCCCCGTCGACGGGACTGATTCGGGCGCGCAGCCGGCGCATGCGCGCCATGGCGGCGGTGAACTCGCTCGCCGATCCATGACCCGCCCCCGGGCCGGCCCGCGATTTGGGACGGCCGTTGGCGGAGGCCGCGCTCGCCGCGTGCACCCGCCGGGCCGAGCTGATCACCGCCTTGGAGGGCACGCACCCGAAGTTGAGACAGTCGCCGCCCATGAGGTGGCGCTCCACCATGGCGACCTTCGCGCCCAGCCCTGCGCCGATGGCGGCGCTCACCAGCCCCCCCGTCCCCGCCCCGACCACGACCAGGTGGTAGCGGTCGCGGGGTTCGGGGTTGCGCCAGTCGGACGGGTGCACATGGCTCACCAGTTCGCGGTTGTGCACGTCGTCGGGAAGGATCACGACTCTGTCTGCCGACACGATCTATCTCTCCTCTGTTTGTCTCATAGTGGTCAGTCCCCGGTGATCTCTTTCAGCGCGCGTCGGGCGATGCGCGTGACCAGGGTGGTGACCACGATGGTCGCCGCCAGCCCGACCCCGAGCACCGTGTAGTAGCCGGCACCCCGCGCCACCTCCACCCCGCTCGCCAGCGCCGCCACGTCGCCGATGACCTGGCCGTAGTACACGTACAGAAGCGTCCCGGGAATCATCCCCAGCGATGCGATCAGGTAATCCACGAAGCGCACCCTGGTCAGGCCCAGGGCATAGTTAAGCAGGTTGAAGGGAAAGACCGGCGACAGCCTCAGGAGGACGACGATCTTGCGTCCCTGCTCGCCGATGGCGCGGTCGATGGCGGCGAAACGCGGATAGTCGGCCACCTTGCTTTCGATGGCGGACCGGGCCAGGTAGCGCGCCACCAGAAAGGCGAGCGCGGCACCCGTCGTGGCCCCGACGAACACGATCACCGTCCCGCGCCCGATGCCGAAGATCGCCCCCGCGGCCAAGGTCAGAATCGAGCCCGGGGCGAAGGCTACCGTGGCAGCCGCGTAGGCGCACACGAAGACCACCGGACCCCACACCCCCATCTCCTCGATGCGCTCCGCGAGCGCGGGGATGACCCCTGCGAGCTGCCTTCCCGCAAACACCAGCAGCACAACCACCGCCACCGCAACGAGCGCCAGCAGCCACGGTCGCCGCGCCCGCGACTCCCGGGCCTCCGAATTCGCGTCGGTCACCTTGCCTCCTCCCCGCATCGGGGCAGTGCGCGCCACTTGCCGGATGCGGCCGGCTACGGTATTGAGGTGGTTCGTCCGGACGATCGCCGGCACTCCCCCAGCCATCACAAGGAGAACCAATGAGCCCCGAACGGCGCGCCCGTCATTTCCGCTGGGACGATATGCCAATGGAAGAGGTGAAGGAAGGTCTGGGAAGGCGCGTGGTGACCGGCGAGCGCATGATGCTCGCGCACTGGTACATGGTCAGGGGCACCGTCGTCCCGCTGCACGAGCACGACAACGAGCAGATCGCCCATGTGCTGGATGGCGCGCTCAAGCTCCGGCTCGGCGATGACGAGGGCGAGGAGGTGATCGTTCGCGCCGGCGAAGTTCTCTACATCCCGTCCGGACTGCCGCACAGTGCGCTCGCGCTCGAGGACACGCTTGTGACGGATGTCTTCTGCCCGCCTCGCCAGGACTGGCTCGACGGGACCGACAGCTACCTGCGGTGATGGCCCCGAACTCTCCGCGCCAACGGACCGGGCGCCACCCCCGGCACCATCGACCTCCGCTACTTGCCGAAGTCCCCCGGTTACGGTATTGAGAGGGTTCGCCCGGCGCATCCGCCGGTCGTTGATCCGGTCCACTACAGCGTTCATTCAACCCACTGCCGAGGAAACCCAATGAGCTCCGAACAGAGCGTACGCCACTTCCGCTGGGACGACATGCCGATCGAACAGGTCAAGGAAGGACTTGGGCGGCGCCTGGTGACGGGCGAGCGCATGATGCTCGCGCACATCTATCTCGACAAGGGCTCCGTCGTGCCGCTGCACTCGCACGACAACGAGCAGCTCACCTACGTGCTCGAGGGCGCATTGCACTTCTGGATCGGGGAGGATGAGAGCGAGGAAGTGGTCGTGCGCGCCGGAGAGGTGCTGCACATTCCCTCCTGGGTGCCGCACAAGGCGGTCGCGCTGGAAGACACCCTGGACGTGGACGTCTTCTGCCCGCCACGGCAGGACTGGCTGGACGGGACCGACGCGTACCTGCGATGAATCCCCTCCGTCGCGTGAGATGACATGGACCTCGGGCTGACCGACAAGGTCGCGCTGGTGGCGGCCTCAAGCCGCGGGCTGGGGCGCGCGGTGGCGGAGGAGTTCGCGCGCGAGGGGGCCCGGCTGGTGATGTGCGCCCGGGGCGAAGACGACCTGAACCGCACGCGCAACCGCATCGCTCGCGACACCGGCTCCCAGCCCGTGGCCGTGGCCGCCGACCTCACCGATCCGGAAGGCGTGCGGCACGTTGCCGACACGGCCGCCGAGGCCTTCGGACAGGTCGACATCCTGGTCACCAACACCGGCGGCCCTCCCTCCGGCCCCTTCGAGGCGCATAGTCCCGAGGCGTGGCGCACCGCCGTCGCCCAGAACCTCGAGAGCGTCCTCAACCTGACCCGCGCCGTCCTTCCGGGCATGCGCGAGCGAGACTGGGGCCGGATCATCAACGTCACCTCGATCGCGGTGAAGCAGCCGGTCGACGGGCTCATCCTCTCCAACAGCGTGCGCGCCGCGGTGACCGGCTTCGCCCGCACCCTGGCCAACGAGGTGGCGCGCGACGGCGTCACCGTGAACAACGTGATGCCCGGTTACACGCGCACCGCCCGCCTGGACTGGCTGGCCGGCCAGATCGCAGCGCGCGAAGGCATCGACCGGGAAGCCGCCTTCGACCGCTGGGCCAGCGAGATCCCCGCGGGACGCGTGGGCGACCCTGCGGAATTTGCCGCGTTGGTTACCTTTCTCGCTTCCGAGCGCGCGAGTTACATCACCGGCACCTCCATCCCGGTTGACGGGGGATGGATTCGCGCCCTGGTATGACGACACCGACCCCAACCTGATCCCCGAGACCGAGAACCCCGATGGCCCTTGAGCTAAAGGCAACCGAATTCGTCTGGAAGGACGGAGAGTTCATCCGCTGGCAGGACGCCCAGGTGCACCTGCTTTCGCTGGCCGTACAGTTCGGCGTCTCCCTCTTCGAGGGCATCCGCTGCTACGAGTCGGAGGGGCGGCGGGCCATCTTCCGCCTGGGCGCGCACATCCGCAGGCTCTACAACTCCTGCATCGTCTATCGCATGCCGCCGGAGTACTCGCAGGAGGAGTACGCGCAGGCGTGCGTCGACGTGGTGGCGAAGAACCGCCTGGACAGCTGCTACATCCGACCCATGGTGATACGCGGTTACGGCGCCGCGGCGCTCGATCCCCGCGCGAGCCCGATCGAGTCGTACGTGGCCTGCTGGCCGCTGGACACCTACCTGGGCGCGGGAGCTCTGGAGAAGGGCGTCGGAGTGAAGGTCTCCTCCTGGCAGCGCGCCGAACCCAACACCTTCCCGATGCGGGCCAAGGCGGCCGGCCACTATAACGCGGCCATGCTCATGAAGATGGAGGCGCACGCCGACGGCTACGCGGACGCCATCGCGCTCGGCCCCAACGGGCTGGTGAGCGAGGGCAGCGGGCAGAACCTCTTCCTTGTGGTGGACGGCCAGTTAATCACGCCGATTCTCGACGGCACGTCGCTTCAGGGCATCACCCGCGACACGGTGCTCAAGCTCGCGACCGAGATGGGCATACCGGCGAGCGAGCAACTGGTCGCCCGCGAGACCCTCTACACCTGCGACGAGCTCTTCTTCTCGGGCACCGCCACCGAGGTGACCCCCATCACGAGCGTCGACCGCATCCCGGTCGGTTCCGGCAAGGCGGGCGAGGTTACGCTGCAGATCCAGCGGCGCTTCATGGACATCGTCAAGCAGCGGGCGGAAGACCCCTACGGCTGGCTGACGCCCGTGTAGGGCGCCGGGGCGGGAGCAGCCGCAACAAGGAGCAGGCCATGACCCGTTATCGGAACCCGGAGGCGGCCCTGCGCCAGCGATCCGCCACGAACCTGACTTCGGTCCTCATCCTCGCCGCCGCGGCCGCGGGCGTCCCCGCTCAGGCTGACGCCCAGGAGGCCGACGTCCTCACCATTGACCAACTGCTTTCCATCGAGTCGGTCGTCTCCGGCTCGCCTGCCTGGTCGCCCGACGGCTCGTCGATCCTCTTCCAGTCCTCGCTCTCCGGCGGGCTGGTCACGCTCTCGCCGGACGGCGGATTCCCGACCCGCGTCCCGATCGAGATGGGCAGCTCGGGCCACTTCCTTTCCTCCCAGATGCCCGGCTGGTCACCGCAGGGCAACTGGATCTCCTACGTGTCGGACAAGGGTGGCTCGCCGGAGATCTGGATCTGGTCGACCCGCGACGGCAGCGAGGTGCAGCTCACCAACCTGGGCGGGCGCATCAACTCGATGACCTGGTCGCCCGACGAGCGCTCGATCGCCTTCGCCGGCGACCGCTACGGCAACTACGACATCTGGACGGTCAAGGTCGACACCAGGCGCGTCCGCCGCATCAGCAACGAGAAGAACTACGAGGTCTTCCCCACCTGGACCCCGGACTCCCAACGCATCCTCTTCGTGCGCCTCGACGACGCCTGGGAGGACCACGACGTCATCGAAGTCGCTCCGGACGGCACGGGCGCGCGCACCGTGCTTCAGGACCGCGACTTCTTCGACTACGGCGCCGGCTCCACTTTCGCCTATCCGCAGGTTTCGCCCGATGGCCGCCAGGTCCTCTTCCGCTCGCACCGCAGCGGGTGGATCAACTACTGGATCGCCCCGATCGAGGGTGGTGAGCCCCGTCCGATCGCCGCGGCCGAGGCCGACCAGAGCAGCGCGGTCTGGTCGCCTGACGGCCGCTCGATCGCCTACATCGAGAACCACAACGGTCACCACGACCTGCGCGTGGTCTCCTCCGACGGGGGCAAGCCCCGCGTGCTGGCCTCACCCGACGGCGGGGTGGCGTCGAGTCCCTCGTGGTCGCCCGACAGCCGCGCGATCGCGTACCTGAAGGCTGACCTGGTCACTTCGCAGGATCTGCATGTGGTGTCCGTGGAGAGCGGCCGGAGCCGCCAGCTCACCTTCTCCATGCCCGCCGGGAACTTTGCCGAGCGCCTCGTCCTGCCGGAGAAGGTTCACTACCCCAGCACGGACGGATACTCGATCCCGGCCTACCTCTACCGCCCGGCGGGAGTCCCGGCCGGCGGACGCGCACCCGGCATCCTGTGGATTCACGGCGGCCCCACCTCGCAGTTCAACGACACCTTCCAGCAGCACGTGCAGTTCTTCGCGCAGCGCGGATACGCGGTGCTGCTGCCCAACATCCGCGGCAGCTCGGGCTATGGGAAGGACTTCGCCGACGCGAACAACGGCTGCTGGGGCCACTGCGACCTGGAAGACGTGCTCGCGGGCGCCGACTTCCTGAAGGCGCAGCCCGGGGTCGACCCCGACCGGATCGGCCTGACCGGCACCAGCTACGGCGGCATTATGGGCATGTACGCCGCGGCTTTCGCCCCGGACGCTTTCCGCGCGATCGTCCCCGGCTCGGGCTACTCGGACTGGGTACACTTCTATCGCAGCGAGAACGAGCTGCGCCACGTCAAGCTCCTCGAGCACGAACTCGGGCCCTTCGAAACGAGCCAGGAGGTGTGGCGCAACAGCTCGGCGATCTACGAAATCGACAAGGTCTCCACGCCGATCTTCCTGGTGCACGGCGAGGGACGCTATCCCGGCTCGGACCAGTCCGAGATCTTCGCGCGGGCGCTCGAGAACCACTACAAGCCCTTCGAGTACACGACCTACCCGAACGAGAACTACTATGTCCGCGGCAAGGCCAACCGGCGCCAGATGCTGCTCGACATGCTGGACTTCTTCGGTCGGTTCCTGAAGGACGAGATGGTCGACGCGGGTGAGCGCATGAAGTGAAGGCGCACCTCATCCCTGGCGCCTGAGAACCGTTGACATCCGACGGGCTGTCGCCTACCCTTGTCTACGAAGAACTTCGTGGCCCGGCAAGGACACCAGAAATGAGTCGAGAGCGATTGACCTGCCCCGGGAGACGCTCCCACACGGCCGTCGCGTGGTCATGCGGTGTACTGTTACTCCTTGGCGCCTGCGGAGACGGCGGCGAACGCATTCCTTCCCCGGCCCAATTCACCGACTCGGCGGGCGTCGCCATCGTCACCAACCCGTCCGGCGGTGCCATCTACGCTACCATCGCCCCGGAGCCGGTGCTCTCCATCGGTGCCATCGACGGCCCGACGGAAGTGCTCTTCGGGCGCATTGCCTCGGTCGCGGTCGACGGCGCCGGCAATCTGATTGTTGCCGACGCGCAGATGGATGAGATCCGTATCTTCGACGGGAGCGGTGTCCACCTCCAGACCATTGGGGGCCCCGGAGAGGGGCCGGGCGAATTCCGGGCGCTCGCGGGAGCCTGGCCCACGGCGGGGGGCGCCATCGTCGCGGCGGACCAGCGGCTCGACCGCATCACCCGCTTCGGTCCGGAAGGCGAGCTGCTGGCCACCGCTACCTTCCAGGGCCCGGGCGAGCAGCCCGTGATCCGCCCGATCCGCGTGGCGGGACCGAGCCTTTTCCTCAACCGGGTGGAATCCCTGAACCTCCCCTCACTGGAGGACACCTCCTTCAGCCTGGAAGATGCCCTCGAATCGATCTCGGACCCTTCCGGAAGCAGATCCGAGTACCTGGTCCGGCACGACCTGGAGGGCATCCTGATCGACACGGTCACGGCAGTGCCCGGTCAGGCCACCCAGACTTCCGCACAGGGCAGCGGAACCAATCTGTCGATCCAGATTCTGCGGCTGCCCTTCTCGTCCGCCGCGGCCGCCACCGCTTCGCCGGAAGGGCGCATGGCCGTGACCACGGGCCGGTCCTACGAATACTCCACCTACGACCCCTCGGGTACTCTGGAGCGCGTCGTGCGCCTCGCTGAAGAGCCGCCCCTGCGAACCGACACGCACCTCGAGGCGTGGGTTCGGGGCTCCACCGGCGGTCGCGAACCCATGGACGACGCCCAGGTGGAGGCAGCCCTGCGCCGCTTTCGAGAGATGCCCCTTCCCGACCGGCTCCCCGCCTGGAACTCGCTGGTCATCGCCGACGGTGGCGAGATCTGGGCGCGCCGCTTCGCGATCAGGGGCGCCGAGACGGTCGTCCGCGATGTGTTCGGGAGCGACGGAAGCTTGCTGGGCCAGGTGGTGGCGCCAGCCATCCTTCGCATCCAGCATGTCGGCGACCGGAGCGTGACCGTCATATCCACCGACGATCTGGGTGTCGAGCGCGTGGAGGTGTACGAGCTGCAGATGCCCTGAGGTGCAGCAGCCACCATATCGGAGATAAGCGAGCCCGGTCGCGCAGCTCGTCGACCATCGGCGCTACTTGAGCTGCTTGGGCCGTACGTAGTACTCCAGGGTTCCGCTGGCCCCCGGGAGATCGGCCCACCTGTCGATCCTGAACGAGAGGACGGCGAGCGCGCCGGTGGGATACTTGCGCCGCATGCGCGCGATCTTCTTCTCGTTGCCGAAGACGGAATAGCGCCACGCGAATTCAGCGATGCCCGGATTGTGCCCGACCACCGCCACCGTGTTCGCCTCGTCGTCCTGTTTGACCAGCTGCTTCAGGATCGCCTGCATCGACGCGTGGTAGAGGGCCCGCCGGTGGACGACCGGCACCTCGCCCAGCTCGGGAACCATGCGCTCCCAGGTCTCCGAGGTGCGGCGGGCGGCGGAGCACAGGACCCGGTCGGGAACCAGGTCGTGGTCACGGATCCAGGCTGCGACGCGGGGTGCGGCCGCGCGGCCGCGTGGGGCGAGCGGCCGGTCGAAATCCGCAAGAGTGTAGTCCTTCCAGTCGGACTTGGCGTGGCGGAGCAGAAGGATCCTCTTCAAGAGCGCTCAGCGGTTCTTCCTTCGTCGCCACTCAAACCCGGGCGGGGCGGGCGGCTTCGGAAGACGGAATGGGTTGTCGGGTTTCTCGGCGGTGGGCGGCTTCGGCTTTTTCGGATACTGGACGCGCGGCTTGTCGAAGACGCCTCCCTTCTTCGTGATCAGCTTCCAGATCATGATGCGGGCTCCTTGGGAATGCGTGGGGATGCTACACGAATACGGCTCGTTACGACAGGGGCCGGCCGGCCGTTTCGGTCCGCGCCGGTCCGAAGAGCTCGATCCCCCGGCGCTAGGACTTCCCCGACGGGAGCTCGCGAAGCGACTCCTCTGCCGGCGCCCCCGCCGCTCGGTGCAGCACTTGCTGGATGTCGAGGCCGAGCACCGACGCCAGCCCCTCGAGCGTCCCGTAGGCGCCCCGGACGCGCTGGTTCAAGGCGTTGGAGACACCCTCGCCCTGGCCCCCGTCCATGACCACGACGCGGTCGATGTCTACTCCTTCCACTGCGCCGACCGCGATCTCCAGCAGTTCCGGCAGCTTCTCGGCCATGAACACGGCGAACGCAGCGTCGCCTCCGGTCTGGACCTCCGCGTAGAGCCGCTTGAGCACCTCCACCTGGGCCTTCCCGCGCTCCAGAATCGGGGCTGCTTCGGCCTGGGCTCGGGCGAAGGCGGCCATCTTCTCGGCCTTGGCGGGCTCCACGACGTCCGCACGCAGCCGCTGCTCCTCACGCTCGACGCGCTTCATCTCGAGGATCTTCTCGGCCTCGACCTCGGCCTCCTGCGCCTTGACGCGCGCGATCTTCTCGGCGGTCTCGCCCTCGCGGTCGAGCTCGGCCTTGCGCACGCGAAGCTCGTTTTGCGCTTCCGCCACCTTGATGGAGGCCGCCGCCTCGCGCACCTGGGCGCGGCGGCGGGCCTCGGCGCGCGCTTCGCGGGTGTCCGCCTCGGCCTGCGCCTCCGCGATTTCGGCCGCCCGAATGGCCTCGGCAGACTTCTCGCGCCCGATGGCCTCCAGGTAGCCGCGCTCGTCGCTGACGTTCTGGATCTTGAGGACGTCCAGATGGAAGCCCAGCGAGGCCAGGTCCTCGCCGGCGTCATCGGCGAGCGCCTTGGCGAAACCGAGCCGGTCCTCGTTGACGGCCTCGGGGGTGAGGGTGGCGAGGACGCCGCGCAGGTTGCCGGTGAGGGTGTCCTGGGCCAGCTCGCGCACTTCCCCCTCCGTCTTCCCGAGGAGTCGCTCGACCGCGTTGTTGAAGACCCATTCAGGCTCCGACGCGATCTTCACGTTGGCGATCGCCTCGACGCTCAGCGGGATATTCCCCTTCGAGAAGGCGTTGTTGACCGACACCTCTATGGGGATGGTCTCGAGGTTCATGTGCTGGACGGTCTCGATGATGGGCACGCGCAGCGTGCGGCCCCCGGAGATGGAACGGTATCCAACCGTCTGACCGTCCGAGGACGTTCGGTTCCGGCCGGTGAGCACGGCGGCCTGGTTGGGGGGCACGATCACGATCAGGCTCTTGATGGTGATGACAAACACGATCACCGCCACCAGGATCACGATGGCCATCGTCAGGGGTGCGGCGAGAAACTCCACTATGCGCCTCCTCTTATATTGTTCTTGTATGACAATCTTGTATTATCCTGTATGTTATTCATCGATCAGCTTCATCTCGACTGGAACCACGGCTGCGATCCCGGACTCCATGCCGACCACCACTACGGACTGACCGGGGCTCAGCGTCCGATCCGGCGGGCAGCTCGAATCGAGCCGGGCGCGGATGCCGTGGCGCCGGTCGCCGCGCAGCACCCGTATCGAGCCGGGGCTCGAAGCCGTTATCTCGAGCGACACCTCCGCGGTCAGCCCCACGAAGGACTGCTCCCCCAGCATGGCTCCCGCGCTTCCGCGCTTGAGGAACCCGAATGCCGCCCCGATCAGCGCGCCCGTGGCCAACCCGGTGACCCCGGCGACGATGGCGGTCAGTCCGGGGCGTCCCCCTCCCCATACCAGGTGCAGAAGGGTGCCGGAGGCACCGAACCCGAAGAGGGCGTAGACGATGGCCCGCAGCGAGAAGAGCTTTGCGACATCGCCGGCATCCCCGATGGCGAGATCCGCGTCGGCGTCCAGATCCACATCCGCGTCAGCATCCAGAAAGTCGCCGAAGAGGGACAGAAGGAGGAAGCCGCCGCCCACGACAAGGCAGAAGATGTACGCTGCGAGCATGACGCGCCTACATCGCCGGCCGCGCCTTCAGCCACTGCTCCCACCAGTCGAGCTGCACCCAGGTGCGGTGTACCATCCGCCAGGGAGTCCAGCCGCCGTGGTAGGACTCGGGATAGCGTACGAATTTGGCGGGGACGCCTTGCTTGTGCAGGGCGACGTACATCTGCTCGGCCTCCTCGATCGGCACTCGATGGTCGATCTCGCCGTGCACGAAGAGGGTCGGCGTGGTCACCCCGTCGGCGTGGATGATGGGCGACGAGCGCAGCAGGTGCTCCAGACCACGCTCCTCCCAGGGCGGGCCGTAGAACTCGCTCTCCTTGGTGCGAGGGATGTCGGCGACAGCGTAGTCGCTCACCCAGTTCGAGATGGAGGCCCCGGCGATGGCGGCAGCGAATCGGTCGGTCTGGGTGATGACCCAGTTGGTGAGGTAGCCGCCGTACGAGTAGCCGGTCACGCCCATGCGGCTGGTGTCGACGCGGTAGTTGTCGATGGCGTGGTCGACGCCGGCCATGACATCGTCGTAGTCGTTGAAGCCCCATCCACCCCAGGTGCCCCAGCGGAAGTCCTCCCCGTAGCCCGTGGAGGCGCGCGGGTTCGTGTAGAGCACCATGTAGCCCTGCCCGGCCAGCAACTGGCGGTCGAACGAGAAATCGTTGCCGTACATGCCGTGCGGCCCGCCGTGCATCACGAGGATCATGGGGAAGTCGCCGCTCGCCGCGTCGTAGCCGCGCGCAGGCAACATCCAGCCCTCCACCTCGGTGCCGTCCGGGCTGTCGAAGATGAGGTTCTCGGGTTCGAAGAGCTCGAGTTGGGCCAGCAGCGCCGCGTTCACCTCGCTCAGGCGGGTCTCGGTCGCGGCGGATACGGGCGCGACGTAGATATCGCCGGGCTCCGTGGGGGCGGTGGCGCGGTAGGCCATGCGGGAGAAGTCCGCCGAGAAGGAGAAGCCGGCGAGCCGGCGATCGCCATCGGTGACCTGCTCGACCCCGCCGCCGCCCACCGGCACGCGGAACAGGTGCGTGTTGCCGCGCACGCCGCTCAAGAAGTAGACGTGGCCGTCGGGTGACGTGATCGGTCCACCCGGGATCAGGTCCCAGTCGGCGGTGAGGTTGGTCCTGTCGTCGCCGTCGGGGTTGAACGCAAACAGGTCGTTGGCCGCCCCGCGGTCACGGCCTTGGCGGATGATCACGTCCAGCCCCTCGTTGCCGCGGACCACGATGCGGTCGCCGTCTGCCGACCACGCTGGCCCGGAGTAGTTGTATTCGTCGTCGGTGAGGCGGGTGACGGCGCCGTCCAGGTCGACGGTCCACAGGTCGGCGCGCTCGTAGCTGAGCTCGTCGCGCTGGTGCATGTCGGCGGTGAAGGCGAGGCGGCTGCCGTCGGGGCTCCAGGCCAGTCCGGAAGCGTCGACGTTGAGGTCGGTCAGACGGCGGGGTTCACCTCCGGTGGCCGGCAGCACGTACACCTCCCGCGGCGGGGTGGCGGCTGGGTCGCGGGGATCGGGCAGGTAGCCGCGGCGGTCGAAGCGGTAGTTCATCCAGTCGTACATGCGCCCGTCGAAGCGCTCCGCCGTGCGGCGCTCGAAGTCCGACGCGTACACCGGCTCGGGAGCCGGCCCGGGCGGGGTGGGCCGCGTGAACACGATCCATTCGCCGTCCGGGCTGAACACCGGCGACCCACCCAGCCCTTCGATCTGGAAGGCCTCGCCGGCAGGCTGGTCCATGCGCAGGAACCAGGTGCTGCCGCCGCTCCCGCCATCGCCACCCGGGCGGTTCGATGTGAAGACGAGCAGGCGCCCGTCGGGCGACCAGCCGGGCCCCGAAGCGCTGAAGCTCGGACTGGTAAGCCGCACCGGTTCACCCGTTCCCGCGGCGTCCGCGAGCCAGATCCCGCTGTGGCTGCGGTTTTCCTCTTCGAGGACCGACGTGATGACGAACGCAACCCGTGACCCATCCGGCGAGATGGCCGGGCTGTTCGCGTTCTTCAGCCGGTAGTAGTCCTCGAGCTCGACGGGCCTCCGCTCCTGGGCGGCCAGCCCCGCGGCCGCCGGTTGTACGCTCGACAGACCGAACGAAAGGAGCGACAGCAAGGCCGCGGCGAAGGCGGAGCGGCACAGGGCGGATGATGGACGCGGAATCATGAGATCCTCCGGATGGGATGGACTTCCGTGCAATGTGAATGGTGAGGGGGCTGGAGTCCAACCGGCAATTAGAGGCTCCCCCGGGGCGGTCCGACCCACGGGCCCATGGCAAGCCCGGGACAGGAGGCAAGCCCCAGCCAACTTGACCGTATCCGGCCGGTCCTGAATGCTAACGGCATGGACTGCATCAAAGGCTGATGATGGCACCAGCACCCAGATACATCCGGTTGTCCGCTCTCGCCCCCTTGGCGGTCGTGGTCGCCGCCTCGTGCGCGACCGATGCTCCCGACCGGCCCGCGGCAAACCCCGATCCCATCGCCGCCGCACCGTCGCCGGCCGCCGTAGACCCCGGTTCCGGTCCGATGCTCGACCTGGAGACCGCGTTGTCCCTCGCCGCGATGCCCCTCTCCTGTGTGGATCGCCCCCACGCCCTGCGTCCGGACCGGGCCGGCTATCTGGACGACATCAGCTACACCCGGCGTCGCGACTTCGACCGGAGCCGAGCCTTCTACGGCTGCTGGGACTGGCACTCGGCGGTGAACTCGACGTGGGCCATGGTGCGGCTGGTGAAAGAGGTGCCCGGCCTGCCCGTGGCGCCTCTCATCCGCGAGAAGCTGAGAGACCATCTCTCCGAGGAAGCCCTCGCCGGCGAACTCGAATACCTCTCGGACAACCCATCCTTCGAACGGCCCTACGGCTGGGTGTGGCTCCTCCTCCTGCACGGTGAACTGGCATCCTGGGACGATCCCTTCGGCGCCGTCTGGGCCGAGCGTCTCGAGCCCGTGGTGAGCCACCTGAGCGACCGTCTGATCGACTATCTGGAGGACCTGGAACGGCCAGTCCGCACCGGCGTTCACCCCAACACCGCCTTCGCCATCGCCACGGCGCTGCAGGCGGAGGAGATGGCGGAACGCCCCGAGCTGGCGGAGGCCCTGCGCACGTCTGCCGAGCGCTTCTTCGGCGAGGACCGCAACTGTCCGGTCGCGTACGAGCCCGGCCGCTCCGACTTCCTCTCGCCCTGCCTGGAGGAAGCCGCTCTCATGGGCATGGTGCTGAACCCGGAGGCCTACGCCGCCTGGCTCGACGGCTTTCTCCCCGCGCTCGACTCCCACGAGTTCGAGCCGCTTCTCGAGACCAATCCGGCGGGCGCGGGCGACGAGGATCCTCCCGAGGGCGACGTGGTCACCAACGACTCGCTGAGGTCGGCCTACGGAACCTACTCCCACCTCATCGGGCTGGCGTTCACCCGCGCGGACGCCATGCTGCGCATCGCGGCAGCGCTTCCCGAGGCCGATCCCAGGGCTCCCGAGCTGCGCGCATTGGCGACCAGGCACGCTCGCACGGGCTACGACACCATGTTCGACGCCGACTACGCCGGGTCCCACTGGATCGGCTCGTTCGCGCTCAAGTACCTGGTTCTGACGACAGGAGGCTCCACGCCATGACGCATCGCGACCAACCCTACGACCCACCCCACTGGGCAGCCCGTCACTCCGACGGACCTGCCTCTGCGGCTCGCCCCTCGGGCGCGCGTCGCCTCGCAGCCCGTCTCCTCACGGCCCTTCTGTTCATCTCCATCCTGACTCCGGCCATCCCCCTCGCGGCCCAGGGAACCGTCATCACGCGCGCGGCCCCGGCGGACGCCGGCATGTCCGAGGGCGTTCTCGCCGGGGGGGTCGCGCTCTACGAGGAAGCCATCGAGCGCGGCGACCTCGTCGGGGCGGTGTTGCTCGTGGCGAAGGATGGCAAGGTCGTGCTGCACGAGGCGCTGGGATGGCGGGACAAGGCCCGCGGCATCCCCATGGAGCCGGGCACCATGTTTCGCATGGCATCCAACACCAAGCCGCCGGTGGCCACCGCCATCGCGACGCTGGTGGAGGACGGGAGGCTCGCCTACGACGACCTCGTGCGCGAACACATGCCGTCCTGGGACAACTATCGCGCCGGCTTCATCAACATCGGCCATCTGCTGTCGCATGCGAGCGGGCTCAGAATCCCTACGCTCTTCCTTCAGCCCTACATGGAACCGTCCGCCGAACATCCCGGCGCTCCCACGCTCCAACTGGAAGCGGCGCGCTTCGGCGGCGTGGGCTCGGAAGCCATCCCCGGCACCACCTACAGCTACAACAATCCCGGCTACAACACCCTGGGCGCGCTGGTGGAGATGGCGTCGGGGACGCCGCTGGAGGAGTACCTCGACCGCGAGATCTACACGCCGCTCGGCATGCACGACAGCTACCATCACGAAGTCGCGGAGAAGATGGACGGCAAGCTGGAGCGAATGGGGGTCGTCTACTACGAGCGCGACGGCGAGGGCGGCTGGATGCCCGGATGGACCCCCGGCGATCCGCCCCAGGTCCCGTTCGTGCGGGCCTCGGGCGGCATGATCTCGACGGCGGACGACTATGTGATCTTCTGTCAGATGTTCCTGAACGGCGGAATCTACGATGGAAAGCGGATCATCTCCGAGGAGACCGTGGAGTTCATGACGTCGCCGAAGATCCGGACCAACCCCGGTTCAGAGGGGCCGGCCCGCTACTACGGATACGGATGGTCGGTGTCGGAGGACGGCGTGTATTCGCACACCGGATCCGACGGCACGGGCGCCTGGGTGGACCCCTCGACGAACCTGATCGTGCTGGTGTTCACGCAGACGCCGCGGGGCCGCGATCCGGTCGCGCGCTTCCGCGAAATCGTGAACCTGGCGATCGAGGGGTAGATGCCTGCCGCACTTGAACGGCAGAGCGTCCACTGCTGACCGGTTGAGGCGGTTGACCCGTATGGGCATCGGGATTAGAGTAGATCGGTTGAGATCGACTGACATTGGATGACATTACACGGCATTGCAGAAGAGCAGGACGGAGAGCTTGATGACCCAGATCACAGCGCGGGTTTCCGATACGCTTGTCACCGCACTCGACGCAGCCGCGAGAGGGCTGAACCGCAGCCGAGCCGAGATCGTGCGGCAGGCACTGGAGAGGTACCTGGAGGATTTTGACGATCTCACCGTAACCCTGGAGCGGCTCCGCGATCCGACAGATCCCGTGTTGGACTGGGAACAGGTCCGGGATGACCTTCTCAGTTCAGATTAAGCGTAGCGCGGCCAAGGAACTGGCACGCGTGCCCCAGCAGGACAGGGTTCGGATCGTGGAGGCCATCGACCGCCTGGCCCAATGGCCTCATACCGGTTCCCCCCTCAAGGGGCAACATCGCGGACTCCGCCGAGTTCGCGTCGGCTCCTACCGAGTGATCTACGAAGTAATGGATGAAGTGCTTATCGTGCTGGTAGTGCGAGTGGCTCATCGGCGGGATGTCTACCGCAACTGAATCAAGCGCCAGGATCATCAAGACCTGCGAATCACAACAAAAGGATCCCATGACTCAGCCTCGCCCTAATTCCGGTCCTCTTCTCGTGATCCTCCTTGCGGCATGTGGAACAGGCGAAGCGCCGAACGCGGATGGCGCCCGAGCGTCGGATGGCTCGCCGACATCGCACGACTCCCATGCCTTGCACGCGTCCGGGGACGTGGCGGCGGGTGGTGCCAGCGAGGCGACCAC
The DNA here is from genome assembly GCA_028821195.1 of Gammaproteobacteria bacterium. GTDB lineage: Bacteria > Gemmatimonadota > Gemmatimonadetes > Longimicrobiales > Gaopeijiaceae > BD2-11. Next base: position 58,807 of record JAPPHB010000064.1, read on the forward strand.
GACCTTGGCGACTTCGTCCACACGGGCCGTCGCCGATGCCCTCCCCACTGCGCTCGTCTACAAGACGCCGTCCTGCGGCTGCTGCAACCTGTGGGTCGATCACATGCGCGAGGCCGGCTTCGAGGTGGATGCACGGAACCTGAACGACCTCATCCCGGTGAAGATCGACGCGGGCGTGCCGCCGCGGATGTCGTCGTGCCACACCGCGCTGATCGACGGCTACGTCGTCGAGGGCCACATCCCGGCCGAGCACGTCAAGCGGCTGCTGGAGGAGCGGCCAGACGTCGTCGGCATCGCAGTGCCGGGCATGCCGATCGGCTCCCCTGGGATGGAAGGGATCGGCGCGCGCCCGTACCAGGTGCTGTCGTGGGATCGCGACGGCAACATGGAGGTCTACGCGGAGGTCGATCCCCGCCGGTAGGCGATATGCACTCCGTGGGGAGTGCGTCGACGGGCTGCTTTGTGAGCCTGAACGTCTCTCCGTCGACAAGCGCGCTCGTCGCGCGCCCTTGACAGCCCCGGGCGGGGCACCACATTCTCACCCAACTCATCGAGACCGGCTGAGGGACTGGCCCTTTGAAGCCGGGGCAACCGGATCGTTTTCTCTGGAGAGCGATCAGCGGTGCCAACTCCCGCGGATTCCCGTGATGGAATCCGAGAGATGAGTGCCTCGGTCGGCTTGGCCGCCCGGCGCATCCAGGGGTTGGCATCGCGCCAACCTGTGGAGAGCCAGGATGCGAGCGACGACCTCCCCTCCCCAAGCGTTCCCGCTTCCGTACCCGCCTGCCCGCAACGGGGACGTTCCGGACCTTAGGCAGCCACCGCGCGCCCATGCACTTCCGCCTGCCCGGCGTGGGGCGGTCTACATGCGCCCCGGCTGGAAGCCGGAGCTCGAGCCGGAAATGGCGGCGCGTTTCCGGGTTCCCTTCGAGGTCGCGGGGCCGGAGGACGCCCCGCTGCTGGTGGCCATGGGCGGGATTTCGGCGAGCCGGCACGTGTCGTCCAACGCCAAGGATCGCTCCGAAGGCTGGTGGCGGAGGATCGTCGGACCGGGGCTCGCCATCGACTCGCGCGAGTGGCGCGTCCTCGGCATCGACTTCATCGGCGCACCGGGCACCATCGAGCCCGTTGGACGCGACGGGTCCCGCACGCAGTTCCACATCACACCGGGGGACCAGGCGGACGCGGTGGTGGCCGTGCTGGACCACCTCGGCGAAAAGAAGGTCCATCGGGCCGTGGGCGCCTCCTACGGGGGCAACGCCGCGCTGGCCCTGGGCATCCGGTATCCGGCGCGTGCGGAAGGCGTCGTCGTCATTGCAGCCGCCCACCGCCCCCATCCCCTCGGGACCGGGGTGCGCAGCGTGCAGCGCGCGATCCTCGAGTTCGCACGCGACCAGGGCCGCGAAGCCGACGGCGTGGCCATCGCGAGGGCGCTGGCCTTCACCACCTACAAGACCGACGCGGGACTGGACGCGCGCTTCCCCTTCGAGGCCGACCTCTCGAGCGGCAAACCGGTCCACCCGGTGGACCGCTACCTGTGGAAGCGCGGACGGGCGTTCGCCGGGCGCTTCGATGCGAGAACCTACCTGACATTGTGCGCGTCGATCGATCTGTGCGACCTCCGGCCCGAGGAGCTGACGGTCCCCTCCTGGCTGATCGCCTGGGAGGAGGACAGGTCGGTGCCGCTCTGGCTGGTCGAGGAGATGCACCGGCGGACCGGCGCCCGTTCGCGCCTTCGGATACTCCATTCAGACGGCGGGCACGACGCCTTTCTCCTTCACGCACCCGAATACCAGACCGCCCTGCGGGAGAGCCTCGAGCTTTCCGTCGCACAGGAGGCATAGACCATGAAAGAGCACTGTACCCGAGAGGGGAACGTCGCCGGGAGTGACCTCGGCGCGACGACACCCGGTCCCGATGGCAAGGGCCGCATCTCCGCGCGGGCAACTGAAGTCGTCCGGGCCGGGCTCGCCTCGGACACCGCCTATGGGGCGGTCATGCCCCCGCTCTATCTGTCGAGCAACTTCCGCTTCGCCGGGCTCGAGGACCCGCCGCCATACGACTATACCCGATCCGGCAATCCCACCCGCGAACATCTCACCGGCGCGCTGGCCCAACTGGAAAGTGGCGTGGGCGCGGTGGCGACCTCCTCCGGAATGTCTGCGGTGGGCGTCGTCCTCAACCTGGTGCACGCCGATGACCTGGTGGTGGCGCCGCACGACTGCTACGGAGGGACGCACCGCCTGCTGGTTGGCCTAGAGCGTCAGGGCCGGTTGCGTGTGCGCTTCGTGGACTTCACGGACCCGGCTTCGCTCGCGGCGGGGCTGGAGCAGGAGCCTCGCATGATCTGGGTCGAGACGCCCAGCAACCCGCTGCTGCGCATCACCGACCTGGCCGCGGTGGCGCGCGAGGCCCGGCGCGTCGGAGCGATCGCCGTCGCCGACAACACCTTCCTCTCCCCTGCGCTCCAGCAGCCCATCGACTTCGGCTTCGATCTGGTCGTGCACTCGACGACCAAGTTCATCAACGGCCACAGCGATGTCGTGGGCGGCGCGGTGATCGCGGCCAGCGACGAACTCTTCGAGGAGATCGCGTGGTGGACCAACGCCACCGGCGCGGCCCAGAGTCCCTTCGACAGCTACCTGGCGCTGCGCGGCGTGCGCACGCTGTTCGCCCGCACCCGCATCCACGAGGAGAACACCAGCGCGGTCGTCGATCTGCTCGCGTCGCATCCCGCGGTCGCCCGGGTCTACTACCCGGGGCTTACGACGCACCCCGGCCACGACCTCGCCCGCCGCCAGCAGTCCGGATACGGCAGCCTGTTCAGCTTCGAGCTGAACGGCGGGCGCGCGGCAGCCGAAGAGCTCCTCGCCCGGCTTCTCCTGTTCACCCTGGCCGAGTCGCTGGGCGGCGTCGAGAGCCTCATTTGCCATCCGGCCACGATGACCCACGCGGCCATGGACGAGGCCGCCCAGGCCATCGCGGGGATCGGCAAGGGCCTGCTCCGCGTCTCCGTCGGCATCGAGTCGGCGGACGACCTGGTCGCTGACCTGGACCAGGCGCTGCCCGCGTGTCGGGTAGCGGCGCCCGGACGAAGCGCCCATTCGGCCGATGTCGTGCCCATCGGTTCGGTCGCGGGTGAGCCCGGTGTGCCGCGGGCGGGCATCGGGAGAATCGGTTGATCGGCAGGCGTCCCTACATCGCGGTCGGCGTTCGCGCGAGGGTCAACACCTGAGGGTGCTCCACGCCCAGTTCGTCCGTCCAGACCCCGAGGACGGCATCCATGGTGATGTCCATCACCGCGAAGTCGTCCGGTGCCTCCACGGTGCCGAGCCAAGTGCCGTCCGCATCCAGCACCAGCCATGCCTGGGGCCGGCCCTGCTCGCTCCTTCCCCGGTAGAGCTCCAGCCAGACCGCTCCCGAAGGGTCCACAAGGATGTCCGCGTAGGCGGGGCGAGCCGCCGGGGCCGGGAGTTCTTCGATGAACCGGCGAATTGGCGGGGGGAACGTCGCCCCGGGAGGGAGTTCCACGTCGAACTGGGCCTCCCGCTCCGCAGAGACTTCTTCATCAGTCACGCCCAGCGGATAATCCGGAATGCGCAGTATGCGAACCACGTCGCCGATCACCGAGAGTTCCCGCACCTCCATCAGATCTGCCGACCCCACCAGAATCACGTCGCCGTTCGCGGCCAGGTGTCCCTCCCTGCCGAACAACGGAGGACCCAGGATCGGCCGATCGTCGATCACCCGTCGTACTTCCTCATAGCCAGCGATCAAGCCGACGCTGTCGATGCGCGCGCCGCTCAGGTCGTAACGCAGCAGAGCGCTCGAACCTCGAATGATCTGAGGCCCGGGCTCGATTTCCGTGAGCGAGCGGACTTCCACTAGGACCGTTCCGTCACGAAGGTCATGAAGGTCGAAGACGCGGTCCGCCACATCGAAGGTGTGCGTCGGCACCAGATCGGGCGTGAACACGGTGACCCGGCCTCGCTGGTCGAGCGCGAGAATCCGGTCCGCCGATGGCTCCACCTTCGAGAGGTTCCGAAACTCGCCCGGCCCGTCTCCGGTGCCTCCGACGGATCCCAGGAATTCTCCGCTTGACGAATAGAGGCGCACCTCCTGCGAACCTCGGTCGGCAACCATCAACGATCCATCCGGACGCTGCCGGACGTCGCGGACGCGGAAGAACTCGTGGGAGGGACCGCTCCCGGAGCGCGTCAGGTCGACAAGGGGATCCGGATCGATGCTCTGCAGGCTGGAATCACCCCACAGCGGTCTCAGCGCCTCGATGATTCGGACACCGGCGCTGTCTCGCTGAACGACCAGGGACGGAACCGGGTCCGGGGCATTGCACGACACGAGACCGGAGACGAGGAGAACCGCGACGGGCTGCAGAACAGATCTGGCTCTAGGCACGGGCGCCTCACGATTGCGGGTGGACGATGGGCGGACCGCTTTATTGCCCGCGCGGCCAGCGCCGGAGAAGCGATGGGATCGTAGCGGCCCCAACGGGTCTCGGCAAAGGACTCCGGAATCATTCTACGAAGACCCTCGTTGACATCCGGGGAACCATCGGCTACAGTTCTGACTACGAAGACCTTCGTGAAGCGAGGGCCCGGAGATGGGCTCGAGAGCCGGAGAATCGTTCAAAGCCGACGAGTGAGATGGTTCAATCGGGCGACAGCTGGACGGTGCGGGGAGCGCAACATGCCAAGTGAATCAGCCGAATCGAGACGGGAACCGAATCGATTCACCCACCGCGAACTTGACATCATGAGCGTCCTCTGGCGCCGGGGCTCGGGGACGGTGGCGGAGGTCCGGGACGTCCTCGGGGAGGATGTCGGCTATACGACCGTTCTCAAGATGCTGCAGATCCTGGAGGGCAAGAACGCGGTTCGCCATGAGAAGGAAGGACGGGCCCACCGCTACTACCCACTGGTCGAATCCGCCGACGCAGGCGGCAGTGCCCTCAAGCGGGTCATGAACAAGATCTTCCACGGTTCCGCGGAGCTGCTGCTGGCGACGCTGGTCGAGAACCGGGAATTCAGTGACGAGGAGATCGAGCGCTTGCGGTCCATCCTGGATCGTGCCCAGGAGAAGGAAGACGAAAGATGATCTTCTGGTGGATGGGCTACGCGGCCGGAATCGGTGTCCTGCTGGCGGTCGGCGGCTGGGCCGGCGAGCGACTCTGCGAGACGATGGGCTGGCCGCGCCGGTTCGCGTGGATCGCGGCGCTCACGCTGGCGGTGGTGATCCCTCTCGCCGCACGGCCGGCGGCCCCGGTGCTGGACGTGTCGGCCGCCGCGTCATCGCCCATCACATCGGTGGTGCAGGCAGCCGATCCGGCGGTCCCTGCGATCTCCGGGACGGGTTGGGAGCGGGCGGCGATCGTCGCCTGGGGCGCCGCCTCGCTGGCCACACTCCTGGTGTTCGGGGCAATCCTGGGCCTTATGAACCACTCGCGCCGCCGCTGGCCCCGGCGGTCGGTGGACGGCGAGGACGTCTACGTTTCGGAGGGCTTCGGCCCGGCGCTGATCGGCGTGACGCGGCCCTCCGTGGTCATCCCCGACTGGCTCTTGTGCGCGGGTGACCGGGCTGGCCGCGTGGCGATTCTGCACGAGCGCGAGCACGCCCGCGCACGCGACCACCTGACCCTCCTCTACGGCGCAGTCATCGCCGCGCTCTTCCCCTGGAGCCCGGCGGTCTGGTGGATGGTCCGCAATCTGCGGGGCGCGGTCGAAATCGACTGCGACCGCCGCGTGATCGCCTCCGGAATCCCGGCCGACGACTACGGGAAGCTGCTGCTCGCGATCGGCGTGGGACGGCACCGGCGATGGGTGTTGACACCCGCCCTTCTCGAATCCCGACATTCCCTCGAGCGGAGACTGAAGATCATGGCTGCCAGGAAGATGAAGTGGAGCCCGCTGCGCGCGGTGACGCTGGCCGGTCTGACGCTGGCGGCGGTGGTGATCGCCTGTGATACCAACGCCCCCACCGCCCTCGACGACGCGCTCCTTGACGTGCTGGCGAGCCCGGAAGCGGCGGCCAGCGTACAGCGTTCCCTCACCGCGCGTGCCCTGGCCGAGAAGGTTGAGGCAGCGCGGCTCAGGAGCAGTGAGCTTGGAATCGAGCCTCGACCGCTGATCTTCATCGACGGCCTGGAGGTGTCAAACCTGGACCTCTCGCTTGGGGTCGGCACATACACGGTCAAGACCGGCAGCGACCCGTACTCGCCACTGAATTCCCTGAACCCGGACGACATCGAACGGATCGAGGTCATCAAGGGATCGGCCGCAACCGGCTTGTTCGGCGACGGGGCCGCGAACGGCGTCATTCAGATCTTCACCAAGGAGCCCGAGGTGTCCGAAGCCGCAGAACCATCAGCGAGCAGTTCACCGCCACTTGGCGACGACGGGGTCGACATCGCCTCCTTTCTACGGCTCGGGGACCCCGCCTTTGTGTTGACCACAAAGAAGCCGTCGTTCGTGCCTTAGTCGGCGTCGCCTGCACAGTCTACGCGAGTTATGGTGTAGCAATTCGGCTCGCCGCTGGCACAGGACGCCGCAGGCCGTGGGTGTTCGCGGACGCCCTCATCGAATCAGGACCCGTACTCGAACCGGAGATTGGAGGTCATGGACGCCACGAGGATGAATCGGAGCCCGGTGCGCGCGGTAACGCTCGCCGGTCTGACCTTGACGGCCGTGGTCATGGCCTGCGACACCGAAGCGCCCACTGCTCTCGACGACGCACTCATCGACGTGCTGGCGGACCCCGAGGCAGCGGTCAACGCGGACGGGACCGACAATCCGGGAGCACTTCAAATCAGGGGCGCGCTCGGAGACGGGGCCCCGTTGATCTTCGTCGACGGCGTCAGGCTCGATGAAGGCAGCGCGGCGCTCAGCTCCCTGAATCCAGACGACATCGACCGGATTGAGGTCATCAAGGGATCCGCGGCCGCGGACCTGTACGGCGCGCGCGCCGAAAACGGCGTCATCCAGATCTTCATGAAGGGGTCGGGCGACGCCTGAACCCGAGGAACCGTCGCTGAGCGATGCGCCGCGGTCAGGGCGACGCCAGCTCTTTCCGCCCTACCCGTCCTGCGTGACCGGCGTCTTGTGCGTCCCCCACTTCTCGAACCACTTGCGCAGGTATAGCTGCGTGCGCAGGAAGTTGGAGGGCCGCGAACTGGTGCCGTGCCACTCCTCCTGGAAGCGGATCATGACCGTGGGCACGCCCACGTACTGCAGCGCCTGGTAGAACTCCTCGGTCTGGCCCATGGGGGTGCGCAGATCCATCTCGCCGGTCAGGAGCATGGTCGGCGTGGTCACGTTGCCGACGTAGAAGATCGATGAGCGGTCGATCCACTCCGCCGGATCCTCCCAGAAGGGCTTCTCGAATGTGCGCGTGTAGCTGATGGCGTCCGAGGTGCCCATCGCCGACATCCAGTTGACAATGGGGCAGTTGGCGGATGCCGCGGTGAAGCGGTCGGTGTTGCCCACGATGTAGCTGGTGAGGATGCCGCCGCCCGAGCAGCCGTAGACGAAGAGGTTGTCCTCGTCCACGTAGCCGCGCCCGAGCATCTCGTCGACCCCGGCCATCAGATCCGGGAAGTCGGCCCCGGGATAGTCGTGGTTGATGGCGTTCGCGAACTCGGTGCCGTAGCCGGTGCTGCCGCGCGGGTTGGTGTAGAGCACCACGTAGTCGTTGGCGGCGTGCTCCTGGAAGGCGAAGTTGAAACCGCCGTTGTACATGCTGTGCGGGCCGCCGTGGATGACCAGCATCATGGGATAGATGCGGGACGGGTCGAAGTCGGGCGGCTTCACGATCCATCCCTGAACGCGGAAGTCGTCCTCCGAGTCGTACCAGATCTCCTCGACTTCGCCCAGGTCGACGTACGCCAGCACGTCGGCGTTCACGTCGGTGAGGCGCCGGGTTTCGTCCGGGCTGTCGAGGCCGAAGCGGAAGACGTCGCCCGGCTCGTGCGCGCTGGAGACGACCCCCACGCCCACGCCGTCATCCGAAAACGACGACAGGCCGAAGAGGTGCTCGCCGGAGGTAAGCTGCGTCACCCCGCCATCGACCGACACGAAGTGAAGCTGCCCGTAGCCGTCCCTGCGCACGTTGAAGTAGAGGCCGCTTCCGTCGGGTGCCCACATCATTCCGCCGACCTGCCGGTCGTAATCCCCGGAGATCACGCGCGAGCCGGAGCCGTCCCGGTTCATCAGGTGGATCCTCTGGTTGCGGTATGTGTCGCGGTGGGCGTCGATGCCGGTATAGGCGATGAGCGAGCCGTCGGGTGAAGGAACCGGACCCCCGTCGGGGCCACGTCTGTCGGTCAGCTGCCGGATGTCGCCACTCGCCACGGCGACCGCGTAGATCTCCGACTCCTGCCAATGCTCGGGACGGTCCCAGTCCTCTTCCCGGTATGACGTGAAGTAGATCTCGCTGCCGTCCGGGCTCCACTGGATGCCGGATGGTTCCAGTCGCCGTCGGTCAGTTGACGCGCGGTGCCGCCCTCGGCCGGGACCACGAAGACATGGGTCCAGCCGGTGTCCACGTAGCCCTGCCGGTCGCGCTTGTAGCCGGCCCGCTCTACCACCTTGGGCTCGCGCACCCACTGGGCGCCCTCCGGGCGGCGCGGAAGCTCGACGCCGGCGAAGTCGGCCCGGTCGGCGACCCGGCTGGTGAAGGCGATCCACTCGCCGTCGGGGGACCACTGCGGCCCCGACGGCCCGTTCTCGAGGCGCGTGATCTGGCTGACCGCGCCTTCGTCGTCCATCCAGCGGACGAAGAGCTGGGACCCGCTGGGCTCGCCGCGCGCAGTGAAGAGGGTGCGCGTGCCGTCGGGCGACCAGCGGGCGCCGGTGCCGTCGAGCAGGTGACGGGCGCGGGAGCCGTCGGCGTTCATGATCCACAGCGACGATTCCCGGCGGTCGGCCTGCTTGTCCACCCAGCCCCGCGTGTAGACGATGCGCTCACCGTCAGGAGAGATGCGCGGATCGGACACGCTCTCCATGTCCAGGTAGTGCGTGAGCGAGAGCCGCTCCTGGGCTGCCGCGGGCGCGGTGGCGGACAAGACGGCGATGGCTGCCAGGGCGACTGCAATCCGGGTGATTGTGCGTGAACGTCTCATCAGATGCTCCTCCACTTCCGTTTACTCACTTCGCATCGGAATACTCATCATGTCGAGCACTTCGCATTCCGGGTAACTCATCTCGCATTCCTGCTCTGTCAGTTACATCACCCCGGCCGGGGCAGCCGCCGAGGTTTCTGCTCCGACTCCCCGTGGATGATCAGCTCCCGTTTCGGATACGGAATCTCTACTCCCGCTTCCGCAAACGCGGCGACCGCCTTCCCGGTGATCTCGTCGGCGATGCGGCGGCGGTTGCGGGCCTCGAGGATCCACACGCGCAGCTGGATCTGGACATCGGAGGGTCCGAAGCCGCGCACGATAACGATGGGCTCCGGCTCCAGCTTCACCCCCTGCACCTGCTTCGCGGTCGCGATCAGCAGGACCTTGGCGCGTTCGATGTCGGACTCGTACGCCACGGAGAAGGGAATACGCAGGCGAATATCTTCGCCCGACATGGTGTAGTTGATGATGTCACGCACCATGATCAGGCTGTTGGGCACGATGATCACCAGGTTGTCCGGGTTGCGGATCTTGGTGGCGCGCAGGCCGATCTCGATCACGTCGCCCCAGGTGCCGGTCTCGTTGGGCGCGCTCCAGAGCTCTATGCGATCGCCCACCTTGAAGGGGCGGTCCATGATGAGCAGCACGCCGGCGATCAGGTTCGACAGCGTGTCCTTGGCCGCGAGAGAGAGGGCCAGCCCCATGACCCCGGCGCCGGCCAGCAGCGGGGCGATGTTCAGTCCCAGCAAATCCAGCGCCAGCACGACCCCGAGGGCCAGCACCAGGAACCGAACGGTGCGGTTGATGAGGGGAAACGCCGTTTCGTCGAGCGTCGTCTCTCCGGTTGCCAGCACCCGGCCCTCTACCAGGTCGAGCACATCGCCGATGAAGCGGCTGAGCGGAAGAAAGAGGAGCCCGACCCAGATGGCCAGAACCCAGTTGGCGACCAGCGGCGGCGTCCCGGCCTGATTCGGAATCGACCAGATGATGACAAGTCGCCACACGGCCCAGGCGACGATCGAGAACAGTCCGGCGCGGAGCAGGAACTCCACCAGGTAGTCGTCGAGCCGGGTGTCGGTGCGCGTCACCCAGCGCTTCTTGGCGCGGCCCAGGATCCCCCGTACCACGAAATAGCCCACGGTTGCGAGTACGACCGCGAGCCCGCTGGGCGTCCAGCGCGGAGCCGCGTATTCGAGGGCCGTACTCCACAGTTCGCCGATTTGGGTGAACTCGATATTGAAACCCAGGAATTCCAAGCCCGCCTCGCTGAGTGGGTTGCACAGGATGATCAGACGCCGGAAGGCCTAGCCTAATCGTTTGGTCGCTCGTATATCAACCGAATCGACGGATCGCGTCCCGGTCGTCCGCTCCGCTCGTAGCTCGAATTCGCGGAACATAACCGGCAACCCCGGGCGGGACACCGCCGTCATGGGACTCCTCCTCTGGAGAACTCGCCGATGAAGGTGCACGCTGTCGGGTCCGGGCCTTCGGTCCACGGCATCCGGTCCGTTCCGTGGATCCGGGCGCTCCGGTTCGTACCTCTCATGGCCCTCCTGCCTGCGGCCTGCACGGCGGGCGGGGGGCCGGCCGACCTCCTCATCCTCGGGGGCTCGGTGCTGGACGGTTCGGGGGGCGAGGCGATGACGGCCGACGTGGCGGTGGCCGGTGACCGGATCCGCTTCGTGGGGGATGCCGCGAGCGCGGGCATCACGGCGCTGGACACGGTCGACGCGCGCGGGCTGGTCGTCGCGCCCGGATTCATCGACATGCATTCGCACGCCGAGGTCGACGCCGACCACGGGCGGGATGCGCGCGCCTTCCTCTTCCAGGGCATCACGACCGTCGCGCTCGGGCTGGACGGGGGCGGTTCGGCGCACGTGGCGGACCGGCTGGCCCGGTGGACCGACGACGGCATCGGGGTGAACGCCTTTCTCTCCGTGGGCCACAACTGGGTGCGGCGGCAGGTGCTGGGGATGGCGGACCGCGCGCCCACCGAGGCCGAGCTGGACGAGATGCGCGCCCTGGTGCGCAAGGGCATGGAGGAGGGCGCGTATGGCCTCTCCTCCGGGCTCTTCTACCTGCCTGGCAACTACGCCGAGACCGAAGAGGTGATCGAACTGAACCGGGTCGCCGCCGAGTACCCGGGAGCAATCTACGACACTCACGACCGCGATCTCGGCGCCGCCTATCCGTCCTTCGGCTACCTGAAGTCGATCGAGGAGGGCATCCGCATCGGCGAGGAGGCGGGCACCAAGGTCATCTTCAGCCATTTCAACGCCCAGGGGGCGCACAACTACGGCCGGGCGCCGGAGGGAGCGGCGCTGATCGAGGCGGCGCGGGCGCGCGGGGTCCAGGTGGCCGGCGCGCATCACTCCTACACCGCGACCCAGTCCAACCTGCGCTCGTATACGATCCCGAGCTGGTTCGTGGCGGGGGGCGACACCGCGATGCTGCGGCGCTTCGACGACCCCGACACGGTCCAGGTGATCGACCGCCAGACGCTCGAGATGCTCACCATCCGGGGCGGGGCCGATCGCCTTCTGTTCGCCGACCGGCGGCCGGAGCTGAACGGCAGGACGCTCGAGGAGGTGGCCGACGAACTGAGCATGGAGCCCCCCGCCGCGGCCCGCCACATCCTGCGCGACGGGAACGCCGCGGTGATGAACCTCGGCCTCTACGACATCGAGAACGTGCGCTACCTGGCGCAGCTCGACTGGATGATGACCTGCACGGACGGGCGCGACCCGGGACCGACCCGGCCCATCACCCACCCGCGCGCCTTCGGGTCGTTCTCGAAGAAGATCCGCGAGCTGGTGCTGGACGAAGAACTCATCACGCTGTCCTTCGCAGTGCGCTCCATGACCGGGCTCGCGGCCGACTTCCTGGAATGGCGCGAGCGGGGCTATCTGCGCGAGGGATACTTCGCCGACATCACCGTGCTGGAGCTGGATGCGGTGCGCGACATGGCCACCTACGAGGACCCGCACCAGTACTCGGAGGGCACCGTGCATGTGCTCGTGAACGGGGGGTTCGCCATCCGGGACGGGGAGGCCACGATGGCGCTGGCGGGACGCGCGCTGGTGCGCGGCGGGGCGGCCTTCCAGGCGGGGGCGCCGTGATGACCGCACGGGAACATTCGCGAACGGATTCCGGGCGCGACTGCGAGAGAAGCCGGCTTCGTGGCTGCTGAACTCGAGGGGCGCGAAGTCCTCGCGTCGCGGGAGGGAGCGCTGCTTGCGCTCACCCTCAATCGTCCGCATCGGCTGAACGCAGTGAACCTGCCGCTCTACGAGAAGCTGGTCGGGGAGCTGGAAGCGGCGGAGGCGGATCGCAGTGTACGCTGCGTCGTCGTGACCGGAAGCGGGCGGGCGTTCTGTGCCGGCGCGGACCTGAAGGCGCACGCCGAGACCCCGATGACCGGGGAGGAGCGGGAGCGCTATGTGCACACGGCCCAGCGCGCCAACCACCTGATGCAGACGATGGGCACGCCGGTGGTGGCTGCGGTCAACGGACACGCCATCGGGGCGGGGCTCGAGCTGGCGCTGTCCGCGGACTTCGCCATCGTCGCCGAAGAAGCGAAGCTGCGACTGCCCGAGATCGCGCTCGGCACCTTCCTGGGCGGGGGCGTCGTGTACACGCTGGCCGAGCGGGTCGGGGTGCTGAAGGCGCGCGAGCTCGTCTACCTGGGCGATTTCTTCTCGGGGGCGGACGCGGCCCGCATGGGGGTCGTCAACCGGGCTCTGCCGGCGGAGGAGGTAGTGCCCGCGGCCCGGGAACTGGCGACCCGCCTGGCACGCCGCGCGCCGATTCCACTCGCGCAGGCCAAGCACCTCATCGGGCCGTCGGGTAACCTCTCGCGCGAGCAGGCGTTGGCGCGGGAGCGAGCCGCGCTGGAGGAGATCTTCCGGACGGATGACTGGGCGGAGGGGGTGGCGGCGTTCCGGGAAGGGCGGGCTCCGCGCTATCGGGGTCGATAGTCGCGCGCCGGCCGGCTGCTTGCGGACCATCATCTCGGGGATCCTGAAATGACCCTCCGGCGCATCTTCGAGCCCGCTTCGATCGCGGTGGTGGGGGCCAGCGCCAATCCGACGAAGAGGGGCTACCAGATCCTGCGCGGGTTGGCGACGTCGGGCTACCCGGGGCCGGTCTACGCCGTGAATCCGCGCGGCGGACGCCTGTTGGGACACGTGCTGCTCACATCCGTGGAGGCGCTGCCGGCCGGGGTGAATCTGGCCGTCCTGTGCACTCCCGCCGCGATGGCGCCCGCGCTCGTGCGCGCCTGCGGGGAGCGGGGCGTCGGCGGGGTGGTGGTGCTGGCGGTGGGCTTCGGCGAGTCGGGGAGCCGGGGCACGGAACTGGAGGCCCGCCTGGGCGAAGCGGCGCGCGCGCACGGCGTTCGGGTGATCGGTCCGAACACCTCCGGGATGATGAACCTGCACCGGGCGGTAAACCTGATCGGCGTGCGCGATGTGCGGGCCGGCGGAATCGCGCTGCTGGTGCAGTCGGGCAACATCGCGCTGGGGCTCATGAACGAGATCGGCGCGCGCACGCGGGAGGGGATTTCCGTGTGCTGCGGGCTCGGCAACCAGGTCGACGTCGGGTTCGACGAGGTGCTCGAGTACCTGGGTGAAGACGCGCACACCAGGGCGGTGATCGCGCACGTGGAGGGTTTCAAGGACGCGCGCGCGTTCCTGCGGGCCGCCGCCCGGATCACGCCCCGCAAGCCCGTGGTGGTGATCAAGTCGGGGCGGACGGCGGTGGGAGCCAGGGCGGCCCTGTCGCACACCGGGGCGGTCGCCGGTCCGTACGACCGGCTGCGCGCGGGACTGGCACAGGCCGGGGTGACCGAGGTGCGCCGCACCGACCAGTTGGTGCCGGTCGCGCATGCACTTGCGTCGCTGCCCGCCGCGCCGCCCGGCAGCGGGATTGCCATCCTCTCGGACGGCGGCGGGCAGAACACCCTGGCAGTGGACGCGATCACCGAGTCGGGGGCGCGGCTGGCGACCCTAGCGCGCGAGACCCGGGACCGGCTGAGGAAGGTGCTGGGCCCGGCGGCCGCGGTCGCCAACCCGGTGGACGTGGCGGGCGCGGCGGACACCGACCCGGGTGCGTTCGCGCGCGCCCTGGACGTCCTCGCTCCGGACCCGGCGGTCGGGATCGTCCTGGTGGTGGGGCTCTTCGGCGGCTACGGCATCCGCTTCTCCGACACCCTCACCGCTTCCGAGACCGAGGCCGCCCGGGCGATGGCGGCCAGGATGCGCGGCCTCGACAAGGCCATGGTCGTGCACTCCATGTACACGACCCACGACAGCGCGCCCCTGGACGCCTTTGTCGACGCCGGCATTCCCGTGATCGAGTCGCTGGAGGCGGCGTGCCGCGCCGCGGTCGAGCTTGAGCGCAGATCGCGACGGCGGCGCGCATCCCGCTGGGATCCCGACGGCCATGCCGGCGGGATCGGCCCGATCGATCCGTCGCGCACCACCTCCGGGGCGGGCCCGGTCCCGTCCGACGCAGACCCCGCCACCCCCCAGGCCCACTCCGCGATCCGCGCGGCCCGCGCGGAAGGGCGCATCACCCTGACCGAAACGGAGGCGCGCGCCCTGCTGGAGGCGGCGGGGCTGGCCTTCCCGGCCGCCGAGGTCGCCGACTCGGGAGTCGCGGCGGTCCGTGCGGCCGAGCGCCTCGGGTGTCCGGTGGCGGTCAAGCTGCTCTCCCGCCGGATCACCCACAAATCGGACGCCGGCGGGGTGGTGCTCGACGTGGCGGATGGCGCCGCCGCCGCCCGCGCCTTCGAGGCCATCGTCTCAAACGCCCATGCCTACGCCCGCGCCGAAGGCCTGCCTCCTGAAGCCTGGTCCGTACTGGTCACCCCGATGCTGTCCGCACCCACGGCCGAACTGCTCATTGGCGCATATCGCGACCCCCAGCTCGGCCCCATGTTGACCTTGGGCTATGGCGGCACCCGGGTGGAGGTGCTGCGCGACGTCACCCACCGGGTGCTTCCCATACGATCAAGGGACATCGAGATGATGATGGGGGAACTGCGCGCCAGTCCTCTGCTCGCCGGAAGCCGGGGCCGTTCTGCGGTTTCGGTCTCCGGAATCATCCGCGCCGCCGAGGCCGTAGCCGGCTGCGTCATGGCGTGGAGCGACGTCGCCGAAGTCGAAGTCAATCCCCTGTTCGCCTACGGCAACCGCGCCGTGCCGGCCGACGCGCGCGTGGTCCTGTCCCCTCCGTGACGACGCGCATGCATCGAGTCCGGAGATGTCCCGCACTCCTGGTCCGACGTTGCACGCCCGCGACTCGCACCCGCATCTTGCCATCTTCGCAAGTCGACGCCCCACCCTCATCCCGGAGACATCCATGAACAAGAACTTCGTCATGGCCACGATCGCGGGCGGCATTACCCTGTGGGTACTGGGTTTCGTCATCTACGGCGTGCTGCTGGCGGACTTCTTCGCCAACGACGCGATCAACCCCGAGCCCATCATGTGGGCGGTGACGCTGGGTCAGCTCCTTTCCGCGGCGTTCCTCACCATCATCCTCGGATGGAAGGGCGTCGCCAACGCGAAGGAGGGCTTTCAGGCCGGAGCGATCATCGGGGCCGTGATGGGCCTTGCCTTCGGCCTGATGATGTACGGGACGATGGTGGGCATGCACACGATGGCCACCCTCCTCGGCGATACCGTGGTCTCGCTGGTCGTCTACGGGGTCGGTGGGGCGGTGATCGCGATGGTGCTCAACCGGGGAGCCGCCGAAGCCTGATCCGGGCTCGGCAGGCATGGTCGGCGGAGGCCGCCCCAAGGGCCGATGGATGCATCTATCGGCCGAACACTACCGACAGCCGCCTCCGCAGCTCGTCCCGCACCTCCCGGAAGGCATCCAGCTGCTCCTGCGGAGTCCCGACAGCCACGGCCGGGTCGGGCAGGCCCCAGTGCACCCGGTGCGCGTCCCCGAGCCAGACGGGGCACACCTCCTCGGCGCACAGCGTGACGACGGCGTCCACCGGACGCGCCACGTCGTCCACGCCCTTCGAGCAGTGCCCCGAGATGTCGATTCCGATCTCGGCCAGTGCCGCCACCGCCTGCGGCCGCACCGACGCCGGCTCCGACCCCGCGGAAGAGACCCTGACGCCGGTGGGCGCGAGATCGCGCGCGATCCCTTCGGCCATCTGACTGCGCGCCGAGTTGGCTACGCAGAGGAAGAGGATGTGCCGGAATCCCGGTTTGCGCAGCGCGTCCGCGTCCGAGCACCAGCTCTCGCCGAGCCCCGTCATCCGCTCCGATTCCTCCTGTCCCAGCCGGGATCGTGGAAGTAGGATTGCACATCCCATGAGACACGATACCGACCGGCGGGTTCGCCCCGCCACGCCGACCATCCTCCTGGCGGCCCACGGACTGCTGGGCTCGCTGGCCGCATGCACTCCGCCCCCGGAAGCGCCGTCCACAGACGGCGAAGCCACCGTGCAGACGGCCCTCCACGACTTCCGCGTCGAGGAAGTCGCCGACGGCCTGGTCCGCCCCTTTGCCATGGCCTTCACGCCGGAGGGCGATCTGCTGGTGACGGAGCGTCCGGGCCGGCTGCGCATCATCCGGAACGGAGAGCTGCTGCCCGATTCCGTGGACGGGTTGCCCGAGATACGCGCCCTGGGACGCGGGGCGCGATCGATGGACGGGTTCGAGCAGGCCGGGCTGCGCGATGTCGTTCTCCACCCGGACTTCGCCACGAACCGACTTCTCTACTTGAGCTACACCAGGCCCGGACCCGATTCACTGGGCAACATCGCGATCGCGCGCGGCCGATTTACCGACGACAGGGTGACCGAGGTCGAGGAGCTGTTTCACGCGGACGCCCCGGGAAACGGAACCGACCGCAGCTCGATGTGGGGAGGGCGACTCGCGTTCGACGGCGACGGCTACCTCTTCATGACGCTGGGAGACCGGCAGTGGCCTTCCGTGGGCGACCTGACGGCGCATCCCGCGCAGGATCTCTCGAATCACAACGGAACCACGATCCGGATTCACGACGACGGCCGGATCCCCGCCGACAACCCGTTCGTGGACGTGGAGGGTGCGCGCCCGGAGATCTGGACCTACGGCCACCGCAACGCCCAGGGGATGGCCATCGACCCCGAGACCGGCGACCTGTGGCAGAACGAGCACGGCCCGCAGGGCGGAGACGAGCTCAACCTGATCGAGTCCGGCCGCAACTACGGCTGGCCCGTTGTCGGCTACGGCGTCCACTACCGGACCGGCCTCCGGATCCACGCGGGCACGCAGCACGAGGACATGCAGGCGCCGGCACACGTCTGGGTGCCCTCGATCGGCGTATCGGGGATGCTCTTCTACACGGGCGGGGCGTTCCCCGAATGGCGCGGCGACGCCCTGGTGGGCGGACTGCGCGGCCAGCGCCTGGTCCGGCTGCGCCTCGACCGGCGTCGGGTGGTCCGCGAGGAAACGCTGCTTCAGGACATCGGCCGCATCCGCGACGTTCGCCAGGGCCCCGACGGACTGATATACCTGGCCATCGACGGCACCACCCGCGACATCGACGGCCCGCCCACAAGGATCGTCCGCATGGTGCCGGTGGGTCGGCGGTAGGGGCGCTCCGGACGGGAGCCTTCAGCCGATCCGACTCAGGAGCCCGCCGGATCCGGGATGCGCGCCACGATCACGCGCACGCCGAAATCTTCCGCCCCGAGCTCAACGAGGAATGTCGCGCTCGCGCCTCTTTCCGCCGCGCGGAAGTCGTGGAAGCGCACACCGCTCCCGGTGAGTTCACCGCGGAAGGGCCGGCCCACCGAGAAATCCGCCCACAGCACCGCCGTGTCGTCGGACGATCCGGTTCGCGTCACCGGCCAGGGATAGTGCCCGGGGGCGTTCAGGGAGGGAGCGAACTCCCCGACCTCCGGAAAGTCATAGGAAGAGAAGCGCGGTACGCCGTCCACAAGGCTGTCCTCGGCCCCCGCCACCGACATGGCCACCGCGTGCCGGGTCAGCAGATCCCCGAAGGACAGACCGCTGACGCTTTCGATGCCCGACAGGCCGGGGGCGGTGAGGGAGTCGTTCAGCGCCGTGACGAACGCCTCGTCGCCGGCGGGCGAGCTTCCGGCCGCGCCGAACCAGTCGCGCAGAAAGCGATGATAGTGCCAGCCGCTTCCATACACGTTGCCCCGGTCCCTGGGCTGGAACGTGACCGCGTTGGGACGATCGGTGAACCAGGCGAAGGCGGATGCGGTGCGGCCGATCAGGTTGACGATCCCGTACACTTCCGGATACGACCCGGTGATCCCCGCCTCGAGCTCCTCGCCGGTCACGCGGGCGTGCACCGCCGGTCCCCCTGCGGCCTCCCACGCGAGGCGGGAACTCATTTCCTTGGCGATCTCGGCCGTGCCCTCCTCGATCCAGGTCGGATGAAAGTCCGCATCCCTCTCGCCCGCCACGCCGAGCGAATGCCGTACCCGCTTGTAGAGCGAGCTGACGTGCTTGACTTCGTGGACGAGCCCGCCGAAGGCCCAGTAGCGCTCGCTGTCGAGCTGAGCGAAAGCGGCGGCACTCATGCGCACCAGTTCCATTTCGTTGGACGAGGCGCATTTCTCGCGGGGGAGGGTATGGTCTCCTCCCCACACGAACGCCCGGATCCCGTTGAGCAATGGGTCCACCACCACGACGACCCGGCCATCGCCGTTGACGTCGCTCGTGCCGCCGAAGTAGCGCTCGATTACGGGAGCTCCGTAGTCCGCGTAGTAGGCGATGATCCGGTCGGCGTTGGCCTTGGAGATGCCTGCCTCTTCGCCTGCGTCTTCGTAGACGGCAATGTGGCGGCTCTGAGTGACCAGGCGCGCGTCGAGGGTGGTGTAGGCGTCGCAGCGGTCCCATGGTTCGGCCGTCGGATTGTACAGACGGAACGTGCGCGTCGACGGGATCCGCCCTGCATCGGCGGCCACCGCTCCACCGACCCGGGGTGAGCGGTCGGGCAGGATCTCCAGACGACCATCCACCGACAGGCGCGAGAAGAGCTCGTCTTCCTGCCGTCGTATCTCTCGATGGAGCGCCGCGTTGGCGCGCTCGATCTCCTGGATCTCCTGCAGTTCACGGGCGGAGATGGCCTGGCGTAACGCGCGCGCGGCTGTGGCGCGGTGCACGACCGGCTGCGGCGCCGCGGCCGCTGCCGCCCGATTGTCCGCGGCATCCGACTCGACGTGCAGCGCCACCGGCATGATGGCGGCGCTCCGGCCATCGGTTCCCGCCAGCGTGACCCGGTAGTACGCGCCCGCCCTGGGAGCGCGCACGTAGAAACCGCATCCACGCATCGCGTCCTCTTCCAGAATCCGCACCTCCCCCAGTTCCAGGCCCAGCGGAGCATCGCACGCGCGCAACGTGAACTCGCGTACCGCTTCCGCGCCCTCCGAGTCGGTGAGCCGCACCTCGAGCACGACGGTGGCCGTATCCTCCGGAACGCCGCCGATGGTCCCGCGGGGGTCGAACCGGAGGCCCGCGGGGAGGCTGCTCCCCTCGTCGAGGCTCCACGTGTATCCCTCGGTGGAGCCGCCCCTGGCGCGCAGGCGGACGAGGTAGGGGAGCGTAAGCCGCGCCCGCGAAAGGGAGTCGGTCTCAATGGTCAGCGGCAGCCGGTCCCCGGTGGCCCGGAACTGCGCGGTGACGCTCCCCGCGGTGGCGGCCAGCGTGTGCGCGGCGGCCGTGCCCAACGTCCAGGTGGTCTGGGCGAGGCCGGCGGGGTTGGTGACGGCCGACGCCGGCATCACGGAACCGCCGCCCGAAGTGACCGCGAACCGCACCTGAACCAGCCCGGCCGGATGTCCGTTGGCATCCGTCACGCGCACCACGGCCGCGACCGGCAGCGCCTCGCCGATGAAGCCCGCCTGGAGGTCGCCGGCCATCTTTTCGACTGCCTGCGGCTCCTGGGCCACCGTCACCTGGATTCTCGAGTTGAGCGTTCCGGAGGCGGCGGTCACGGTCGCTGTCCCCGCAGCGACCGCGGTGGCCACCCCGGTGCCGAAGTCGACCATGACCGTCCCGGGCCGGTCGCTCGTCCACGCCACCCGCTGGCCGGCCACCGGATCACCGTAGTGGTCGACCACCTCCGCCTGCAGCTGCCGGGTCTGGCCGATGGCGGTCAGCGTCAGATCGCCGGGGGACACAATCAGGGCGGCGGGGATCCCCGGAGGCGGCCCGGCCGGCTCATCGCTGCAGGAAAGCAGCACGGCCACGCACAGACACGCGCGAAGCGGGCTTGGCAGCACGGTGGGAAGTTGCGTCAGGAGTCGATGCGGCATGGACCTAAGATAAAGAAACCCGCGGTTCGGGCACGTTGGCGTGATGCGCCCGGTACTCGGACGGGAGGTCTGCCGCGGTTGGACCGCTACCCAGCCAGCACCGCCCCGCCGTTCACGTTCAGGATCTCGCCGGTGACGTGCCGGCCCAGCTCGGAGCAGAGGAAGACCACGGGGCCCGCCACGTCCTCTGCGGTCGCGATGCGCCCGATGGGGATGGAGGCGGCGATCCGCTCCCGACCGCCGTTCCGGAAAGCCGTCGCCGACATCTCGGTGTCCACCCAACCCGGCGCGACGCAGTTGACCGTGATCCCCCGGGGCGCGAGCTCGACGCAGAAGCTCTTCACGAACGAGCCCATCGCGCCCTTGGCCGCCGCGTAATCGGCGTGATACGCCTCGCCCCGCTGCCCGGCCGTACTGCCGATGAGCACGAGCCGGCCGTCAGCCCGCAGAACGCGCGCGGCGCTCCGGCAGGTGTAGAACACAGAGTGCAGGTCGGCCGCCATGGTCTCGTGCCAGCGCTCGTCGCTGATCTCTGCCACCGGAGTATCGGCGGTCGGCCAGATCCCGTGGTTGCCGACGAAGATGTCGAGGCCGTCGAATTCGCGCGCCGCCCTCGCGAACAGCGCATCGGCGGCTTCCCGCCGGGACAGGTCGCCCGCCGCCGTCCAGGCCGCCACGCCGTGACCCCGCACTTCTTCGGCAACCGCCTCCGCCTCGTCGCGGCGGCTGCGGTAGGCGATGCCCACGGACGCCCCGGCCCGCGCCAACTGCAGCGCGACCGCCTTTCCGACGCCGCGGGATGCGCCTGTGACCAGGGCGTTCCGCCCACGCAGATCGATCAGATCGTTCATCAGACTCCCAGCCTTCAGTGCAGGTCTCGCGATTTCACCGCGGGCTCCACCCGTCGGACGGCCGCATCGGGCGTTACTCCCACCGATAGCCGAACCGAAGGTAATAGAACCCGCCGTTCGATCCGAACGGCGAGTTGGGACCGTATCGATTGCCCGAGAAGACGGCGTTGGGGTTCTCCTGCGGATAGTGGTTGAGAGCGTTCTGGCCCCCGACCGTCACAGTCGCCGCCTCACTCAACGAATACGACGCCTCAAGGTCGAAAAGGTGATTGCCGCCGTAGGAGGTATCATCTCTGGAATCGAACCAGCCGGCGTAGTAGCTGAGCCGCGCCAGCAGGCGCACGCCGCCGAGGGCATGCTTGCCGGTCACCAGCCAGCGGTATCTCGGGAGGCCTTCCTGCAACTGCCTGATGCGGGTGTCGTTCACCACATCCGGATCGTACCGGGTGACGCGCGTATCGGTGTGATTGAAGGCCAGGCTGAGCTCCGTATCGCTGGACGAGGGAGGCGCCCAGGTCGCAACGATGTCGATCCCATGCGTGCGGGTCTGGAAGTCGTTGGTGAAGAAACGGAAGTTCTGCAGATTGGTCGCGCTCGAGATGCCTTCCGCGACAAGCTGGGTCTTCTGGGCGTCGGTCAACTCGAACGACTGGGTGAGCGCCAGGCGGTCGGAGACGCGCACGTGGAAGTAGTCCGCGGTAAGCTGAAAGGCACCCACCCCGACCACTGCACCCAGCGCCAGGTTGCGCGACTTCTCCGCGTCCAGCGGCTCCCCGCCGTTCAGCTGGGCGACCCGCGAAGTCGAGGGGATGGTGCCGTTGTTTACCAGGTCGCGCAGCTCGCGGTTGAACTGGGTCGACACGTTGAAGGCGTTCTGCTGGCCGGGGGTCGGAGCCCGGAAGCCGGTGCTCAGGCTGCCGCGCAGCGCAAACCCCTCCGCGAGCGCGTAGCGGGCGGCGAGCTTTCCGTTCAGGGTGGCGCCGAAGTCCTCGAAGTTCTCGAAGCGGAGCGCTCCCCCGAGGTTCCAGCGGCCATCCGCCGGATCGAGCACTTCAGCGTCGCCATAGAACGCGAAGTTGATGCGGTGCCAGCCCCCGGCCGCGATCGTGCTGAAGCCGGGAAAACCGTTGGACCCCGCGCTGAACCCCTGGGGCGCGTATGGCCCGATGACCCAGGACTCCTCCTGGCCCAGGCCGATGGTGAAGTGCTCGTCGCGCCATTCTGCGCCGGCGGCGAGGTTGACCATGTCGCTTGCGGCGTATCCCAGATCGACGTTGACGCCGACTTCCTCCTGCCGGTACAGGCCGGGGTCGAATTCGTCGGGCGTGTCGGGGCCCAGTGAGGCGTTGACGGTGTTGAAGATGAAGAAGTCCACCTCGTTGGCGCCGTAGCTGGCGCTGGCGTCCCAGAGCAGCCCTCCCGCGGTCTGGCCCTTCACCCCGGCGACCACGGAGGCGTCGGTGACGTCGGCTCCGAACTGGGGCGTGAACCCGCCCGGAAACATCTTCTGGAAGGTGAAGCAGTTCGGGTCGGCCATCACCCGGGCGAGCGCGGCCTGGTCGGGCAGCCCGTCGTTCACCCGGACGACGGGACATCCCGCCGACCGGTCCAGCACTCCGTCCATGGCGTCGAGCGCATCGCCGATGAGAAGGGTCTCGCCCCCGTCGCTGCTGAAGACGGCCGCACGGGTGTTGGGATTGCGGAAGAAGAAGCCGCCGGTGACCCGTTCGCCGGCGTAGTTGGCGTGCCCGTAGAACTGGGTGCCGCCGCGCAACAGGTGGCCGAAGTTGCCCCACAGCTTGAAGTCGTCCTCGATCTTCGGAGAACCCCAGATCTGGGCGGGATCGCGGACGTGCGTATTCCCCACCGACGTCAGGAGAGCGGCGTCCGAGCGCTGCACGCTGCGGCTGGTCGCGTCCGCGTCCCCGTACTCCGCGCTCAGGTTCGCGAACCCGAAGGCGCCGAGCGGCAGCCCGATGTTGCCCGACACGGTGTACGACTCACCTCCGCCGTCGGCGAACCCTCCCCCGCGCACCTCGAGCGCGCCGCCGGAACGATCGTTCCTGAGCTGGAAGTTCATGACTCCGGCGATGGCGTCCGAGCCGTACTGGGCCGACGCTCCGTCGCGCAGCACCTCGGCCTGGCGCAGCGCGATGGCCGGGATGCTGGACAGGTCCGGTCCCTGGGCGCCGTCGGAAACCCCGTTGCCGATCCAAAGGATGGCCGCCGCGCGGTGGCGCCGCTTGCCGTTGACCAGCACGAGCGTGTGGTCGGGCGCGAGGCCGCGCAGGTTGGCCGGGCGGACGATCTTGGCCGCGTCGCCGGTGGCCTGCGGGTTGATGTTGTAGGAAGGCACCACGGTCCTCAGCAGGTCGGCCACGTCGGTGTCGCCCTGGTCGACGAAGTCCGCGGGCGGGATGGCGTCGATGGGCACCATGGACTCGGTGACGGTGCGCGGCCGGGCCCGGGTGCCGATGGCGACCACCCCCTCCAGGGCGATGGCCTCCTGTGCCAGCACCATGTCGAGGTAGGTCGTCACGGCGTCGGTGACCACCACTTCGCGACGCTCCGTGTGATAGCCGATGAGCCGGATCTCCACCATCCGGGTGCCGGCCGGGATGCCCGCGATCCGGTAGTGGCCCTCCGCGTCGGTGATGCCCCCGGTCCCGAGTTCCGGCAGCGAGATCTGGACGCCGGCAAGGGACCGCCCGGTGGCCACGTCGCGCACCTGTCCTTCCAGCGCACCCTGGGCCGACAGTGCTCCCGCAGGCGCGACGATGAGGACCGTTACATGCAGAAGCTGCTTCAAGATTCGCCTGATCATGGTCCGAAGCTCCCGTATTCCGATGAAGTGCTGGACCGGTTGTTGCTGAGGCCGACCGGGGTCCAGGCATCGCTGCTGTCACAGGCTCAGGTCCCGCGTCACGAAGTGGTTACTTGCGCGAACCCCGGCGGGATCCCATTGTGACGGATTGCTTTGCCTTTTTTTGTCCCTGCCGTCCAGTGTCGCGGGGTCTCCTTCCCGCGATGGCGGGAGCGCCTCCCCCGACCGCCCGGCGCCGTTGTTCCCACCAGCCGTATCCCCTTCCGAGGAGTAGCCATCGACTGACCCGGTACCGAACCAAACAACGGCCCCTCCGGGGACGCACGGCATGCTCCGCGTGTACGGCGAGCCCGGTTGAGCGTTCTTCCAGCAGGTTCACTCCAGGAAGGAGGCAATGTGGACAGGAATTTTGCAACTGGGACCGTCGCGGTTGCCGTCGCGCTGCTGGTTCTCGGCTATGTCGAGGGCGCAGTAGGTGTCGGAGAAGCGGCCAACCTTGACCTCAACGGTATCCTTGGCCTCCTCTTTGCCGGAGCATTCTACACTCTTGTCCTTGGCTGGAGGGGCGTTGGCAACGCCCAGGACGGCTTCAAGGGCGGAGCGGTGCTCGGCGCTGTGATGAGCTTGATGAGTAATGGCATCATGAGCAGCGACGCGGTGATGGCACTAGTGGTTGCGGCGGTTGTGACGGGTATAGTCGGTGCCGTGCTGGGTGTTCTCGCGGCCAGAGGAAGTGCCGGCTGATCTCGATCCCTTAGGACGGACGGCGGCCGCGGCCCGCAGGGGCCGCCGATACGCTTCGGGGCGCGGCCGCCGATCCAACTTCACTACTGCACCTCAGTCCCTGAACGCCCCTCCTTCCCGGTCGTTCCGGTCAATCGGCTTGCTTCGATGACTTTCCGCAGGTAGCGTGCGCCCTCTTCCGAGTCCCGCGCGCTGCTCCTCGAAGACAGGAATCCCAGGATGTATCGCTCTCCCCGCGTCTCGCTCGTCGCCCTGGCCGCATCCTCCGCTTTGGCACTCGCCGGCTGCGGTCCGGCCACCCAGGCCTCACCGGCAGCAACCAGTTCCGACGGGCCCTCTCATCCCGGGGTCGACGCCGTGTTCGCGGATCTGGACCGGGACGGCCCCGGCGCGGCGGTCGGAGTCCTGCTCGCGGGCGAAATCGTCCATCGAGCGGGATACGGTGTCGCGCACCTCGACCACGGCGTCCCCATCACGCCCGGGACGGTGTTCGACATCGCCTCCATCTCCAAGCAGTTCGGAGCCATGGCGGCCCTCCTCCTCGAAGCCGACGGCAGGCTGGACCTGGACGAGGACGTGCGTGCCTACGTTCCCGAACTCCCCGACTTCGGGGTCCGGATCACGCCCAGGCATCTCATTCACCACACCAGCGGGATTCGCGACTGGGTGCACGTCATGTCGCTGGCGGGGCTCGAGAGGAGCGACGTCATCTCCTTCGACAGGATCCTGCGCATGCTCTTTGAGCAGCAGGCCGTCAACTTCGATCCCGGCGCCGAATACGCCTACTCCAATACCGGCTACAACCTGCTTGCCAGGGTGATCGAGGCGCAGTCGGGGATGAGCTTCCGCGCGTTCACGCGGCAGCGGATCTTCCAACCCCTGGGGATGAGCCGCACGCATTTTTCGGACGATCACCTGGAGGTGGTGCCGGGACGTGCCGAGTCCTATTCGCCCGGCGGCGACGCGGGCTTCGTGCGCCAGCTCAACCAGCTCACAGCGCTGGCCTCGAGTTCGCTCAACACCACCATCGACGACTTCATCCTGTGGATGCAGAACTACGAAACCGGCGAGGTCGGAGGCGAGCAGGTGGTTAAGACGATGGTCGAGCAGGGTGCGCTGAACGACGGCGAGACGCTGGCGTACGCCCATGGGCTCACCACCGGCGAGTATCGGGGGCTACCCAACTTCGGCCACGGCGGCTCCTGGGCGGGATACCGCACCAACTTTGTGCGCTTTCCGGAGCAGAACCTGTCGATCGCCGTGTTCTGCAACGTGTCGGACTGCGATCCCGCGGGGCGCGCGTTGAGGGTGGCAGAGGTCTTCGCCGGAGAGGCCATGGGCCCGGAACCCGCGCCGGTTGGCAGCGCCGAGATCACCGATGCGCCCCCGCCCATGCCCACGGAGGCCCAACTGCGCGAGTACGCCGGACGCTACCGGAGCCCCGAACTCGACATGACCTACGAGATTGTGGTCGATCGCGGCAGCCTGGTCGCCCGCCACTGGCGCAACGGCCCTTCGGCGCTGGCGCCGGCAGGCGAGGATGCCTTCTCCGGCAACCCGCGCCTCTTCCCGGAGCTGCGCTTCCGGCGGGACGGATCCGGTCGGGTGGTGGCGTTCACCGTCACCGGCGGGCGGGTGCGCGACCTGATCTTCGAGCGCGTGGGGGGATATGCAGGACCATGCGCTACCCGGCGGTAGTGTTGTTTGATGACGCTTGCAGCAGGCGGATGCGGCGACGATGCGCCCGGTTCCTCACCATCGGGCTCGTCGCGGCAACTGGGCGACACGACGTTCGTATTCTCGTCGGCGCCGCTGCGAGGCACGGCTTCCCTTCGCGAGGTGTCGCGCATCGGCATGGTCGACGGTCCACCGGAGTACCTGCTGGGCATGTTCCCGACGTTCACCGTGGGCCCGGACGGCAGTTTCGTCGTCGCCGATGGAGGCAACCTTCGAC
The DNA here is from genome assembly GCA_028821195.1 of Gammaproteobacteria bacterium. GTDB lineage: Bacteria > Gemmatimonadota > Gemmatimonadetes > Longimicrobiales > Gaopeijiaceae > BD2-11. The sequence continues at coordinate 85,609 of JAPPHB010000064.1, forward strand.
TCTACGACAGCGATGGCGCATACGTCAGGATGATCGCTCGCCAGGGCCAGGGACCCGGCGAGGTGAGAGCCCTGACCGGCATGGATGTCTCGGTCGACGGGCTGCTGGCCGTGCTGGACCTCGGGAATCGCCGCGTCAGTGTCTTTTCGCTCGACGGCAACCTCGTACGGGAGATCAGACTCGATCGGACGGCGGGAAGACCCGGGTACGGACGGGACGCCATCCGATGGGACGATGAAGGTCAGCTCTGGATCGCCCTCAACCCGCCCCGGAGTGGCGCGGATACGCTCCGCAGGGAGCAGCGCAGACCGCTGTTCGGCCGCCTGGTCGACCACGAGCAAGTGGCGGACACCGTGTTCCTGCCCCCGCGAGCCTGGGAGGGGTGCGAGCGACGGCTCCCGGTATTCGCCGCCGGATTCATGGAGGACAGCCGTCTCTGGCACATGCCCTTCGCGCAATGGGCGCGGAATCGAATGGGCTCATTGGCGTTCGGGTGCTCGGCCGGCTACGCGGTGGATGTCGCTCGACCGGACGGGGGAGTAACCCGGATCTCGAGAGAATGGGAGTCCCCGGTGAGGACGGACGAGGAGCATGAGTACTGGTCCGAGGGGGCGCGAAGGGCGATTTCGGAGACTCGCAGTCTCAACCAGACTCTGGCGGCTGCGGGGCGCGGAGACCTCGTGAGGCCGATTCCTCCTGCTTCGACCTTTCCGCGGGAGCGTCCCGCGTTCCTTCGTCTCTGGCAAGCGGACGACGGCCGACTTTGGGTCTGGCCAGGAGCGACGGGTTCGAGCCGCCCGACGACCGACGAGGAACGGCGCCAGCAACCCGGACTGGAACCGCGGATCTGGGACTACTGGAATCCGACGGACGGCTTCGACGTGTTCGACGCGGACGGTCGGTGGATCGGCCATGTCAACACGCCCGAAAGCTGGGACGCCGACCCCTATCCCGGGATTATCGATCCGTACATCAAGGGCGACACGATCTGGGCCGTGGTCAAGGAAGAGTTCGACGTCCGCTACCTGGTACGGTTCGAAGTTGAGTGGCCTTCTCCGGATTAGCTTCCAACGATCCTGCGGACCAGCGCTCGCCGATGCCGAGGGGCGCTTCGGCTACGACAATCCCCCGTCCACCAGCAGGCTCTCGCCGGTGACATAAGACGACGCGTCCGAGATCAGGAAGGCCACCGCCTCGGCCACCTCGCGGGTGCGCGCGGGGCGGCCGGCCGGGATCGTGGCACGCACGGCCTCGTCCACCGGGTAGCTGTCGACGTAGCCGGGCAGGACATCGTTCATGCGGATGCCGTCGGCGGCATAGCGCGTGGAGTACATGCGGGTGAAGGCGCTCAGCCCCGCGCGGATCGCCGACGAGATGGGGAAGGCGGCGGTGGGCCGCTCCGCCCCGAACGTGGAGATGTTCACGATGGAGCCGCCGCCGCCGGCCTTCAGGATGGGGGTCACCAGGCGGCTCATGCGCACCACGTTGAGGAGCAGCAGATCCAGGCCGTCGTGCCACGCCGCATCGTCGAGGTCGAGCAGATCGCCGCGCGCGGCGTGCCCGGTGTTGTTCACCACCCCGTCCAGACGCCCGAATCGGTCGAGCGCGCCATCCACAAGGCGGGCCAGGTCGTCCGGCTCGGTGACCGAGCCCCGCATGCCCCACCCCCCCAGCCGCCCCGCCAGCTCGCGCGCCTCCGCCGACCGCGACATGAGCGCCACCCGGTAGCCGCGCTCGGCGAGCAGTTCGGCGCACGCCGCCCCCATCCCCCGCCCCGCCGCGGTAACCACGACGACGGGCTCGCTGGAGGCCCCGCCGTACGCGCTCACGGTACGCGCACCCGCGAGAAGGCCCGCCCGACCCGCCGCGTGCCGGTGTGCCCGAGGCGACCGGCCAGCCCACGGACGGGCCGTACGCGATGGCGAGCGTCACGGGCCGTCGCGCCGCGGCATCCCGCTCCTCCCGCACGCTCCGCGTTGCACCCGGGTGAACGCGCGAATCCTTCCCCGGGTAGGACCGTATCGGTCACTGGATCCGCACCCCGCCGATCACAACCGGACTGAACGTTGCGCAGACTCATCCTCTCACTCGGCATCAACGCGGCCGCGCTCTGGGTCGCGGCGCGACTGGTCGCGGGCATCCGGCTCGGCGAGCGGTTCGAAGAGGTCGTCGTGGTCGCGGCCGTCTTCGCCCTGGTGAACGCCTTCATCCGACCGGTGGTGAAGTTCTTCGCCTTTCCGGTCATCCTCCTCACGCTCGGGCTCTTCACCCTCGTCATCAACGCGGGCATGCTCATGCTCGCCGACCTGCTGGCGGAAGGGCTGTTCGTGACCGGCTTCGCATCGGCTCTCCTGGGCAGCGTGATCATCTCGTTCGTGAGCGTGGTGCTGGGGTCCATACTGGACGTGAAGGGGAAGCGGGATTAGCCGGTTTCGGGCAACCGGATGCCCGATCACGGCACGACCGGATAGTACCACACCCGTTGAATCAGGCCATCGCGCACGTGGTAGACTGCGAGCGACGCCTGGGACCGCTCTTCCCCGTCCGAGGCCGTCCACGACGCCCGTTCGCGCACCGCCACGAAGTCCCCGGTGACGACCGCCTCCTCGATCTCGGACCTCACCGTGGGCTGCGCCTCGAAGTAGGTCGCCATGTAGTCGCGCAGCATCTCGCGACCGCGTACTTCGACCGACGTGATGCTCCCCTGCACGTTCACCCACTCCACAGCGGGCGACACCCACGAAAGCAGATCCTCGGCGTCGTGGCGGTTGAAGGCGTCCACATGCCCCTGCACCACCGCCAGCGGCCCGACCACGTCTGCGTCGCTTTCCGCCTCGGAGGGTCCCGAGCATGACGTCGCGGTCCATCCCGCTACGAGGGCCGCGCCGACGGCCAACCACATCCTGCCCATCCTCTACTCCTCCGCCAGCACCATCTCCGCCAGCGTCCCCAGATCCGGCACCTCCAGATCGGGCCGGGCGCTCACGGGCATCGTAGCCCCCGATCCGCCATGAGGGGAGACCCTGTTCACATGCACCGTGGCAAACCCGAGGCGCTTCGCCGGAGCGATGTCGTGGAAGAGGCTCTGGGCAACGTGCAGAATGGCGTCGACGGGCAGGCCGAGGCGCTCGAGCGCCAGTTGGAAGTTGCGCGCATCGGGCTTGTAGCTGCCGATCTGCTGGGCCGTCACGACTTCGTGGAAGTGGACCCCCAGGCGGCGCGCCGAGAAGGCGAACAGGTCGTCATCCACGTTGGAGATCACGGCCAGCCGATAGCGCGACGCGAGGATGCGCAGGGCGGCCACCGTGTCGTCGAAGGGAGCCCAGCGGGCGATCGACTCCGGAAGCGAGGCCCGCTCGCCGGGGCTGGGCACGAACCCCAGTTCGCGTCCGAACTCGTCCACTACCCCGGAGAGGACATCCCGGTAGGTGCGGTAGGGCCCCGCCTGGATGGTCGACTCGAAGCGGGCGAAATGCTCCAGGATCTCCGAGGGAGGAAGGTCGTGGCCATGCGCACCCAGCACGCGCTGGACGGCACGCAGAATCCCGCTCTCCCAGTCGATGAGCGTGCCGTAGCAGTCGAAGGTGAGAACCTGGACGGAGGAGAGGTTGATCGCCTGCACGTGCCTATCTCCTTCTCTGCGCGCGCCGCTGCCGCGAGCGGGCCACCGCCTCCCCCACCAGCGGCCCGGCCAGCCCGCCGATGGTGCCCCCCAGCACCATCATGAACCCCAGCGGACCGAGAGTACGGACCAGCCCCACGCCGGAACTGATCGCCTGGTAGACGCTCGCGAGCCCGAAGGCGAGCGCGCCGACCACGAAGCCGATCAGGGTACGCCGCACGATTCGGTTCATCGGTTCTCTCCCGTTCCGTTGCCGCGGCCAGCCACGCTGCCTGCAGCCCCCTCGCCGGCCAGCCCGCGCGTCTCCAGCAGATAGCGCGCGGTCGCACGGTATTCCTCATTCGTCATGGTGCCCGGAGCCTCGTAGGGCATCGCCAGGCGCAGGTAGCGGGTCAGCGTCTCCTCGTCGCCGCGGGACGCCAGGGTCGTCGCGGTGATCTCGGCCCCGACCTGGCCCTCCACATCATGGCAGAAGGCGCAGCGTTGGGCGTACACCAGGGCGCCGTCGATCTCGGGGCCATCGCTACAGCCGGCCAGGAGCGCGGTGGCGGAAACTGCGGCCCCGGCCAGGACGAGCGCCACTACCACGCGCGCCCGACCTTTCACTCAGCTCACCTCCACCGGGTGCGGAAGCGCCAGATTGAGCAGGTAGCCCTTCTGGTTCCACACGCCTTCCATGGGCTGGGTGTTGCCCGCCGCATCGGTGGCGCGGGTGCGCAGCGTGTAGGAACCGGGCGAGGCCTGCCACTCGAACTCGAAGCGCGTCCAGGCGTAGCGCAGGCGAGGGCCCATCAGCCGCGCGGGCGCCCAGCTGGCGCCGTCGTCCGCGCTCCACTCCACCGACTCGACGGGACCGTCGTTCGAGTAGGCGAAGCCGCGGAGCCGGGTTTTCCCCGCGGGGACCGTCCCCGGCCAGGGGAGTGCCAGCGCGCTCTTCACCGGGAGCGCCGTCACAGGGGCGCCGTCGGCGGGCGCGTACTGCTCGGCGGGCCAGTCCGGGCCGATCAGGACGTACGAACTGGTGTTGGCGCCTACCCAGATCGGCTCGGTGGAGACCTGGATCTCCCCGACCCACTTGATGCTGTTGCTTCCCGCCCAGCCGGGCACCACGCCGCGCACCGGGAACCCGTGGTCGGGAGGCAGCGGCTCGCCGTTCATCGACAGGGCGAGCAGGGTGTCCGGGTCCATCGCCTTGTCCACCGGCATGGGCCGGCTGAAGCCCCCGTCGTCGAGGCCCACGAGGTTGACCGCCACCGCCTCCGGCCGCAGCCCGGCCGCCGTGAGCACCGAAGCCAGCGACGGTCCCGACCACGCAGCGCATCCGACCGCCCCCGTGCTCCACTGCGTACCCTCGGCCGCCTGTCCCAGCACGCGGGCATAGAAGCCGCGCCAGTTGCCGGCGCACTCCAGGTACGCAATCACCGACTGGCTCGGCAGCGCGCGCAGGTCGTCGAGGCCGAGTTCGATGCTCCGTTCGATGCCGTCGCCGGTGACGCGCAACCGGTAGTCGTCCGCCGCGATTGCCGGGGTCGGGGCATGATTGCGCACGAAGAAGAGGTCGTTGGGTGTGATCAGCCCGTCGAGGAGTTCGAGCCGGCTCTCCAGGTTGATGGCGTGGCGGATGAAGGGATCGGGATCCTTGAACCACGCCGTGTCCAGTTCGGGATCGACGGCGCCGGTGTCAGAGCGACAGCCCGGGAGGAAGGCGGATGCCCCGCCCGCGGCCAGCAGCGCCGTGAACTGCCGGCGGGAGAGCGACCCGCCCGGCAACCCCTGCCCCTGCCGCCCGCTCACGACACGATCTCGATTTCGAGTTCGGTGGAGAACTCGACGCACCCGACCAGGGTCCGGTAGACGGGGCAGTAGGGGTGATGGATCTCGTGCGCCCGCCGCGCGCGCTCCTCCTTCCCCGCCTCCATGCGCAGGTGGTAGCGCACATGAACGGTGCGAATCACGAGCACGCCGTCCTCCTTGTCGATGCCTCCCTCGACCTCGGAGGTCAGGCGATCCTGCCCTGCCGGAATCCCGCGCGCCTCCAGCGCGCCGCCAAGGGTTCCCGTCAGTCAGCCTCCGGCCGCCGCCACAATGTAGTCGAGGGTGGTGGCCACCGGCGTTTCCGGCTCGACGCCGTAGTGGCTGGCGATCTCGCTGTGCACCCCGAACAGGACGGCGTCGGGTGTCGCCGGCAAATGCGCGTGGCGCAACGGGCCCGCCTTGCGCTCGATGCGGACTCGGGAGGTGTAGACCACGGGTTGTCTCCTTACGTGACGGCTTGCGATTGTGTGCGTGTTTGCGGTGGCGTCTGCGCGCGTCCGGTGGCGGCTGGTGCTTGCGATGGTCTGGCGGGTGTCGGGCTCCTGGGCCGGGGCTCGGGGCGCTGCCGGATCGGGGAGTGGACGCGGCTACACGGCGACCGCGCGGGACCCGAGCTCCTCCATGGCTGCATCGACCGCACCCGCGGTGTCGACCGCGCACCCGCTCGCCCCCAGGGCGTCGCCCACGGCGCGGATGGTGCGCCGCAGCAGGTCCGGCCGGGTGGTCACGTAGCCCATGTGCCCCACGCGGAAGTACCGGTCGGCCATGGCGGGATGCAGTCCCGCCGCGACGATCACGCCCCGCTCGACGATACGGCCCACCAGGGCGGCGTCCACGCCCGCCGGGTACCGGACCGCGCTCAGGGTATTCGCGCAGTGCGCGTCGCTGGCGGGGACCACGCCGAGCCCCATGTGCGCCCAGGCGGCCCGCATGGCCCGGCCGGCCCGCGCATGGCGCTCGATGCGCGCATCCACCCCCTCGAGCCCATCCAGCCGATCGGAGAGGATCTCATCCAGCGCGACCTCGGCCGCGACGAGGAGGTTGGTCGCGGGGGTGGCGAAGTAGCTCATCCGGCCCGCCTCGTGCGTCTCCATGATGGGCAGCCAGACGTTCCAGTCGAGGTAAAGGGGACAGGGTGTGCGGCGCTTCCGGCTCGCCTCCATCGCGCGCGGGCCGGCCACGAAGAGCGCCAGTCCGGGCGGGAGCCCCATCGCCTTCTGCGAGGCGGTGAAATACACGTCGGCGCCCCATTCGGACATCTCGAAGGCCTCCGCCCCGGTGGCGCAGACGCCGTCGAAGACGGAGAGCACTCCGCGCGAGCGCGCGGCCGCCGCCAGGGCGGCCGGATCGACGAGCACGCCGGTCGAGGTATCGACATGGGTCGCGAACAGCGCCTTGGCCGCGCAGGCGTCCAGGGCGGCCGCCACCTCCTCCGGCTCCGGCCGCTCGCCCGGCGGGCTGACCACCGTATGGACCTTGACCCCGCGATGCTCCAGCACCAGCCGCATGCGGTCGGCGAAGTAGCCGGTGTCCACGAGCAGGGCTTCGTCGCCCGGGTCGAGCAGGTTCACCGCCGCCATGTCCATCGCCAGCGTCCCGCTTCCCGCGACCATGAACGGCTGTGCGCCCTCCCCGGCTCGCCACACTTCGCGCATCCGGCTCAGCGACTCGCCGAACGCCTTCACCACGAAGGGTTGACCGTGGCCGGGAGGCGGCCTCGAAAAGGCGCGCAGTACCTCCGGGGAGACCTCGATGGGTCCGGGGATCATCAGCAGGGGACGTTCGCTCATGGCACCTGGCAGAGGGTTGCAGTCTGGGGAGTGCGGCACCTTGAATCGCTCTCGCCCGGGAGCCGAAGCTAACAAATACGGCGGAGCCCCGGAAAGCCGCCCGAAATCCCCGATCTTTCTGTTCTTCCCCGTGCCTCCCATTATGCCCGGCGGACGCCCTCCATCATCCAGCGGAGAAACCCCATGGCCCAGAACCCCGGCCGCACCCCGGCGGAAGCCTCCGAATTCGACCAGCTCGAGCTTCCGGACCGCTCGGCGCGCGGACTTCTCCGGCACTTCGGACCGGGGATCATCCTGATGATGACCGGGATCGGCACCAGCCATCTGGTTACCGCGCCAACGGCGGGGGGCCGGTTCGCGTACGCGCTGCTCTGGTGCCTGCCGGTGGCGTACATCTTCAAGTACTACGGCTTCGAGATGGCCTTCCGCTTCACCAACGCCACCGGGAAGAGCCTGATCGAGGCGTACGCCACGGCGCGCGGAAAGTGGCCGCTCTGGTACGTCCTGGTGACGACGCTGATCCAGTGCGCGATCGGACAGGCGGGCAGGCTGATCGCGGCGGCTGCGGTCGTCTACTACGTGGCCTCGGAAGTGATGGGCTGGCCCGTCACCCTCACCGGGGCGGCGGTTGGGCTCGGGGTCGTGTCGGTGGGCATCCTGCTCATGGGCCGCTACAAGGCCGTGGAAAACTCGGCCAAGATCCTTGCGGCCATCATGGTGGTGTCCACGCTGGCGGTGTACTTCTACCAGCCCGCGCCCTTCTCCGAGATGGGCACCTTCTTCCTGGTCGAGATCCCGGACGGCTCCTGGCTGGTCATCGCCGCGTTCCTGGGCCTCCTGCCCACCGGCATGGACGTCTCGCTGCAGGCCTCGGAGTGGGGGAAGGCGAAGAAGGCCGGCATGAGCAGGATCCGCGACCGCATGGAGGAGCTGGGGATCGCGCGCTCCTTCAACCCCTTCTCGCCACGCCTCCGCGACCTGACCGTCCACACCGACCGTCTCCCCGCGCACGCGCAGGAATACTGCCGGCGCTGGTTCCAGATCGGTCTCTGGGACTTCCGGCTCGGGCACGTGGTGTCGTTCGTGATGGCCGCCGTGTTCATGCTGCTGGCGGCGGTGTGGCTCTATCCCAGCGCGGTGGAGGGCCAGGCGGTGATGGGCGAGATCGCGGGCATCTTCACCAACTCGGTGGGCCCGGGCATGATGGGCCTGTTCATGTTCGGCGCCTTCGCGGCCACCTTCTCGACCGCTTTCAACTACTTCGACGGCTGGCCGCGTATCGTCGGGGCCTGTGCCCGCAACCTCTTCCGCGGCACCGCGCGCACGGCGGGCATCGACCGTAAGCAGAAGGGCTGGTACTCGGAGTACAACCTCTACCGCGCCACCATGATCTACTCGCTGATCGGCTCGGTGGCCGTGATCGCGGGGCTGCCGCGGCCGGTCTTCCTGGTGCTCGTCGCCTCGGCGCTGGCGTTCTTCATCGCCCCGGTGATCTTCTTCCTCAACTTCTACTACTGCCTGGTCGTGATCCCGAAGGAGGACCGCGCCTTCTACCCCTCCCCCTTCGCCCGCTGGTTCGGCTGGTTCAGCCTGATCGTGTTCACCGCGATGAGCGTGCTGCTGATCTTCGCGCGGGTGTTCGACATCCCGCTTTTCGGGGCATGATATGACAAATCAGCGAATGCAGGGCAGCGAGAAGGAGGCGGAGCCGGACGCCCGCTTTCGCCCGACGCTGCTCAAGGTCCTCCTGGTCCAGGTGGTCGCCCTGATTCTGCTCTGGCTCCTGCAGGCCACCTACCACAGCTAGCAACCCGCCCATGCATCCCATCAACTGGCTGATCGTTGTCGCGTACGTCACCTACGTGCTGGTCGACGGCGTCCGGCGGGCGCGCGGCACCACGGAGGTCGAGGGCTACTTCCTGGCGAATCGCTCGCTTCCCTGGTGGGCGGTCGGGCTTTCGGTGATGGCGACGCAGTTGTCGGCGGTGACCATGATCGGCACGACGGGACAGGGCGCCACCGACGGGCTGCGCTTCGTGCAGTTCTACTTCGGGCTGCCGCTCGCCATGGTTCTTCTGGGCGTCACGCTGGTGCCGTTCCTGCGCGGAGCCGGCGTCTTCACCGCGTACGAGTACCTGGAGCGCCGTTTCGGGCCGCGGACGCGCGCGCTGACCGCCTTCCTCTTCCTGCTGTCGCGCGGGATGTCGTGCGGGGTGATCATCGCGGCGCCGGCGGTCGTCTTCTCGGCGGTGTTCGGATGGCCGCTCCTCTGGTGCGTCGCGCTGATCGGCGTTCCGACGGTCGCGTACACGATGCTGGGTGGCATTCAGGCGGTCACCTGGGCCGACGTCAAGCAGATGGTCCTGATTGTCGTCGCGCTGCTGGCCGTGGTGGTGGTGCTCGTCGTACGCATGCCGGTTTCGCCCGGCGAGGCGCTGCACATCGCGGGCGCGACGGGACGCCTGAGGGTGTTCGACTTCTCGTTCACCGTCACCGAGACGTACACCTTCTGGTCGGGGCTCATCGGCGGCACCTTCCTGATGCTGTCCTACTTCGGTACGGACCAGTCCCAGGTGCAGCGCTACCTGGCCGCAAAATCGGTCGGCGCCGCGCGCACCTCGCTCCTGATGAGCGCGTACTGGAAGATCCCGCTGCAGGCACTCGTGCTCCTGGTCGGCGTGATGGTGTTCGTCTACTACCAGTTCCAGCCGCCCCCGCTGCTGTTCAACCCGGCCCACGAGAACGCGGTGGCGGAGGTGCGGGGAACGGAGTACGCCACCCTCCAGGGCCGCTACGGGGAAGCGCTGGCGCTGAGAGAAGACGCGGCCCGCCGCGCGGCGGGACTGGCCGCCACCGCCGACGGGGATGCCGCCGGACAGGCCGCCCTCGACGAATTCCGGGGCCGCGAAACGACCGTTCAGGAGATCCGCGCCGAGGCGCTCGCCATGGCCGAGGAGGTCACCGGCGAGGCCTCCCGCGACGTCAACTACATCATCCCCCGCTTCGTCCTCGGCGAGCTGCCGATCGGGCTCGCGGGCCTCTTCATCGCGGCGATCATCGCAGCCGCCATGTCGAGCATCTCGTCGGAGCTGAACTCCCTTTCGACCACCAGCATCATCGACTTCTACCGGCGCTGGTTCCGCCCGGAGGCGAGCGACGCCCACTACCTGGCGGTGTCGAAGGCCGCGACCGCGTTCTGGGGGGTGTTCGCCTGCTTCGTCGCCCTCTACGCGGTCAGCCTGGGCTCGCTGATCGAGGTGGTGAACCGGTTCGGGTCATTCTTCTACGGCTCGATCCTGGGCGTCTTCCTGCTGGCGATGGTGCCCCGGGCCAGGGCGGCCGGCGCGTTCGTCGGGCTGCTCGTGGGGATGGGGGCGGTGGCCGCCGTGACCTTTGGCGCACCCGACGTTTCGTTCCTGTGGCACAACGTGATCGGCGCGCTGACGGTGGTGGGGGTTGGGGTGGTGCTGTCGCTGCGTGGGGCGGCTCGCGCTTAGCCGCCTCAAGGCCGCAGCGGCACCATCCCCATCACGGCATCCGCGGACTGCGCGTCCCGGCTCGGCCGGGCGGATGTCGTCCCGGGCAGCGGCGTCCGTGACACTTCCCGCGCCAGACGCGCGTAGACGCGCACGGGCCGCCGCACCGATCGGACAGGTGGCCCGGCGGCGCGGCGATTCGCAGCCGTAGCGACCGCAAAGCCCTGCGTTCAGCGTCTGGAGGAAAACATGTCCTGGAAGTGTCGAGTTCGTGGCCGCCCGTTGCGGTCGTGCGCCCTCGCGGCCACCCTGTTCGTCGGCCTGATGTCGGCGGGCTGCTTCTACATCGGGGAAGACGAGTCGCGCGCGGAAGTCGAGATCGAAGAGGTGAGGGAGAGCGTGCACGAGGTCGCGGACGAATTCGCCGATGGTCTGGGCAACGCGGTAAGCCAGCTGACCGAGGCGCTTCACGACGTCGACCTGGAGTTGTCCGGCGAGACCCTGGTCGAGAGGCCGGTGTCTTTCCGCGCGCTGCGCGATGTCCTGCCGGACGAGGCCGCCGGCTTTTCGCTCTCGTCTCGTGAAGGGTCGACCGTAGGCGCGCTCGGGTTCCGCGTCTCCAGGGTCGAAGCCGAGTACGGCAATGGCGACGGAGCGGACGTGGACGTCACCATCGCCGATATCGGAGCTCTCCCGATGGTCGGGTCGGAGGATTTCCTGGATTGGCTCGACGTCGAGATCGACGAAGAGAGCGAGCGCGGTTGGCAGCGCACGCTGGAGTACGAGGGATATCCGGCCCTGGCCGAGTTTCGGTCAAGGCGCGGAGACCGTGGCCGGGGGCAGTTCACCTGGCTGGTGGAAGGCCGCTTCGTGGTCTCCATGGAAGGGTACGGCCTGACGATGGACGAACTCTACGACCTGCGAGACGCGATCGACACCGACGCTCTGACCGACATGCGCGACCGGGAGGGCTAGCCGCACCGAGCAGCCCCCTTTGAGACAGGCCGCGCAGAGAGCCGCTAGCTCTTCCCCCCCGTCAGCCGCTTGACCCAGGGCGCCGCCAGCAGGCCCACGATGCCCACGATGCCGATGGTCATCGCGACGTTCTGGAAGAGCGGTCCCGGCGCGAGGTCCGCCAGTTGCCCGGCCACCAGTCCGGCGAACAGGTTCCCCAGCGCCGCCCCCACGAACCACACCCCCATCATCTGACCCACCCGGTTGGCGGGCGACAGCTTGGTGATGGCCGACAGGCCGATGGGCGAGATGCACAGCTCACCCACGGTGTGGAAGAAGTAGGTCACGACCAGCCACGACGGGCTCACCAGGTTGTCGGTGGTGGCGTTCGCGGCGCCCCAGGCCAGCACGAAGAACCCCATCGACAGCCCCACCAGTCCCATCCCCGCCTTCATGGGGATCGACGGGTTGCGGTTTCGCCGCTCCAGCCACACCCAGAGCGATCCGAAGACGGGCGCAAGCAGGATGATGAAGAAGGAGTTGACCGACTGCAGGAAGCCCGCGGGCATGAGCCAGCCGAGGATGTTGCGGTCGGTGTAGTCGCGCCCGAAGAGGTTGAGGGAGGATCCGGCCTGCTCGAAGCCCGACCAGAACACGGCGATCAGCAGGAAGAGCCAGAAGATCACCCCCAGCCGCCGGTTCTCTTCCCGGGTGTGGCCTCCCACCGTCCACAGGTAGACGAAGTAGGCCGCGATGATGATCAGCACGCTGTAGCCCAGCACCGTCGCGATCTGCGACAGGGTGGCGGGAATCACCCCGCTCGACACCAGGTAGCCGAAGGCCACCACCCCGACGGCCACGGCGAAGAAGGTGCCGAAGAACCTGCGCGACTTCGCCGCCAGCTGCGCGGGGCGATCCTCCGTCTTCAGGAGCCCCGTCTCGCCCAGCAGGCGGGCGCGATTGCGGTACTGGATGAGGCCGAAGACCATGCCCACGCCCGCCGCGCCGAAACCCCAGTGCCAGTTGTAGCCCTCTGCGAGGAAGCTGGTGATGAGCGGCCCCAACAGCGCCCCGACGTTGATCCCCATGTAGAAGATCGAGAAGCCGGCATCGCGCCTCGCGCCCCCCTCGGGATAGAGCTCCCCCACGATGGTGCTGACGTTGGGCTTGAGCAGCCCCGTGCCCAGAACCACGAAGACGAGCCCCAGGAAGAAGGCGAACGTGCTCGGCACCGCCATCGTGAAGTGGCCCAGGGCGATGATCCAGCCCCCGACCCACACCGCCTTGCGCTGCCCCCAGAGGTTGTCGGCCACCCAGCCGCCGGGGAGCGCCATGATGTAGACGAGGCTCGTGTACAGGCCGTAGATGGCGGCCGCAGTCCCTACATCGAGCCCCATCCCGGGGTTGGCCACCTCCGATCCGTCGCCCCGCAGGATCACGTGCGTCGTCGCCGTGGTCATGTAGAGCGCGAGCAGCGCGCGCATCCCGTAGTACGAGAAGCGCTCCCACATCTCGGTGAAGAAGAGGGTGGAGAGCCCCGCGGGGTGCCCGAACCAGGTTCCGTGGCGCTCCAGGATGTCGGCGTTCGAGGCGGATTGGCTCGTGGGATTATTCAAGGTCCCGGACTCCTGGCTAATTGAGATGGCTCAGCGCTTGAAGGTGAAGGCCCCGGCCTCCTTCATTTCGGCGATCTCGTCCCCGCCGTACCCGAGCACATCCCCGAGAATATCGTCGGTGTGCTCGCCCAGCAGCGGCGAGCGCGTGATCACCGCTGGAGAGTCGGAGAGCTTGATGGGGCAGCCGAGGTTCCAGTAGGGGCCGCGCTCGGGATGGTCGAGCTCCACATACATCTCGCGCCCGCGCACGTGGTCGTCGTCCGCCAGGTCCGCGGTGCTCATCACGGGACCGCAGGGGACGTTCAACTCGTTCAGGATGGCCATCAGCTCGCGCTTCGTGTACCGGCTCGCGAAGTCGTTCAGGATGTCCCACATGGCGCCCTGGTTCTTTCGCCGCACGGTGATGTCGGCGAAGCGTGGGTCGTTCACCAGCTCCTCGCCTCCGACCCGGGTCGCCAGCGCCTCCCAGACGTGCTCCTGCACCACGATGTAGAGGTAGTCGTTGATGCCGCCCGGCTTGCAGTGGATGCAGTTGCCCAGCTGCCCGCCCCCCGAGTCGTTGCCGGCGCGCGGGGTGAAGTCGTCGAACTCCTGAATCGAGTACTCGGCCAGCGGGCCGCGGGTGATGCGCTGATGATCGCGCCACTTCACCCGCACCAGGTTCATCACGCAGTCCATCATGGCGCACTCGACGTACTGGCCCTTCCCCGTCTGCTCGCGGTGGAGCAGCGCCGCGAGGATACCCAGCGCCAGGTGAACCCCGGTGCCCGAGTCGCCGATCTGCGCGCCGGTCACGACGGGCGATCCGTCGAACATGCCGGTCGTGCTCATCGAGCCGCCCATCGCCTGTGCGATGTTCTCGTAGGCCTTGAAGGCAGCGTAGGGACCCTCGGTTCCGAAGCCCTTGATGGAGGCCATCACCATGCGCGGGTTGATCTCGTGCACCCGCTCCCATCCGAAGCCGAGCCTGTCGAGGACGCCCGGCCCGAAGTTCTCCATGAGCACGTCGCACTCCTGCACCAGCCGGGTGAAGACCTCCTTCCCGCGCTCGTTCTTCAGGTTCACCGTGATCGAGCGCTTGTTGCAGTTGAGCATGGTGAAGTAGAGGCTGTCGGCCCCCGGCACATCGCGCAGCTGCTTGCGGGTGGCGTCCCCGAAGGGCGACTCCAGCTTGATCACGTCCGCGCCCATGAAGCCCAGGAGCTGGCTGGAGGTGGGGCCGGCCTGGACGTGGGTCATGTCCAGGATGCGGATGCCGTTGAGTGCTTTGCTCATTGACGGGTGGCTCCGATTGCTGGTTAAGGGTTGATCGATGGCGGAAGGGTGCCGGTCACTCGTATCCGGACCCCTTCATCGCCGGTCCGGGTCACGGGTTGCCGATGCTCGCTCGGTTATGGCTGGCCGGCTGCGACTACTTGTACATCGTCTGGCGCTTGGTGCCCGGCGCCCATTCGCCGGGATCCACCCAGATGTTGATGACCGCCGACTTGCCGCTGCTGCGCACCGACTCGCGCGCCCGCTGGAGGGCCGGCTGGATCTGGCTTGGATCGCGCACCTCCTCGCCGTATCCACCCAGCATCTCCGCGAACTTCGAGAAGGGCACGTCGCCCAGCAGGTTGCCCACGTTGCCGCGCTCCTGCCCGTACTTGGCCAGTTGCCCGTAGCGGATCTGGTTCATCGCCGAGTTGTTGCCGATGACGGCGATGTAGGGCGCGCCGAAGCGGTTGCAGGTCTCCATGTCGAAGGCGGTCATGCCGAAGGAGCCGTCGCCGTAGTAGCAGAGGATCTCCTTGTTCGGATGCGCGAGCTTGGCCGCCATGGCGAAGCCGGTGCCGACGCCGAGTCCGCCCAGGGCGCCCGGATCCATCCAGTTGCCCGGCGCTCGCGGCTTGACCGCCTGGGCGCTGATGGTGACGACATCGCCGCCGTCGCCGATGTAGACGGTGTCCTCGGTGAGGAACTCGTTCAGCTCCCACGCCACCCGATAGGGATGGATTGGGTCGGCGTCGGAGAGGAAGAGCGGCATCAGCTTCTCGGTCTTCTGCTCCTCGATGGCGCGCAGCTCCTTCATCCAGCCCAGGCGGCGGGCCGGGCCGTCGCCGAGGTTGACGCTGGCCGACGCGAGCACCGCCTCCATGACGGCGCCGGGATGACCCACCACCCCCAGGTCCACGTCGCGGTTCTTGCCGACCGTGCGGTAGTCGAGGTCGATCTGCACGACCTTCGCGCCCGCAGGGAGACGCTTCCCGTACCCCATGCGGAAGTCGAAGGGGGTGCCCACGATCACGATCACGTCGGCGTTGCCGAACGCGGCGCCGCGGGTGCGGTGGAAGTAATGGGGATCGTCGGGGCCGAGCAGGCCACGCGAGGCTCCGTTGGTGAAGGTGGGGATGTTCAGCGTGCGAACCAGGTCCCAGGCCTCCCGGTGGGCGCGGCAGCCCCACACCTGCTGCCCGAATAGGATGGCGGGGCGCTCGGACTTGACCAGCAGGTCGGCGAGATGCTCGATGTCGCGCGGGTCGCCCACGGACCGGGTCGAGGCCCGGTAGCGGCCGGGCTCGGGGATGGTCGCGCCGGCGAGCGGGATCTCGCGGTCCAGGATGTCGCGGGGGATTTCGAGGTAGCTCGGCCCCGGCGTGCCCGCGAAGCACTCGCGCGCGGCCATCGACACCATGTCCGCGATGCGCTCGGTGGAGCGAACCCCGCCCGAGAACTTGGTAATCGGGCGCGCGATGTTGACGTGGGGCAGATCCTGCAGCGACCCCATCTTGTGCTGGGTGAGCGCGCCCTGCCCGCCGATGTGCAGTACCGGGCTCTCGGACCGGAACGCGGTCGCGATCCCGGTAAGCGCGTTGGTGAAGCCGGGGCCGGCCGTGGTGATCACGCACCCGAGCCCGCCGGTCTGGCGTGCGTACCCATCGGCCGCGTGGGCCGCCACCTGCTCGTGGCGCACGTCGATGATGCGGATGCCCTCGTCGATGCACCCGTCGTAGGTGTCGATGATGTGCCCGCCGCACAGCGTGAAGACGGTGTCGACGCCCTCGTTGGCCAGCGCCCGGGCCGCCAGGTGCCCGCCCGAGATGACGTCCTCGTCCCGGCTCTTGCGAGCGAGCGTGTCTTCGGCGGTCCTGGATTTCAGTGCGGTTGCGGTCGTCATGAACTGATCCTCCCTGATGGCTTTCGAATCGAGCCACGCGGGCCTCCCCGCGAGTCCGGGCAAAGCTAGGGAGCCGCGCGCGGCCTGCCAAGGAAGACGGGCGACAACTGCGGCTTCCCGGTGCTGGACGCAGGAACGTGCCCGCATCCCCGGTGGATGATATGCCACGGGACGACGGTCCGCCTCCACGGCCGACCCGGGTGACTGGCGTTACCCTGTTACCATATGGAATCAGACGAAATACCATTTGGGGACACATCGTAATGAGATACCCGACGCCGGAGTCGCGGTCAGCCCTCGACCGTCTTCTGGTTCGCGAGGGAGCGGTGGCCCGGGTTCGGAGCGGCCTGCCGTTCTCGACGCTGGACGAGGTCGCGGCCGCCGCCGGGGTCGGGCGCCTGGCGCTCGCCCGAGTGATCGGCCTGCCCGCGACTACGCTCGCCCGGAGGCGAAAGGCGGGGCTGCTGGCGGAAGAGGAGTCGGATCGACTCGTGCGCGTGGCCCGTCTGGTGGCATTGGTCCACGACATGATGCTGGGTGATGGCAAAGCCGCCCGCCGGTGGCTCGGTGACCCGCACGATCTGCTGGAGGGCGAGTCACCGCTCGAACGGGCATCGACGGAGGTGGGGAGCCGCGAAGTGGAACAGGTCATCGGACGGATTCGCCACGGTATCTTCAGCTAGAGGTGCCTGAACTGGTCCAAGGGTGGCGCCTGGCCTCGGCGGAGTATTCCCGTACCGTCAAAGCCATGCTCTCCGGGGACGGCACTCTTCGGAATGGCGGGCGCTGGAACAGCCCGGGGCAGCGGGTGGTCTACCTGGCAGCCAGTCTGGCGCTGGCGAGCCTGGAGCTGCTCGTTCACCTCCGGGAAACCGATGTGCTGAAAGGGTACCGGAAACTTCCCGTTGGCATTCCGGAGCACCTCGTGAAGGCTGCGGATGTGCGGGCGCTGCCCGCCGATTGGGCCCGTACCAGCCTGCATCCCGCCACCCAGCGTATTGGGGACCGATGGCTCGCCTCGCTCGAATCCGCCGTCCTCGTCGTACCGAGCGCGGTGGTCATCGGTGAAGTCAACTACATCGTCAATCCCGCTCACCCGGATTCCGTGCGGCTTGAGCCGGGTGAGATCACGGACTACCGCTACGATCCCAGAATCCTGAAAACCTCCGCCGGGCGGTAGTGCGGGCTACCCCTCCCGCACCCTCAGCACCAGCTTGCCGAAGTGGGCGCTCGCCTCCATCTGCCGGTGCGCTTCAGCCACCTCCCGCAGCGGATAGACCCTGTCGATAAGAGGCACGATGCGGCGGGCGGCGAAATGCGGGACCACCACCCGCTCGAACTCGGCCATGATGTCGGCCTTCTCGGGCACCGGCCGCGAGCGCAGCACCGAGCCGACGACCGTGTGCCGCTTCACCATCAGCAGGGCCAGGTTGAGCTCGGCCTTGAGCCCGCCCATCAGGCCGATTACGACCAGGCGGCCACCGGGCACCATCGCCTTCAGGTTGCCTTTCAGGTACGCCGCGCCGATGTGGTCGAGCACCACATCCACCCCCCGCCCCCCCGTGAAGGCGCGCACCGCCGGGGCAAACTCCTCGGCCGTGTAATCCACCACGTGGTGCGCTCCCATCGCCCGCACCCGCTCCACCTTGCTCGGCGAGGCCGTCACGACCATGCGGGTGGCCGGGGCCAGCGTGCGGCAGAGGTGGATGGCGGCCGTGTTCACCCCACCTCCGCCTCCGTGCAGCAGCACGGCGTCCCCGTCCCCGAGGCCGCCCAGCATGAACAGATTGAGGTAGGCGGTCACGTAGGTCTCGCACACGCACGCCGCCTCCTCCCACGAGAGCGCCTCGGGGACCCGCACCAGGTGGCCCTCGTAGGCGCAAGCGAACTCGGCGTACCCGCCGCCGGCCACCAGCGTCATCACCCGGTCGCCGGGCCCAAAGCGCTCGACGCCGGGGCCCACCTCGCGCACCACGCCCGCCACCTCGAGTCCCAGGATCTCCGACTCGCCCGGGGGCGGAGGGTACTTCCCCTCCCGCTGGCTTATGTCAGCGTGGTTCACGGTGGTCGCCATGACCTCGATGAGCACCTGCCCCGGGCCCGGCTCCGGCTCGGGAGCATCGCCCCAGTGCAACACCCCGGCATCCCCGAAACCGTCCATCAGTACAGCCTTCATGGCGTCTCCCTGGGCAAGTTCCGTCCACTCAGGCGCTCCTCTCGGAGCCGCCTCGCGACCCGCCGTCCGACTTGACCGGACTTCGGGCGCGCATCATCCTATCCGAAGCCGCCTTACCGTGCGAGCCCGGTGTTCCGCGTCGCGTGTTGGGACACGCTTCCGCCGCGACGCACTCGCTGTACAGCATCCCCTCGAGTGGAGGAACTTGATGAAGCTCTTCACGCCCCTGACAGCCGCGTTCGCCCTTCTCCTTCTTCTTCCCGCCTGCGCGCAGGAGGCCGCGGAAGAGGCCTCCGACATGGAGATGGCCGAGTCCGAAGAAATGGCCATGGAACCCGATTGCTTCGTGAGCGGAGACCTCGAAGGACGCCTCAGTTCGCTCGAGTCGGCCTCGACGTCGTTCGGCGACGTGATGGTCAAGGTCTGTTACGGCGCGCCCCTGCGCCGGGACCCCAACAACCCGGACGTGACCCGGGAGATCATGGGCGCCCTGGTTCCCTACGACGCCCCCTGGCGCATGGGCGCCAACGAGGCGACGGCGATCTACCTGAGCGCGGCCGCGAGCGTGGGCGGCGTCGCACTTGATGCGGGCGCATACTCCCTCTACGCGACGCCGACGATGGGCGACTGGACCGTCCACGTCAACTCGGTCGCCGAGCGCTGGGGCATCGCGATCAACGAGGAGGTCATGGCCAACGACGTAGGGAGCTTCACGGTAACGCCGGGGATGCTGGACGAGGCCGTCGACCAGCTTCGCTACACGTTCTCGGAGGCCGATGGCGGAGCCGATCTGGTCATGGAGTGGGAACAGACCAGCATCAGCATCCCGATCCGTTCGGGCTGAACGGAGCCGCCCGACGCGCTCTTCGGGAGGCCGCGACCCCGCGGCCTCCCCTCAGGCCACGCGGTCCTGCCGGCCGGGGAGCCACTCCGCGAACCGCCGGTATGCCGGTTCCTCCCGGCCGTACCGGCGGGAGCACTGCTCCACCAGCCACTGCATCCACTCGTTGAATTTTTCGTCGCCGCTCCGGTCGCGGATCTCGTGCGTCCAGTCCTCGAGCCGCTCCCAGGAACCGAGCAGCGCCCCGCCCATGAACTCCCACACCAGCTCCAGGGAGACCATGTGGCGATGGGCCATGAGGCCGACCGATTCGAAGGTCAGACAAACCAGCATCGCCGCGTCCTCATACTCGCTGCCGCGCTCGCGAATCTCGGACGCGTCGAGACCCGGCGGGAGGGTGAAGACCAGGCGAAGGGCGCGCGCCATGGGGGGATTCTGCAGAGATCGCGCGAGTTCGATGGCGGCCGTGGCGCGCCGTTGGATGCCGTACTGCTGGATCTGCAGGTAGCCGAAAAGGAAACCCGCGATCACGACGAGAACGCCGACGATCTCCGCGAGATTCCCGAGGGATTCGAGGCTCATGGCTCAGTCGCCACCACCGAAAAGGAAGCGTTGTCCGCGCGCAAAACTAGTGATCCGGCGAGTCCCGGGACACCTTGCCGCAGGACGGAGCGCAATTCCTGACGACGTGCTAGATTGCGGAAACCCACATCGCACCCAACGAGGAGAGCCGATCGATGTCAACGTCGAACCCGGGGTTCACCGGCCGTGTCCTGCTGCTCGTGCTGATCGCCTTCCTTCCGGCGGTCGGCATCTACCTGTACGCGAACGGGGAGATCCGCTCGCTACAGTTGGCCAATCAGGAGCAGGAACTTCTGCGCGCCACGAGGGAGACGTCGGTGGAGTACAACCGGCTGCTCGAAGAGAGCCGCGTATTACTCGCGACGCTCGCGGAGTTCCCGCAGGTGAACGGGATGCAGCAGCCGGAATGCACCGACATCCTGGGGCGCGTTTTCGACCAGGCCAACCACCTCAACGGGATCTGGGCCATCGGTATGGAGGGGTACGTCGGGTGCGGCTCCGTGCAGCCGGACGGGCTGCTCTACCTGGGCGACCGCACCTACTACATCCGCGCCATGAACGAGAACCGCCACGTCATCGGCGCCTACCAGATCGGACGCGTCACCGGGCGCCCGGGAGTCGCGTCGGCCATCCCGGTTCCCGATGACAGCGGGATGCCCGGCGGGGTTCTGATCGCGAGCATCGACCTGCGCGCCCTGAGCGATATCGCGCAGGACATGGAGTTGCCCGAGTCGTCCACCTTCACGGTGCTCGACCGGGAAGGCCGCGTCCTGGTTCGCTACCCTGCAGGCCAGAGCGAGGGCGACACCATCGGCGCGATGCGGACGGAGGGGTTCCCCGAGGCGGCCGACGAGTCCGGCATCGTGCACGGCGCCGACCTGGACGGGAGCATGTCGGTCTTCGCGGTCGCGCCGCTGACGGGTGAAGGAGCGACCCCCGAGGGCTACATCGCCATCGGACGTCCGGAAGGCCAGATCAACTCGGAAGCATCCGACGTCGTCAACAGGACGCTCGGACTGGTGGCCCTCGCCGGGCTCGCCCTGCTCACCGCCGCCTGGATCTTCGGTCGCTACATCATCGCAAGGCCGTCCCCGGCAGGCTGACCCGGATGCGCGCCCTGCCGGACGGTCCAACCCGGGATCCCGCAGCCCCATTCGAGTAGTACACGCCCGCGGGCGGAAGTCGATGGAACCAGATTCGTCATGCAATCTCTAGCAAAGGGAGGATAGCCGATGTTGTCCAGAAGTCGTCTGAATGCAGTTCTCGCCGTGCTGGTCGCGGTGTGCGCCGGCGATCTGGCCGCGCAACAGGCCGCCACCATAACGGGCCGGGTCACCGGGGATGGCGACGCCGGCATCGCCAGCGCACAGGTGGTGGTGACGCACGAGGTGACCGGGGTCCAGACGGGGGCGCTGTCGGGGAACGACGGCGCGTTCGTGGTGGAGGGAGTTCGTCCCGGCGGGCCCTACACCGTCGAAGTGATCATGATCGGCTACGGGGGCCAGTCCGCGACCGGCCTCTCGCTGGAGGCGGGCCAGTCGCTGGCGCTGGACTTCAGCCTCAGCCAGGAGGCGATCGCGTTCGACGCCCTTGAGGTCTTCGCCACCCGCGCCCAGGATCGGAAGACCCCGGTGGCGTTCACCAACCTGAGCAAGACCCAGATCCAGAACCAGTTGGGTTCCCGCGACCTGCCGCTGGTGCTCAACGTGACGCCCAGCGTATACGCAACATCGCAGGGCGGCGGCGCCGGCGACGCCCGCATCAACGTGCGCGGCTTCAACCAGCGCAACACCGCCGTGATGATCAACGGCGTGCCCGTCAACGACATGGAGAACGGCTGGGTCTACTGGTCCAACTGGGACGGCGTGGGCGACGCCGCCACCAGCCTCCAGCTCCAGCGCGGCCTGTCGGCGGTGAACCTGGCCACTCCGTCGATCGGGGGCACGGTCAACGTCATCACCGATCCCGCGGACCGGGGCAGCGGCCTGATGTACAAGCAGGAATTCGGGCTCGGCAGTCTGGACGACGGCGGCGGCTGGGGGTTGGGCAACAACATGCTGAAGGAAACCCTGGTGGTGAACACGGGCCCCATGGGAGCGTTCGCGGCCACGGCTCAGATGGTGCGCAAGACCGGGAGCGGGATGTACACCGGTTTCGCCGGCGGTGACGCGCTCTGGATGGACGCCTGGGCCTATTACCTGGCCACGTCGTTCCAGTTGAACCCGAGCAACCGGCTCGAGGCCTACGCGGTGGGCGCGCCGCAGCGACACGGCCAGAACCTCTACAAGCTGAACCTGGCGAGCCTCGACGCGGACTTCGCGCGATCGCTGGACGGATTCGACGCCGGGGCTTTTGACGACTATCCGGAAATCGGCAGAGGACGGAGCCCCAACGTGGCTCCGGTGAGCGCCAGCTACGCAGGAACCCAGTACAACAGCACCGGGCCGGACGCGGGACACCGGGACCGCTTCAACACCGGTTACCTGAACGAGCGGGAGAACTACTTCCACAAGCCGCAGGTCAACCTCAACTGGTATTCCTTCTTCGGCGACGGCCTGAGTCTGTCGACAGTGGGATACTATTCCGGCGGCCGGGGCGGCGGTACCGGCACGTACGGATCGCTCAGGTGGAATACCGACTACGGCCAGCGCTTTGCCGACTGGGACGCCACCATCGAGCGCAACCGTTCCAACTCCACCGGGTCCCGCGGGATCCTGCGCAACTCGGTCAACAACCAGAACACGCTGGGCGTGATCTCGAAGCTGCGGAAGAGCTTCGAAGGAGGCCTCACCGCCGAGGTCGGCATCGACTGGCGCACCGCCACCATCGAGCACTACCGGGAGGTGCGCGACCTGCTGGGCGGCGCCTACTACAACGATTGCTTCCGCAGCTGCAGCTCCGACTTCTGGACGGAAGCCGAGCAGAACCGCGGCCTGGGCGACAAGATCGCCTACCACAACGAGAACACGGTCGGCTGGCTGGGCGGGTACGTTCAGGCGGAGAAGAGCACCACCGCAGGCTCTGTCTACGGTATGGCCGGGTGGGCGCAGAACTCCTACACCTTCGTGGACTTCTTCAGGCAGGATGTCGCATCCGGAGGGTATCGCACGCTGGAAAGCGGTAACATCGGCGGCTACCAGTTCAAGGGCGGCGCGGTCCGCAACCTCAACGACCAGTGGTCCATCTACGCGAATGCAGGCGTCATCTCCAAGGTGCCGATCTTCGACGGCGTGATCGACGACAACAACGGCACGCTGAACGCGGATCCGAAGAACGAGAAGTTCCTCTCCGGCGAGGTCGGCAGCGAGTTCCGCTCCGCCGCCAGGGACATCTTTCTGAGGCTCGGTCTCTACCACACCACCTGGAGGAACCGGACCCTGACCCGCTTCGTACAGAACATCGGCGGCGTGGAGGGCGTGGACGGGCTGGTCAACCTGCTCGGCGTCGACGCACGCCACATGGGTGTCGAGGCCGAAGGGTGGTTCCAGCCCAGCAACCTGCTGCGCTTCGACTGGGCGCTCTCCCTCGGAAACTGGAAGTACCTGGAAGACGTGTCCGGGACCTATCGGCCCGATGACCAGTCCAGCGAAACAGAGAACTACAACTTCTACATTTCCGGCCTCAAGGTCGCCGACGCCCCGCAGCACCAGTTGGCGTTCAGCGCTTCGGTCTATCCGTCGGACGCCGCCTACCTGTCGCTGGTGGGCATGTTCTACGGCGATCATTTTGCCCAGTTCGAGCCCTTCAGCCGCACCAGGGCGGACGACAGGGCTCAGTCCTGGCAGCCCCCGGGCTATTCATTGTTCCACCTGCACACCTCTTATTCGCTCGGCGATGTCCTTCCGATTGCGAATGGCGGCAGCCTGCGCCTGTTCGCCAACGTGTATAACCTGCTCGACACCGTGTACATCCAGGATGCCACCGACGCATCCCGGTGGAACGGTTACCACGACGACGGCGACCGTCACGACGCGGACTCCGCGGAGGTCTTCCTGGGTTACCCGCGCAACCTGAACGTCGGGTTCCAGATCATCTTCTAGCCCCCGGCGGCCGGCCCCCCGGGACGGGGACGCCGGAACGGACCGGGATCAGCAAGCGCGGCCCCGCCAGTCAAGGGCTGGCGGGGCCGTGTTGCTGCGGGGAAGGCGGACGGGCGATGGGCCCAGCAGGGCTCGAACCTGCGACCGTCGGATTATGAGTCCGCTGCTCTGACCAACTGAGCTATGGGCCCGTCCTGAACCTGCTCGCCCGCCCGCGCTTCCTGCGTCACAAAAGGTACGCAATCGAAACGCCGGCGTACAAGCCAAAGGGAGCGAGATGTCTGCGGAGAGCATATGTTTACGGCCCTTGGAGGCGAGGGATTTCCCTTTGGGCGATCTCTTGCCCACTTTGTTCTCCGCCAAGCCCGATCGAAAGCCGCCCACCAGCGAACGGAGCGCCGCATGACCGGACGGGACCACAGCACGACGGGAGGGAGCGCCCCATGACCGGACGGAAGCGCCGCGTGACCAGCCCGGGCGCCGCATGACCGACCAGGACATCCTGGCCCGGTGGAAGGAGGAGCCCGCCCCGCTCCTCCCGGTTCTGCATGCCCTTCACGCGCGCGACGGCTACCTCTCCGAGGACACCATCCGCGCGGTGTCGAAGGGGTTGCGCATCCCGCTCGCCGACCTGTACGGCACCATCACCTTCTATCACCACTTCGCGCGCGTTCCGGGTGGGCTCGACTGCCCCCGGGTCTGCACGGGGCCCGTGTGCGTTCAGGAGGGGGCGCTCGATATCCTCGCTGATCTCGCGCCTGAGGGGGCGACCGGCATGCCGTGCTCGGGCCGTTGCGACGACCCGGTCCCGGTCATCCGCGGCCACCTCACGCTGGCAGGACGTTCGACCGCCGACCTCACCGCCCGACCTGCACCCCTCCCCCCGCCCGCCCGCGACGGCGATCGCGAGTGCGTCTTCCGCACCATCCGCGAACCGGGGCACGCCACCCTGGCCGGCTACCGCCGCGACGGGGGCTACGAAGGTGTCGCGCGCGCGGTGCGCGAAATGACCCCCGCTCAGGTCATCGAAGCCATCGACCGGAGCGGACTGGCCGGCCGCGGCGGAGCCGGCTTCCCCACGGGCCGCAAGTGGCGGGCGGTCGCCGAAGCGAACGGAACCCCGAAGTCCATCGTCTGCAACGCCGACGAGGGCGAGCCGGGCTGCTTCAAGGACCGCGCCCTCATGGACTACGACCCGCACGCGGTCATCGAGGGCATGATCGCCTCGGGCTATGCGACCGGTGCGCACCGCGGCTTCATCTACCTGCGCTACGAATACCCGGAGACCGAGCATATCCTGGCGGAGGCCATCCGCGAAGCGGAGGAAGCCGGCATCCTGGGACCGTCCGTGATGGGCAGCGGCTTCGCCTTCGACCTCCACATCCGCCGCGGCGCCGGCGCCTACATCTGTGGGGAGGAGACGTCGCTGCTGAACTCCATGGAGGGCAAGCACCCTTTCCCGCGCAACCGCCCCCCCTTCCCCGTCACCCACGGCTTCGAGAACCTGCCCACGGTTGTCAACAACGTCGAGACGCTGGCCTCCGTCCCCCATATTCTCGCGCTTGGCGCCGAATGGTATGCGGGGCTCGGGATGAACGGCCACGCCGGCACCAAGGTAATCTCGCTTTCCGGGGACATCCTCCGGCCCGGGAACTACGAGGTCCCCATGGGCTTTCCGCTCGAAAGGCTGCTCTACGACTGGGCCGGCGGCCCGTTGGAGGGCCGCGCCATCCAGGCCGTGACCATGGCGGGCCTCTCCGGGGGATTCCTGGCCGGCGACGACCTCTTCGTCACGCTGGACGAGCCCGCCATCCGCGCGCGCAAGTCGTTCCTGGGCGCGGGCGGAATAATGGTGTTCGACGACTCGCGCGACATGGTCGAGGTCGCGCACGCGGCGATGGAGTTCTTCGCGCACGAATCCTGCGGCAAGTGCTTCCCCTGCCGCATCGGCACCCAGCGCCTGACCGAGCGGCTCGCCGGCGAGGCCGGCCCGGATTCGCTGGTGGCGTGGGTGGACGAAGTTGCGGATATTGGGTATACCATGAAGGAGACGAGCGCCTGCGGCCTGGGAACCGCGGCCCCGCTGATCACCGAGAGCCTCATGCGCTATTTCCCCGAGGCGGTTTCGCGCCACGTCACCGCCCATGGCCCCCTCCCCATGGCGGGCCGGGGCTAGGGCGGGCCGCATGGGACTGGGCCCTGGAGGGTCCAGGCAGCAAACTCGAATCAGGACCATACCGATGAGCACGAACGGGACAGGACCCACCATCGTCCTCGACGGCGAAAAGGTCGCCTACACCCCGGGGGAGACCGTCTACGAGGCCGCTACGCGGCACGGCAAGGACATCCCCACGCTCTGCTACGATCCCCGGCTGGAGCCGTTCGGCGGCTGCCGCCTGTGCGTGGTGGAGGTGGAGGGGGCGCGCGCGCCGGTCGCGTCGTGCACCGCCCAATGCCAGGCGGGAATGGAGGTGCGCACCAGAAGCGCGCGCGTGGAGGTACATCGCCGCACGCTGATGGAGATGCTGGCGTCGGAGAACCGCGAAGTGGACGTGGACGAGCTCACCAGCCTTGCTTCGCAGGAGATGACCGAGCTGGTGGACCGCTACGAGGCGCGCACCGGTCGCTTCCAGGGCAGGCAGTCGGGCGCGAGCCGCCCCGACGATCCCAACCCCTTCATCATGCGCGACTACGACAACTGCATCTCCTGCTACCGCTGCGTGCGCGTGTGCGCGGAGCAGGAGGGCGACTACGCCATCTCGGTGAAGGGACGCGGCTTCGACACCCAGATCACGGTCGAGTTCGACGGCCACCTCAAGGATTCGGCCTGCACCTTCTGCGGACAGTGCGTTCAGACCTGCCCGACCGGGGCGCTGGGGGACCTGAAGGCGCTGGCGTACCGCGACGTTGCCGGCGAGACGAAGAAGACCCGGACGGTCTGCCCCTATTGCGGGGTGGGCTGCGCGGTGGACCTGCTCACCCGCGGCAACACGCTCATCGGCGTGCAGCCCGCCATGGACGGCCCCGCCAACAAGGGCGCCCTGTGCGTGAAGGGCCAGTTCGCCTTCGACTTCGTGCAGCACCCCGACCGGCTGGCCCACCCGCTGGTGCGCGGGGAGGACGGCGAGTTGCGTGAGGCCGGCTGGGACGAGGCGCTCGACCGGGCCGCAGAGGGCTTCCTGCGCGTGCGCGAGCGCTACGGGCGCCACGCCGTCTACGGGGTGGCCTCCGGACGAGCTCCGCACGAAGCCGCCTACACCATGCAGAAGTTCATCCGGGGGGGGTTCGGAACGAACCACATCGACAACTGCAGCCGTGCCTGACACGCTCCCACAGTCGCCGGTCTGGCGGCAACGATCGGTCGGGGTGCAATGTCGAACCCGCTCGAGGACATGGAAAAGCCCGATGTGATCTTCTGCATCGGGACCAACATGACCGAGTGCCACCCGGTGGCCGCGACCCGGCTCAAGCGCGCCATCGCCAACGGGGCGAAGCTCATCACCGCCGACCCGCGGCGCATCGCCCTCGCCGAGCTGGCCGACGTGTACCTGCCGCTCCGGGTCGGGTCGGACGTATCGCTCCTGCTGGCCATGGCGCACGTCATCCATCGCGAGGGCCTGACCAACGAGGGCTTCGTCGAGGGACGCACCACCGAGGCAGAGGCCTTCCTGGAGCACATCGAGAAGTTCACCCCCGAGTGGGCCGAGACCATCACCGAAGTGCCCGCCGCCGACATCGAACGCGCCGCCATCCTGTACGGGAAGGCGGAACGTGGCGCCATCTACTACACGCTGGGCATCACCGAGCACATCTGCGGGGTCGACAACGTCCAGAGCCTGTGCAACCTGGCGCTCATGACGGGCAACATCGGGCGCGAAGGCACCGGGGTTAACCCGATGCGCGGGCAGAACAACATCCAGGGCGCGGGAGACGCGGGCGCCCTGCCCAACAACTACCCGGGCTTCCAGTCCGTGCTGGATCCGGCGTACCAGAAGAAGTTCGAGGCGGTCTACGGGCGCAAGGTGGACCTCGAGCTCGGGCCCACCAAGGTGAGGGCGCTGGAGGCGTGCGGCGACGGCATCCACGCGATGATGATCAACGGGGAGAACACCGTCGTCACCGATCCCGAGCGCCACCACTGCGAGGAGGCGCTCAAGAGCCTCGACCTCCTGGTGGTGATCGACCTTTTTCTCACCGAGACCGCCCAGTTGGCGGACGTGGTCTTCCCGGCCACGGCATGGGGCGAGACCGACGGCGTGCAGACCAACACCGAGCGGCGCGTGCAGCGGCTGCGCAAGGCGGTCGAGCCCCCGGGCGAGGCCATGCCCGACTGGTGGATCGTGTCGCAGATCGCCCGCCGCATGGGCACGCCCGGCTTCGGCTTCGAGAGCGCGAAGGACGTCTTCAACGAGTTGTGCGAGCTATCGCCCCTGTATGCGGGACTCGACTGGGACCGCATCGACCGCGGCGAGTACCACTGGCCGGTGCCCCACAAGGATCACCCCGGGACGCCCATCCTGCACCAGGGGACCTTCGAGAACGGGCGCGGCATCTTCAAGCTGATCCGCTACCGGGATCCCGCCGAGGTGATCAGCGACGAGTTCCCGGTGTGGCTCACCACGGGCCGGCGCCTCCCCAACTACCACACCCGCACCCAGACCGGCCGCGCCGCCGGCATCGACTATCTGGCGCCCGGCGAGCGGCTGGAGATCCACCCGGAAGACGTGGTGGACTGGGGGCTCGAGGATGGCGGCTGGGCCAAGATGACCAGCGCGCGGGGATGCATGATGGTCCGGGTGGAGGCCAACGCCCGCTCGCCGCGCGGGACCGTCTTCACCTCCTTCAGCTTCAACGACGCGCCGGTCAACGTGCTCACCGGCGGAGGATACGACCCGGTAACGGACACGGCAGAGCTGAAGGTGTGCCCGGTGAGGGTGGAGCGGCCGTAACCAGCCGCCCCCGTTCAGTCCGACCCGAAGATGCGGTCTCCGGCGTCGCCCAGTCCGGGGAGAATGTATCCGTTCTCGTTCAGTTCGCGATCCAGAGCGGCCGTGAAGACCGGCACGTCCGGATGCGCTCGCTCAAGGGCCTCGACCCCCTCCGGGCAGGCCACCAGGACGGCCAGACGGATGTCGCGCGCGCCGTGCTCCTTCAGCAGCTTGATGGTGGCCGACGACGACCCGCCCGTGCCGAGCATCGGATCGACGACGACGAAGTGGCGGCCCGCGGGCCGCGGGACGTTGAAGTAGTACTGGACCGGCTGGAGCGTTGCGTGGTCCCGGTAAAGCCCCACGTGCCCGACGCGCGCGCCCGGCAGGACGGCGGTGAAGCCCTCAAGCATCCCGAGCCCGGCGCGCAGGATCGGCACCAGCACGATGTCCTCCTCGCGCACGCGGAGGCCGGTGGTGGTCTCCAGCGGAGTCTCGACCTCCACTTCTTCGGCGGGCAGGTCGCGCAGGACTGCATAGGCCATGAGGGCGCCGATCTCGCGGATCAGATCCCGGAATTCCCGGTGTCCGGTGCGGTGGTCGCGCAGTCGGGTGACCTTGTCCCCGACCAGCGGATGGTCGAGTACCGTGAGATGGGGCCGGTCGGGCACGGCGCCTCCGCGGTCGCTAGCTCCCCGACAGCTCCGGAAAGCGATACACGATGACGCCGCTGCCCGGAGCGTTGTCGACGTCGACGTAGCCCTGGTCGACCATGCCGCGCAGGCACTTTTCGACCTCTTCGAACGACTTCCCGGAGGCCATCACCCCTTGGGTGACCGTGAGTTCGCCGCCCTTCTTCTCGGCGGCCTGGAGCAGCACAAGCCTCAGGTCCGTGCCCTTGGGCAGGGCTGCGGGCGGCGCGGAGCCGGGGGTGGCGCGGGCAGCCAGCATGGGGTGGGGAATGTAGCCCTTGCGCACGTTGGAGTCGCGGATCAGCGCCTTCATGCGGAACAGGTCCACCAATTGGCCGACGCCCGCGAGGCCGAAGGTCAACAGCCAGAGTATTCCCGTCCCCCACTTGCCCATGTAGATGCGATGGGCACCGCAGACTCCGGCAAGGCACAGACACCAGAGCCCGTATCCCAGGGCGTCCTTGTATACGGACTCGTAGGCCGCCGGTGCGTCCGGGAGACTGAGGTTGACGTTGACCGAGATGTCTCTCGGGTCTCTGGCGCCATGCGTGGAGTCGTGTTCCATCAGCAGTGCTGCGCTTTGCGGGTGTGCAGGAAGGGGTCGCGGCTCTGGCACATGCCACTTCCCAGAGTGCGCAGCCCCCGGCGGCCTTTCAATGTCTCGCGATCATCGGCTCCGGTCCAGCCCCGTTGACCGGTAAGCGGTGCCTGTGTCACCGGGACAGGTCCGGCTGTCCCCTGCTGCCTACGCAGATCGCGCGGGCAGGTGTCGGCACCTATCGTTACCCATGACCGAAACGGCCCTGTATCGGCTCCTCGATGTGCTGCTCGTCGCCTTCCACACGGCGCTGGTGGGCTTCAACATGCTCGGATGGGCCTGGAGAAGAACCCGGCGGCTCCACCTGCTGACCATCGGCGTGACGCTGCTGTTCTGGTTCGGAGCCGGGATTGTGTACGGATGGGGATACTGCCCGCTGACGGACTGGCACTGGGACGTGAAGCGGGCCCTGGGGGAGACCGGCCTGCCGGCGTCGTGGATCAAGTACCACCTGGACGCGGTCACGGGCATCGACTGGAACGCGGCCCTCGTGGATGCGGTGGTGGTGGGCAGCGCGCTGGTGGCGCTGGGACTCTCGGTGATGCTGAACCTTCGTGACCGGCGCCGGCCCGGATAGCGCGAAGCTGCGGGAGTGCCGGAGTCCCCTCGCCCTGCTACCATAGTCCATGCGGAGTGAAGAGCGTGAACACCTCCGCCACTGGCATCCCGATCGTCATAAAGGCCCGGATAAAGGAAGCAGAACATGAACGCTCGCCCCCTCATCATTATCGCCGCAGCAATGGCTCTCGGCTTTGCCCACGCACCGCTTCAGGCGCAGGACGGCAAGGACATGGTCGCCGCCTTCATCGACGAGAACGCGGGCTCCTATTCGAGCATCGCTCAGGAGATCTGGGACCTGGCAGAGCTGGGTTATCTGGAGACGGAGAGCTCGGCCCTGCTGGCCGGCATGCTGGAGGCCGCCGGCTTCGAGGTGGAGATGGGGGTTGCGGGCATTCCCACCGCCTTCGTCGCCAGCTACCGCAACGGGGACGGCCCGGTCGTGGGCATCCTGGCGGAGTTCGACGCGCTCCCCGGCATCACCCAGGACCGGAGCCCCGAACGCACCCCCCTCCCCGGCAAGCTGGCGGGACACGCGTGCGGACACCACCTGTTCGGGACGGGTTCGGCCGCCGCCGGCATCGCCGTCCGCCACTGGATGCAGGCCACGGACCAGACCGGAGAGGTGCGCGTCTACGGGACGCCGGCCGAGGAAGGCGGGGCGGGCAAGGTCTACATGGTGCGCGAGGGGCTCTTCGACGACGTCGACATCATGCTCCACTGGCATCCGGGTGACAGGAACTCCGCGGGCGCCTCAAGCAGCCTGGCCAACAAGTCCGCCAAGTTCCGCTTCTCCGGCGTGTCCGCGCACGCCGCCGGGGCGCCCGAGCGCGGGCGCTCGGCGCTGGACGGCGTGGAGGCCATGAACCACATGGTCAACCTGTTGCGCGAGCATGTTCCGCAGGAGACCCGCATCCACTACGTGATCACCTACGGCGGGGCAGCGCCCAACGTCGTGCCCGACTTCGCCGAGGTCTTCTACTACGTGCGCAACCCCGATCCGGCGAACGTGCACGAGATCTTCGAGCGGGTGGTGCAGACGGCGGTGGGCGCCGCGCTGGGGACCGGAACCGAGATGCGGTACGAGGTCATTCACGGCCTCTACAACATGCTCATCAACGTGACGCTGCAGGAGGCGATGCACGCCAACCTGGAGCGGGTCGGGGGCGTGCACTACACCGAGCAGGACCGCCGTTTCGCCGAAGCGCTGGCCAACCACCTGCCCGAGGACGCGCTTCCCATCGAATCGGCGGCGGAAATCCAGCCCTTCTTCGTGACAGAGGAGGGAACCGGGGGCTCCACCGACGTGGCCGACGTGAGCTGGGCGGTGCCCACGGGCGGGGTGCGAACCGCCACCTGGGTGCCCGGCACCGCCGCTCATTCATGGCACGCAGTCGCGGCGGGCGGCACGCCCATCGGCGACAAGGGCATGGTGGTGGCGGCCAAGACGCTGGCGATGACCGCGATCGACGTGTTCACCCGGCCCGACCTGGTGCAGGCGGCCAGGACGGAGCACGCGGACCGCATCCCCGAGGGCTGGGTCTACGAGCCGCTTCTGGGCGACCGCTTCCCGCCGCTCGACTATCGGCTGCCGGCGGGCGGGACGGGCCGTTAGGACGGGATCGGGAGGGTAGCAGCCAGGGGCGGCGACCCGCTCGCTTCCCCTAACCTGCCACCGCGAACTTCTGCACGCGCCGGCCCGTCGAGGCCTCGCCCACGTAGATGTTGCCCCGGGAGTCCACCGACATGCCGTGCGGCCGGAGGAACTGGCCCACCTGCCGGCCGCCGCGGCCGAACTCGCCCACGACCTCCAGGTCGGAGCGGCGCAGGATCCACACCTTGTGGTTGGTGCCGTCGGCCAGATAGAGCCACTGCTCGGCGGCGTCCGGCGACAGCGCGATGACGAACGCCGACCCGGACGCCCGCGTGAGCGGGGCGATGGTCCTTTCGGTCACGTAGGTGCCGTCGCGCTGGAACACCTGGATTCGGTTGCCGCGCCGGTCCGCGACGTAGATCAGGCCGTCCGCCGAGCCGAACAGGCCGTGCACGGTGGAGAACTGGGGCGGGAGCAGGCTGCCGGCGGTGCGGGCGCCATAGTCGTAGGTGGCCGCGTCGTCGGGAAGCTCTCCGTAGGCGCCCCAGTGGCGCAGGTACGCGCCCGTGTCTCCATCGAATACGATCACCCGCCGGTTGCGGTATCCGTCCGCGATGAACACCTCGTTGGTTTCGGGGTCGACCCAGATCCCGGCCGGGCCGCCGAGGAGCGCGGTGTCGGAGCTTCCGCCGTTCACGTCGTACTCGCCCAGCGTCATGAGGTGCTGTCCGTCGCGGGTGAACTTCATGACGCGATGGTGGCGGTAGGTGCCGATCCAGACATTGTCGTTGTGGTCGATGAAGAGCCCGTGCGAGTTGCGCGGGTACTCGGACACGTCCTGGGTGGCGGGATCGCCCCACCCCTGAACCACGTTGCCCTCCGGGTCGATCTCGAGCACGACGGGTGCGGGCACGCAGCACTCCCCGATGGGCGGATCCTGTACCGCGGAGATCTCCTCCGGCGTAAGCGTCTCGGGAAGATGCGTGATCCAGACGTGATCCCGGTCATCGACGAAGACCGACGTGATCGCGCCCAGGATCCAGTCATTGGGGAGTTCGCGCGGCCAGGTGGGATCGACTTCGAAGGATGGCGGACCGTTTCCGGAAGCAGCCGGGTTCTCGGCGGAGGCCGACGAGCCCGCCCCCGGCGCGCCCGATTCGGCACAGGCCAGGGACAGCGCCACGAGCGCGATGACGGACAGGCGCAGGGGAGATCGAGCCATGGTTCCTCCAGTGAGCTGCGAGTCTTGCGTGGGTACCGCGCGTGGCCGGCTTCGCGAGACGATGCCGGACTCGGGACAACGTACAGGATGAAGGGGCTCCCCGCCCGTCGGCGTCCCGGGATCGGCTCCCCCTTCCTCCGCATGACCGGCTCATGTAGGATTGAGCGCGCTTTGCCCCCAACCTCGCAATTCACCTCACCCCGGAGGAACCGATGAAGATGCTTCGGCCGCTGTGCTGTCTCGCCCTGGCGCTCGCCTTCGCCACCACCGTTCAGGCTCAGGACAGGCCGCTGAGCCCCCGCGGCGAGGCTGCCGCCCATGTGGGAGGCGCGTACAACTCGGAGGGCAGCTACGAGAACGGCTCGTGGGTCGTCGTTACCTACGGCCGCCCCATCCTCCGGGGCCGCGACCTGTTCGGCGCGGGCGACGAGTACGGGCAGGCCTTCCTGCGCGGGGCGCCGGTGTGGCGCGTCGGGGCCGACCAGTCCACCCGCTTCATGACCGAGACCGACCTGACCTTCCGCGGCCAGCGCCTCCCCGCCGGTGAATACAGCGTCTTCGCGGAACTCACCGAGAACGAGTGGACGCTCATCTTCGCCAACTGGGGCGTGAAGAACGACTTCCGCGAGGAGAACCCGGACGCCTTGTGGGGCGCCTACGGCTACACGCCCGACCGCGACGTTCTGCGCACCACCATGGACGTCTCGACGATCGCGATGTCCGCCGATCAGCTCAACATCACCTTCATGGACATGACGCCCCAGGGCGGTCTGTTCACGATCTGGTGGGACGACCAGGTGGCCACGGTGCCGTTCGAGGTGGCGCGGTAGGGGATCGCGTGTGGGCCCTTAGCCCGTGGTCAGCTTGAGGAGTCCGTTGGGGAACCGTACTCGCGGAGCGCGCGCTCCGTTGATTCGCAGCACTCCACGAAGGCATCGATTTCTTGCTCCGTAAACGGGCGTGTGAGTTGACACCTGAGGTACTTGCCGTGTTCGAGGAGTCCGGCAGCATTGCCTTGCGCCTGTAGTGCGTTGATCACTCGCTCCGGCGCGGCTGTACGCCCGAGGCCGTGTCGGTCGCGCAACGTCGTCCAGAGGGTCTGCTTATAGGTGGACTTGGGTGAGCGTCCCTCGCAGGCGACGAGACGGATGCCGCCAACGTCGACTCCCAGCGAAAACCCCCCTGGAGACCAACGGAGCGATAGCCCTCTTTCCCTCCCCCACGCCAGAACACGGGAGAGAACGGCCCTTCCACTGGTGTCAAGCGAGGCGAAGAACTCCCCCTCGTCAACGGGCGCCCTTGTGGTGGGCTTCGGCTTCTGCGGCGTCGAAGCGGCTACGACTTCCCGGGAGAGAAGCCGGTTGCCGTCATCGTCTTGAAAGAAGGTGAACTCCAGACAGGTGACTCCAAGTCCCTTCCTTGCCAGAAACGACGCGGTCTGCTTTATCCCGGGAGCGATATGCTGCCCGACGACCACGACTCGTTGGTCCTTGTTGAACGCCACGGTCTCGGCGGAATCCAAGCCAAAACAATCCCGGTGGCGTTTGGCCAAGGCGAGAGATTCATTGTTCTCATGCGAGCGGAGGAGTCCCTCCAGATCCTCGAAATCGAGCGTCTCGACATAGGAGGCATATTCGAGCGCCTGCGCGATAATGTCCCGGGGTGTCCGGTCGCGTTTCAGCTCGACGACAACCGCGTTTCCTTCCCGATCAACGCCGAGCAAGTCAATGTATCCTCCGAGGTTAGTGACCACCTGCCGCCCTACAACGAGCAGTCCCCCTTCTTCCAGGATTCCGCCTGGATTGGCTTCCAGCCACTCCTCAAGCGTGCTTTCTTCGTGTTCGGCGACCCCCATCACTTCGCGACCAGCCCGGAGTGGACTTCGCGAAAACTGCGAAGAACCACGGGCTGCTTCATCTGGCGACCTCCGGTTTCTGTAGTCCGATAACCCTCGCTTGACGAAACGTACCGTTACACGTTACGTTCGGCCGTGATCAAAAGCTTCTCCGACAAGCGGGCTGCGGCCATCTTTTCCGGCCACGCCGTCAGGAGACTTCCCACACAGATCCAAGGGCGGGCTCGAGCCAAGCTGCTGACCATCGATGCTGCAGTCAGACTGGAAGATTTGCGAGTTCCACCTGGCAACCGGCTCGAAGCCCTGCGGGGAGACCGGAGTGGGTTCCACAGCATCCGCATTAACGAACAATGGCGCATCTGCTTCCGTTGGCGTGACGGCGAAGCATGGGATGTGGAGATCGTAGACTACCATTGAAGGGACTTGGCGACTCATGACCATCAGACGTGGAGACCTGGATCACCAGCGGGTGGATTTCTCCGATGTGGCATCAGGGAAGAGGCTCCCCCCGATACATCCCGGTGAGATTCTGCGGGCCGATTTCCTCCGGCCGATGGGACTCAGCGTGTACGGGCTAGCCCGGGCGCTGAAGGTTTCGAGACCGCGGGTAAACGATATCGTCCTGGGACGCCGCGCCATCAGCGTTGACACCGCGCTTCGGCTGGGGCGTTACTTCGGGACCACTCCGGAGTTCTGGATCCATCTTCAGACCCGCTACGATCTCGATGTCGCCGAACGGACGATCCGACCGGGCATTGAGCGCGAAATCGAACCGCGGGCCGCCTGACGAGTTCACATAGCCCTGGGTTGACGGCCGCTTTTCCGCTTGCGCCGACCCCGTCCCCGGACCAGCTTTTCGGCATCACGTCGGACAGCTTCCGTGCACACAGGCAGGTGACGCGGTCATGAACGTTCAGCAGACGCCTGCGCCCCTTGCGGCGCTGTCATCGCTGCTCCTCCTCGCAGCGTGCTCTCTCGCGCCCGCGCCATCGGTGCCGGAGCCGGTCGCCGAGCTTCCCGACAGCTTCGAGGGGGGCGAGGAGTCGGGGGCGTATGAGGCGAGGGAGTGGTGGACCACTTTCCAGGACCCGGCGCTCAACACCGTCATCGACTCGGTGCTGGCCGCCAACTTCGACCTGGCCGAAGCGGTGGCCCGGGTGCAGCAGGCCAGGGCCCAGGCGGGGATCGCGCGCGCATCGCTCCTTCCCGCCATCCAGGCCAGCGCGAACGTCAGCGACACGGACAACCCGTCCAACGCCGGCTTCGGCCAGCAGTTCCGCGAGATCGCGGGTGATCGCCTGCCCGGCTTCGAGTTCCCCGAGCGCCTCGGTATCGAGACCTGGTCGCTGGGCGTCGACTTCGCGTACGAACTGGACTTCTGGGGACGCGCCCGCAACGATTCGCGGGCCGCCGGGCAGGAGTACCTGGCGTCGGAGTCGGACTACCACGCGGCGCGCATCGGCGTCCTGTCCGAGACCATCACGACCTACTTCGAAATCGCCGACCTGCGCAGGCGCGAAGCCCTCGCCCGCGAAACGATCGACGTCCTCCTGGAACGGGAGCAGCTCGCAGAGACCCGCTACGACCGCGGGCTGGTCACTTCCTTCGAACTCTACCAGGTTCGCCAGGAACTTCGGAACACGCAGGCCGCCCTGCCGCAACTGGAGAGCCAACTGGTCAACGCCGAAGGGCGTCTGGCCGTTCTGGTGGGCGGCTTCCGCGAGAAGCTCGACGCGATCCTCCCCGATTCGCTGGCGCCGCTGCCGTCGAGCGATCCTGTCTCCGCGGGCGTGCCGGCCGACCTCCTGGTCCAGCGGCCGGACGTGCGCTCGGCGGGTCTGCGGCTCGAGGCCGCCCGCTTCACCATCGGCGCGCGCCGCGCCGAAATGCTCCCTTCCCTGTCGTTCTCGGGCACAATCGGGGTGCAGTCCGCCGACGCCGACGGACTCTTCAACGTCGACCAGTGGTTTCGCAACCTGCTCGGCAACCTGACCGCGCCGATCTTCCGGGGAGGCCGCATCCGCAACAACATCGCGGTTGCGCACGCCCGCTTCGGTCAGGCGGCGGCCGCCTACGGGCGCACCGTAGTGACGGCGGTGCACGAGGTGGAGGCGGCGCTGGCGGCGCTCGGCAACGAAGGACGGCGCCACGAGTTCCTCGAATCGCAGCGGGAGGAGGCGCTTGCTTCGGTGGAGCTGCAGTCACGCCGCTACGCCGCCGGCGTGGGAGGCTACGTCGACTACCTCGACGCCGTGCGGGCGCTGCTCAACGTCGAGTCGACGCTCGCCGGCGCGCGCCGCGATCTGGCCCTGGCGCGCCTGGCGGTACACCGCTCTCTGGGCGGTGACTGGACCGTTCCGCCCGAGGAGCTCGAGGGCGCGCGCATGGTGCCCGCCGCTGAATCCGAAGGACAGGCCGACACGCCAACCGGGGGGACGGATAGATGAGCCGCCGCCGCAGTTTTCTGATCGCATCAGGCATCCTCGGGGGCGCCGTCGTCCTGGCGGCCGTCATGATCGCCCTGCGTCCCGACCCACCCCTGCGCGAGCCGGGCTCCCAGGCGCCGTTCGTCACGACTGCCCTCGCCGCGGGCCGGGACGGCGCCATCCCGGTCTACAGCGCGGGCACGGTGCGTCCGCGCGCCGAGATCGATGTCGCCGCCCAGATCAACGGCAAGGTCGCGTCGGTCGCGCCCGCGTTCCTGAGCGGCGGGCGCGTGAGTGCGGGAGAGATCCTGTTCCGCATCGACGACGCGGACTACCTGAACCGCGTGCAGCAGGCGCGCGCCAACGTCGCCGCGCAGTTGGTCGCGCTCCTGCAGGCCGAGGAGGAGGCCCGCATTGCCCGCGCCGAGTACGAGGGGTTCCTGCGCCGGCGGGCGGACGATGCCCCCCCTCCGGGCGAAGCGAGCCCGCTTACGCTCCGGGAGCCGCAACTGGCCGCCGCCCGGGCTGCGCTGGCGCGGGACAGCGCCGCTCTCGCCGACGCGGAACTGGCGCTGGCGCGGACGGAGGTGCGCGCGCCCTTCAGCGGCATCGTGCGGACCGAGATGGTGGACGTCGGGCAGTTCGTGGCCGCCGGGCAGGGCGTGGGACGGCTCTACGCCGACGACGCCGTGGAGGTGGTGGTTCCCCTGTCGGACGCCGATGCGGCCCTCATTCCCGACCTCTGGATGCTGGACGCGGGTGATGGCGACGCAAGCGTCGAGGCCACGGTGATGGCGGAGTACGGAGATGCCTCGTACGCGTGGTCGGGATACGTGGACCGGGCCGAGGCCGCGCTGGACGAACAGACCCGCACGATCGACGTGGTGGTGCGCGTCCCCGACCCGTTCGCGGGCGGTCGGGCGATCACCTCCGAGGGCGACGGCGCGGAAGCGGAGGACGGCCCGGGCGGTCCGCCCCTCCTGGTCGGCCAGTTCGTGGAGGTGCGCATCGCCGGAGCCGCCCCGGAGCGCTACTTCACCGTGCCGCGTTCCGCGCTGCGGACCGGGAACGAAATCTGGGCGCTGCGCCAGGACACTCTGGTCACCATCGTCCCGGTGGGCGTCCTGCAGCGCGCCGACGAACTCGTGTACGTCACCGGTGGCCTTGCGGAAGGACAGGCGGTTGTGCTGAGCGGCCTGCAGTTCGCCACCGAGGGCATGGTGGTGCGGACGAGCGCCGACGGGCCCGGATGAGCAGGCCGGACGACCACTCGCCGGACGAGCACTCGCCGAACGACCGGCCGCGGGAGGCGCGCGGCCCCATCGCCTACATGGCCCGCAACGGGGTC
Organism: Gammaproteobacteria bacterium; assembly: GCA_028821195.1. GTDB lineage: Bacteria > Gemmatimonadota > Gemmatimonadetes > Longimicrobiales > Gaopeijiaceae > BD2-11. The sequence goes on from JAPPHB010000064.1 coordinate 124,899, forward strand.
GCCGCCAACCTGCTCATGTTCTTCATTCTGGCGGCGGGCTTCGTCTCCCTGCGCGGCCTCGTACAGGAAGTCTTCCCGGAGATTTCCCTCGACCAGGTCGTCATCTCGGTTCCCTATCCCGGGGCCACGCCCGACGAGATCGAAGAGTCGATCCTGCGCAAGATCGAGGAACAGATCGAGGCCGTGGACGACGTCAAGGAGATCCGTTCGACGGCGGCCGAGGGGCGGGGGTCGGTAACGGTGGAACTCCAGTTGGGCGCCGATGTCGCGCGGGCACTCGACGACGTCAAGGCCCAGGTCGACCGGATTCAGACCTTCCCCGCCGGCGCGGAGCGCCCCGAGGTCAGCGAACTGACCAATCGCCAGAGCGTCATCCGCCTGGTGCTGTTCGGCGACGTGGGCGAGCGCACGCTCAAGGAGCTGGCGTACCGCACCGAAGACGGGCTCGCGGCGCTTCCGGTGGTCTCGTACGTCGAAACGACGGGCATTCGCGACTACGAGATCTCCGTCGAGGTCCCCCTCCAGCAGCTGCGGGCGCTGGGCCTGACCCTGGGGGACATCGCGGGCGCGGTGCGGGGCGGATCCCTCGACCTGTCCGCGGGAAGCATCGACACCCGGGACGAGGAGGTGCGCATCCGCACCACCGGGCAGAACTACACCCAGCACGACTTCGAGGACATCATCGTCCTCAGCCGGGTGGACGGCACCGTGGTGCGCCTGGGAGACATCGCCGAGGTGCGCGACGGCTTCCGCGATGTGGACCTGATCGCCCGCTTCCAGGGCCAGCCCGCCGTCTATGTGGAGGTCTTCCGGACCTCGGACGAGAAGGTGCTCGACATCGTTGCGGCGGTCGAGGAGCACCTGGAAGAGGAGGTCATCCCGTCGCTGCCCGCCGGGGTGGGACTGGAGGTGTGGAACAACTCCGGCCAGATCTTCGAGAGCCGCCTCGGGCTGCTGGTGAAGAACGGCCTCATCGGCCTGGCGCTCGTCCTGCTCTCGCTCACTCTCTTCCTGGATCTCAGGCTCGCGTTCTGGGTGGCGGTCGGAATCGCGGTGTCGTTCGTCGGCACCTTCGCCGTGATGAACTGGCTGGCCGTTTCGATCAACATGATGACGCTCTTCGCGTTCATCCTCGCCGTTGGCATCGTCGTCGACGACGCCGTGGTGGTGGGCGAAAACATCCATGCGGAGCGTGAAAAGGGCTGGCGCGGCGTGGACGCGTCCATTCGCGGGACCCGCCGCATTACGGGCCCGGTCATCTTCGCCGTCCTCACCACAGTGGTGGCGTTCTGCCCGCTGTTCTTCGTCCCGAGCGTCATGGGGAGGCTGATGACGATGCTCCCCGTCGTCGTGATCTCCGTCCTCATGTTTTCGCTCGTCGAGTCGCTCCTGGTTCTGCCGAACCACCTGTCTCACATGCCTGACCCGGGGAGGCGCCGGCGCCGGTCCCGGGATCACCTGGTCGCGCGTATCCAGCAGGGGGTCGATCGCGGGCTGAAGCGCTTCATCGCCGGGCCTCTCGACCGGGCTCTCAGGGTCGCGACCGCGCAGCCCGGGCTGGTCATCACGAGCGGGATCGCGCTCATCATCCTCTCCGTCGCCATGGTGCCGGCGGGCATCATCCGGGTGAATTTCATGCCCACGGTGGAGGCGGACCTGGTCACGGCCACGCTGGAGATGCCGGAAGGCACACCCGCGGAGCGGACCTCCGAGATGGCCGATTTCCTGGCAGCGTCGGGATACCGGGCGATCACACGTCTGTCCGCCGATGGCGGCGGATCGCTCCTCGAGGGGGTCAACTCGACGGTGGGGCAGGAGGCCCGGCAGATGCAGCCCTTTGGAGCCGGGCCCTCACCCGATCCGCGCCCCAACCTGGCGGCCGTGGAATTCAAGCTCGTAACCGCTGAATTCCGCGACGTGTCCGCGGCCGACTTCCAGCAGGCGTGGCGGGAGGAACTGGGTCCCCTCCCCGCGGCGAAGGCGCTCACGATCACGGCCGAGCTGCTCAACTTCGGCTTTCCGGTTCACGTGGAGCTTGCCCACCCGGATCCCGGGCGCCTTACATCGGTCGCCGACAGCCTGATGGAGCGCCTGCGGACGTTCGAGGGCGTGTTCGATGTCCGCGCGGACCAGGATCAGGGACTCAGGGAGATCCAGCTCGACCTGCGCCCGGAGGCCCGGACCATGGGGCTGACCCTGGATGCCCTGGCCCGCCAAGTGCGATCGGCGTTCTTCGGCAACGAGGCGGTGCGCGTACAGCGCGGCCGCGAGGAGGTGCGCGTCTACGTGCGCCTGCCCGAAGAGGAACGCAACGCCATCGCGGACGTGGAGGAGTACCTGGTGCGCACGCCCATGGGAGGCGAGGTGCCGCTGGGCCGAGTCGCCTCGGTGCGCCTGGGAAGCTCGCCCACCACGATCCGGCGGACGGACGGAGAGCGGGTCATCACCGTCACTGCCGACGTCGACCGGGAGGTCATCACCGGAGGTGAGGTGACGGAGCAGCTTGCCGCGACCGTGCTTCCGGAACTGGCCGCCCGCGACCCGGGCCTCTCCTACAGCTTCGGAGGCCAGCAGCAGGAGCAGGTGGAGTCCTTCGGCGCCCTGGCGAGCGGCTTCGCCCTGGCTCTGCTCGCCATCTACGCTCTGCTCGCGATCCCCTTCGGCTCCTACACCAAGCCCCTGATCGTCATGGCCGCCATCCCGTTCGGGATCATCGGCGCGATCGCGGGCCACCTGCTTCTTGGGCTGCCCATGAGCATGATGTCGATGTTCGGCGTGATCGGCCTGAGCGGCGTCGTGGTGAACGATTCCCTGGTCATGATCGATTTCATCAACAATCGCCTCCGGCGGGGAATGCCCGGCAGGGAGGCGATCATCGACGGAGCCAAGGCGCGCTTCCGCCCGATCCTGCTTACCTCGGTGACCACCTTCCTGGGCGTCGCGCCGCTCGTTTTCGAGCGCAGCCTGCAGGCCCAGTTCCTGGTGCCGATGGCGGCTTCACTGGGCTTCGGAATCCTGTTTGCGACGGCGGTGCTGATGCTGATCGTGCCCGCTCTGACGATGATGCACCACCGCCTTACGGAGGGGGGACCGGCCGCTTCTGCTGCCGCTTAGGGCGCCCCTCCTGCTCTCTCGAACTCCGCTGCAAACAGCGCCCGGGTATCCGGGTCGAGGCGGACCTCGGAGGGCTCGGCGTCCACCGGGATCACGAAGTTGTGGGAGGCCGCGTCCACCTCGACGGTGACCACCTGGGCCGGAAGCCGATCACGTCCCAGGTAGATCCCGATGTCGAGAGGCATCCGAAACAGCCCCGTCTCCTGCACCTGGCGCAGATCGACGCGCACCGCTCCGGCGTCGGAGTCGTATGCCCATGACCCCTCGAAGACCGGATTGCCCCCGTGCCGGAGCCACTGGTCGAAGAAGGCCCGCAGGTCGTCGCCGGAAGCCTCCTCCATGGCCTGCATGAGGTCGTCGGTCGAGGCCGTGCCGTTCAGGTGACGGGCATAGTAGGTGCGGATGCCCCTCTGGAAGGCCTCGTCGCCGACGCGCTGCCTGAGCATGTGCAGCACCCAGGCGCCCTTCTGGTAGGTGGCCACGCTGGTAACCCGCGACATGTCCTCGAGGCCGTTGTGGACGATGCGATAGTCGGGATTCTGATCGTACCAGAACCGCACGCGCTCAGCCGCCTCGCGGAGGCCGGTGACGAAGTCGTCCCTTCCGTACGCGTGCTCGCGGAAGAGCAGCGTGAAGTAGGTCGCGAATCCCTCGCTCAGCCACACGTCGTCCCACTCGGACTCGGTGACCGCGTTGCCGAACCACTGGTGTGCGATCTCGTGGATGACGACGTTGCGCCAGCGCACCGACCTGTCGCCCGTAACCGCGTTCTCGCTGTACATGAGGGCGGTGGCGGCCTCCATGCCCCCGCCGGTAGCCGGGGAGGTGATGTTGGCCAGCTTCTCGTAGGCGAAGGGTCCCACGTAGTCGTCGAAGAAGGCGAGGACCTGGAGGGTGGGGACGGCGAAGTCGTGGAAGCCCGCGTCACGGTCGCGCGCGTACACCCAGGTCTGTACGGGCTTCCCGTCGAACTCGCCCAGGTTCTGCACTGCGAAGCGCGCCACCCCGACCACGAAGAGCCATGGCGAAATGGGCGCCGACTGCCGCCAGTGGGTGCGGCGCATGCCTCCGTCAAGGTCCGTCTCCTCCACCAGGGCGCCGTTGGACACCACCTGGTAGTGCGCGGGCGCGGTGACGACGAACTCGCACGCGGCTTTTTCCGCCACATGGTCCACCGTCGGCAGCCAGTTGCGCGCGCGGTTGGGCCAGTTGTCGCTGAAGAAGGTGCGCTCGCCGTACTTGTTGGGACCTATGCGGAGGCCGGACGCGGGGGCACCGCGGTAGTTCACCGTCACCGAGTCCCGCTCGCCGGGACGGCCCACGCGGGGAAGCCGCACCGTGAGGAGGTCGTTCTCGTGGCGGAACTCCAGGGGACGCCCCGCCGCCCGGACGCCTGTAACCTCCATTCCCTGACCGCCGGGCCTCACGCCGATCAGGTCGAGCGGAAGCTCCACGACCCCCTCCGCTGTGAAACGAAACCGCACCGTCGCCCGTCCGGTGATCCGGTCGATGTCATCGCGGAGCGTCAGCTCGAAGCGGTACGCCTCGACGTCGATGCCGGGGCGAGGTTGCTCGACGACGATCCCTGCGTGGGGCTGCTCGACAAAATGGGGAGCGGGCGTCGTTCCGAGCAGAAGGAGTGCGGGTACCCACGGTAACGCGATCAGGCGGCGGCGCATTGGACATCCTTGCCAGGGATTGCATTGACGGAAACACCATGACGTTTGACGCGGGGTTGTCCGTGTTGCATATATTGGTCTATCCAGTTCGGGAGACAATACAGCCACTCAGGTCGAGCCGCTTGAGATGCGGCAGGTGTGTGTTGTGTGCAGCACCCGCACGCCGGAAAGTGCGGTAGCTGTGTGTGGAATCTACGGCCGGATAATGCAGCATGACCCATCGTCGCAGGCAGCGGGGGGACGCACCGTCCGCGTCCGAGGATTTGTGCGTGTATTGCGGCGCACCTGTGCCGGTTCAGCGCGGCGGAACAACCTGCCGCGCCAAATGCGCCCGAGCCTACCGGGACCGCGAGGCGCGCCGGGAGCGCGCCCGCGCCTCGGCGCGAGCCTGGCTTTACGCCCGAAAGCGCAGGACCGATTCGGTCATCTCCGACTGACGCAGCCACGGACACCCTTTCCCGCGTCGTCTCCCTGACCCGCAGGTCGCGCGGCAACGCCCGGCCTGTCACCCCATCTCCCTTCCAAACATCCTTCTGAGCGCCCTCCCGTCGGCAGCGCACACGCCCCGCTCCGTGACCAGCCCCGTCACCAGCATGCGAGGAGTCACGTCGAAGGCATAGTTGGCCGCGCGCGTACCTTCGGGAGCAATCCGCACGGTGCGCTCCACCCCGGCCTCATCGACGCCGCGCACCAGCGTCACCTCGTCCGCAGCCCGCTCTTCTATCGGGATATCGGTCCCGTCTGCCGTTGTCCAGTCGATGCTGGGGGAGGGCACCGCCACGTAGAAGGGGATGCCGTTGTCGCGCGCGGCGAGGGCAAGGGGATAGGTGCCCACCTTGTTGGCTACGTCGCCGGAGGCGGCCGTGCGATCGGTGCCCACGATGACGACATCGACCTTCCCCCGACTCAGCAGATGGCCCGAGGCGCTGTCGGAGACGAGCGTGTGCGGCACCCCGTGCTGACCGAGCTCCCAGGCGGTGAGGCCGGCTCCCTGAAGGCGCGGGCGCGTCTCGCGAACCCAGACGTGTATGTCCAACCCTTCGTCGTGAGCCCGGTACATGGGTGCGGTGGCGGTGCCCCAGTCGACGGTCGCCAGCCAGCCGGCGTTGCAGTGCGTGAGCACGTTCAGAGGCCGGCCGGGCCGGCGCGCCCCACCTTCCGAGGACCGGTGGATCTCGCGGAAGAGATCCAGTCCGATGTCGCCGATGCTTCGGTTGATGCGCACATCGTCTTCGCAGAGGGCGTGGGCGAACCCGTAGGCGGCTCGCATCCGGCGCGGGGGAGGCAGCGGGCGGAGCGCGGCTTCGGCGTTCTCGAGTGCCCAGCGCAGGTTGACCGCCGTCGGTCGCGTCGCCATCAGCCGGCCGACGGCCACCCGGAGCGACTGGTCGGAGGGATCGGCGCGCATGGCGAGCGCGACTCCGTACGCCGCGGTCGCGCCGATGAGGGGGGCCCCGCGCACCACCATGGCGGAGATGGCGTGCGCGGCGTCGGCGGTGCTCGCAAGCCGGCGGATGCGGAATCGGTGCGGCAGCAAGGTCTGGTCGATGACCTGAACGTCCGCGCTCTCGCCCTCCGTGAAGATGGCGCGATAGGGAATGCCGCCGACCTTCACCGGCCCCTCCGCTCCCCTGACGCGGCCGCGCCCGAGGAGGCGGAGCCGGCCTCGTCGACCACTACCGGGCGGTCCCGCGCGCGGTCCACGACGCAGAGAAAGCCCAGCGCCTCCCCGGCGTCGGCGGAGAAGCTGTGGACATCGTGCGGAGCCACGTACACGACATCGAGCGCCGAGACCGGCTCCGTTGCCTCTCCCAGGCGAACCGCGCCCTTCCCCTTCACGATCACGACCGCATGCCCGTGAGCGTGGCGCTCGAGAGAGGAATAGCCGCCCGGCGCAACCTCGAAATACCGCAGCTCGAAACCCAGGCCGGCCTCGGCGCCATCCGGGCCGCCTCCAAGAAGCGTGTGGCGAGTCACATCGCGGAATCGGGCAAGTCCTTCTTCCTCGTGCTTGTAGCGCCTCGGCCGGACGTTCGCCCAGTCGCCGGCCCCTCCGCGAATGACCCGGGACCTGCTCACCTTCTTCATCCCTCCCATCGTAGCGCCGCCTCCACCAGGCGCCGCGCCGCGCCCTCCAGATCCCGTTGCACAAGGAGACTTCCCCCGATCAACAGCATCGTGTCCGGGCCGTAGCGGCCGAACCAGTGGCCGGCCTCGGCGGCGTTGACGCCTCCGGCGGGCGCGGGAAGAGCGCGGCGATGCCGCTCCAGCGGCTCTCGCAGGCGCCTGTTGACCGCATGGCAGGTCTCCTCCGGCCACGAGAAGCGCCCGCCCGCGTTTACGTACACCACAATGTCGGCGCCCGCAACCCGGTAGAGGGTGCCGAGCAGCACGTCCGGGGCAATGCCCTCCGCCCGGCCGGGCGCGGTCTGCGCGTGGGAGGGGTGGGCCATGACCGCCGGCGCGGCGGGGCCGACGGCAACCCGGCGGAGCGCGTCCAGCCCCATCAGGCTCGGGCACAGCACGACGCCGGCGAGCCCCAGCGCCTCCACCCGCGCGAGGCGCTCCTCAAGGGTATCCAGCGGTCCGGTGACGTTGGGGAAATAGGCGGTGTGCCCTCCCGTCCGTGCATTCGCGCCGGCGACGGCCTCCGCGATCACCCGCGTGCGCTCCGCGAACGGGGCCGAGCCCTGAACGGCCAGGCCGTGGTCGTCCTTCACCACGTCCACTCCCGCGCGGGCGAAGGCGGCAGCCTGTCGGGCAAGCCCGCTCGAAGTCAGTCCGATGGGCTTGATGGCGGCGCTAACCAGGGGGCGCGCCGAGGCCCTTGCCAGCGAGCGGATACCCTTGATCCCCACGCGCGGCCCGGGGAGCGAACGAAGGACGGCCGGCGCCAGCTCGAGTCCCACCAGCCGCACCCCGTCCATGAGCGACACGTTGCCGTATGCCACGTTCAGAATCTGGGTGAGTTCGGTCGTGGTGGCGTCCAGCGGGTAGGCGATCCGCGCCAGCCACCTCCCGCCGCGCTCCGGCTCGAGACGCTCGATGCGCCCGAGCATGCGCGCCTGAAGCCGGTCGCCGCCAACGCCGGGCGGAGCCTCCACGGTCTGCTCGCGCGCGATGGCGCCCGCGAGAGACAGGGCTTCGCGCACCTGCCGGCAATTCAGCCGGTAGCTGGCGCGAAGGCCGACCGCACGCACCGGTGCGTCAGTCCCGGATGGCGGGGAGGATGCGGTCCTGGAGAGCGGTCCAGCTGGAGAACTCCGCGCGCGCGTGCAACGTCCATCCGTTGAAGAGCACGATCAGATCGTGCTCCGGCACGACGTGCAGGAACTGGCCGCCGTAGCCGTTTCCGGCAAAGACCCGGGTCTCCCCATCCTCGTGAAACGGCACCCACCACTGGTAGCCGTAGCCGCCGTCGTCCCGGTCGTTGCCGGGGTTGAGGTCGGGGATGACCGGCGAGGTGGACGCCCGCATCCATGCGCGCGACACGATCCGCCGCCCGTCCCATTCGCCCCCGCGCAACATCAGGTATGCCACCCGGGCCAGGTCATGCGGCGCGAGATAGAGGCCGCCCTCGGTGTCCGCCTCGCCGTCCGGAGTGATCTTCCAGTAGTACTCCCGGATGCCGATCGGACGAAACAGATGTTCCTCCGCCCAGGCGTCGGGGCGTTGCCCGGTGGCCTCGCGCAGGATCTTCCCCAGGAGGACGCTCACCCCGTCGTTGTAGTCGAAGCGGGTTCCGGGCTCGGTGCCGACGGGCCGCCGCACGACATAGTCGATCCATGCCTCGCTCGCCTCGAGTTCGCTGGTCGGATGCGTGTCGTCGGCGTAGGTCTGGCCGGGAATCGCCCAGTCGATCCCGCTGCGCATGGTGAGGAAGTCCTCCAGCGTCGCGCTTGCGCGCATCGGCTCGCCGAGATCCGGGCCGTAGGCGGCGAGGAACGGCCACGCCGGAGCGTCGACGCCGTCGATGTGGCCCGCGTCGACCGCGATGCCGAAGGCGACCGAGGTCACGCTCTTGGTGACCGACTGGAGCGTGTGCGGTCCGGTGTCCCGGTAGTACGGGTGCCAGTCGGGATGATCGTAGTTGTAGGGTTGGCTGACCGTGTCCTCCTGCTCCGCCAGGATGCACGCGTACTCCTCGCCGTGGTCCCAGTGGCGGTCCGCGATCACGTGGCCGTGGCGAATGAGCAGAAGGTGGTCGATGAGCCCGAACCGGCCGGCATCGATATCGGCGACGAGCGAGTCGATGACCGCGGGATCCAGCCCCTCCGCCTCGGGGGTGGAGACCGACCATTCCTCGCCCGGCCAGACCGCAGCGCCGTCACCGGAATGGGGCGTCGGGGCGCCAGGCGCATCCTCCTTCAGCCAGCGATCGAACCACGCCTCGAGTCTCCAATACATGTCCACCCGGTTCATGGGATCACGGAAGCCGTGCGGCTCTCCGGGATAGGAGTGGCTCTCGAAGATCTTCCCTTCCCTGTCCAGGATCTCCACCGCGAGTTCGTACTGGCGAAACGGGGCACGCACGTCTTCTTCCCCGTGCATGATGAGGGTGGGCGTGACCACGTTCGGCACGCGCGCCAGGGTGTTGCTGATGGCGTAGACTTCGGGCCGGTCCTCGGGTGCGCCCCCATGTCCGGTCCGGATGAAGATCTTTCCCAGCCGGTCCGCGTTGGTGTAGGCGTCGGCGAAGTCGTAGATCCCCGCCATGGGCACCGCGGCGTCGAAGGCGTCGGGCGCGCGGGCGATCGCCGCCATGCTCTGAATGCCCCCGTAGCTGTAGCCGTAGATGCCGACCTTCCCGTTGGACCATGGCTGCGCCCGGAGGAAGTCGGCGGCCGCGGCGGCGTCGAGCGCCTGTCCGTTGGCCCAGTCCCCCACGCCCAGATCCTGGAACTCGCGCCCGAAGCCGGAACCGCCCCGGTAGTTGACGGCCAGCACCACATACCCCAGCTGCGCCAGATGCTGCTCGGTGAGGCTCAGCCCCTTGAGGTAGGAGTTGGTGCCGCCCCCATGGACCATGACCAGCGCGGGATAGGTCGTAGCGTCCTCCGACGCCACCACAGCTCCGTCGTCGGCGAGTCCCGGGGGACGGAACAGGAAGCCCTGGATGTAGAGGCCGTCCCAACTGCGGTAGCTCACCTCCTCCGCCTCCACCAGCCCCCGCCAGCGGGTCGAAAAGTGCGTGAGTCGGCGCGCCGCCCCACCCGCGGCGGACACGTGGTCGACCTCCGTGCCGCGCGTCGAGGTCGAACGCAGGAAGACGAAGGCGGAGCCGTCGGGGGTCGCGTGGTAGGCGCGGAAGGACCCGCCCATGTTCGTCACCCGGGTGGCGACGCCCCCGTCCGCCGGCACCCGCCACAATTCCACCTCGGCCCGCTCGTGATAGGGGAAGAAGAGCTCGGAGCCGTCGCCCGACCAGGTGACGGTGTGGTTGTGCAGCCAGTCCGTAGCGTGGATCTGCATGGGAACCACCTCCTCCGTCCCCGCCCGCGGGTCGAGGAGATAGATGTAGGCGAGATCCTCGTACCAGTACTCGTCCTTGGAGGTGCCGAGCAGGGCAATGCGCGATCCGTCCGGCGACCAGACCGGCGTGGAAGACGCCATCAGACCGCTGGAGATCTGCCGCTCTGCGCCGGTCTCCACCTCCACCACCCGGATGTCGTCCTCCCAGTAGTCGCTCCGGTTGGAGTAGTAGGCGATGTGCGTCCCATCCGGCGACCACGCCGGGGCGAAGCGGAAGTCGTCCGCCGCCATGGAGGCGCGGGTGAGCTGCGCCGGCGGGGCGGAGCCGTCGGCCGGCACGGTCCAGATGTCCTGGTGGCCCGAGCGCCCGCTGTAGAAGGCGATGGTGCCGCCGTCCGGCGACGGCCGCGCGGCCCGCTCGTCCGCCGGGTCGTCGGTGATGCGCTTCGGCTCGCTCGATCCCACCGCCGCCCGCCACAGGTCCCCGCCGCGCGAGAAGACGATGCCCGACCCGTCGCCGAACCAAACCGGTGACGAGCCCTCCACCCACGGCGCGGGAGCGGGATCACCATCCACCGCGACCAGAAAGACGCCTGAAAATTCCGCCGTGCTCGCGCTGACCGCGACCCATGCGCCGTCCGGCGAGAGCGCGGCCTGACGGGCGCCCCGGTTGCGGGTGAAGATGTTCTCCCAGGTGAGGGTCAGGGCGTCGCCTTCGACGTCCCGGACGGGCGGTGCGCATGCGAACGGCAGCGAGAGGCCGAGCAGGCAAGCCACGAGAGCCGCGGCCCGGGCCCTCGCCGACGGCTGGATGCGCATCCACAATCTGTTGTCCATCATCGGTCTCCGGGTTGGTTGCGCCGGATGGGCAACCTACAATACGGGCCCGCGAGCGCCCCGGCATCCGCAGCCGGTCCGGACGTGGACCCACCACCATCCAAGAGCAATCGATGAGCGAACGCAGCGCGGACGCGAGCCGGGAAAACGAGGCGGCATCCCCCGATGTCACGCTTTCAATCCATATCGAGGCCAGCCCGGAGACCGTCTGGGGCATCCTCACCACGCCCGAGCATTTCTCGGCCTGGATGGGCGGTCAGGCCACCTTCGAGACCCGGGTCGGGAGCCCGTACCGGGCCCTGTTCCCGCAGTACCAGATGGTGCTGGCCGGCGAAGTGCTCGACTTCGACGACGTGAAGCGCAGGTTCGCGCTCTCGTGGGGCATCGAGTCGGGCCCGCAGGCCGACACCATGCCGGCCGCGTCGTCGCGCGTGGAGTTCAGGGTGACCGAGGGCCAGGGCGGCGCGCGCGCAGACGTGCGTCACAGCGGCTTTCTCAGCGCCCGCACGGCGCGCGAGCACGAGGACGGCTGGCGCTTCCATCTGGGCCGCCTGGCGCTTTCCGCCAACCGGACGGACCTGTCGGCGGGACTGGCCCGCGCGCTGCCCGCCTGGTGGGCCGCCTGGAACGAACCGGACGAGGCTGCCCGCCTCAAGTCGCTGCGCGCGTGCTGCGCCCCCGATCTCGAGTTCCGGGACGACTGGGCGGTGCTGCGCGGCATCGAACGCCTCAGCCTGCACATTGCCAACTGCCACCGGTTCATGCCCGGCTGGCGCATCGAGCCCACCGGCGATGTGCGGGTGTGCCGGGGCGAGGCGCTGGTGGGATGGCGCTCCTCGGCCCGGGGACAGGGCACGCAGCAGGGGTTCAATCACCTGCGCGCCGACTACGACGGCACGATGCGGCGGGTCGCCGGATTCCAGGCAGCGGGCTGACCGCGAACTTCTGGTCTCGCCTGCTCCCGGATCTGCCACGCCTCGGAGGCCGGCGCTCCGCGCGCACGTCCACGGTGCGGCGGAGGGAATCCCGCGTGTGCGCATCTCCGGCGCTCGTCCTAGAATGAGGATCGGAACGTGGCGCCACGACCGGCGCTCATCCGGTGCGCTGGCGCGGTTATCAGCAACTTTCCCGGAGGCGGCCATGCGGCAGGGAGTAATCAGCAGGACGCGCCCTGGTCTCGCGATCCTCGGCGCCGCGGTGGCCCTGGCGGCATCCCCTCTGGCGGCCCAGGAGGCGCTCGCCTTCTCCGACGAGGAACTCCAGCGCGGGCAACGGCTCTACCAGGCCC
>JAPPHB010000039.1 GCA_028821195.1 Gammaproteobacteria bacterium
CGTAGTCGAATTCCCGCCGTTTGATTCCCGCCAAATGAGATTTCAGTCGCGCGCCCCGCGGCGAGCTTCCAGAGCCGTCCGAAGCTGTCCCTCGTCGGGCCTCTGGTAGCAGGCGAGCACCGTCTTGGCGTTCCTCCAGCCTCCCAGTTCGCAGAGCACCTTGAGAGGCTGGTCCATCAGGTCGCTGGCAAACTTGCGCCTCAGCGAGTGCCAACCCCTCCGGTGCTTCCGCTCCATCCCTGCGAGTTGCTCGGCCCGGCACCACCAGACGCGCGGCTGCGACGGGCTCACAGGTTTCAAGGGGTGCTTCACCGAGGGCAGCACCGGCGCGTCCACGATCCCGGGGCTCCTCTTCCACGCTTGCCTGAGCACGGCGAGTGCCTTTGCGGACAACGGCGTCCGGTGCTCGTATCCCGTCTTCTCGTGCTCGCTGCGCCACCGGATGGTTTCGCGGTCCAGGTCGATATCGGCCCACCTGAGGTGTCGGATGGCCCCGATTCGGTGCCCGGTCTCGTGCGCTAGCAAGAGTGCGACGTGGAACCGCCACCCGACCTTCCGGGACACCTCCAGAAGCGCCCGGTATTCCTCGTCCGTAACGACGACGCGAACCGGGTTCTTCTCGACGGGCTTCCTGAGACCCTTGAGCGGGTTCCTGTCGAGGAACAGGCGGCCGTGCTCGTCTCTCGACCGCGCCGCCCAGTTGAGCACCGCCATCAGAAACGTGAGGTCTCCGCCGATGGTCTGGTCGGACACGGGCTGGCCGCTCGGACCGATTCTGCCCGCGCGCCGCGCCCGTATGAACCGATCCCAGTCCCTTCGCGACAGCGTCTCGGGTCTTCGGTTACGTCCGAGGAAGTCGAGGAACGTCGCCGTCGCCGCCCGGTCGTGCATGCGGGACGTATACGCCTTCGCGGGCGTCACCTCCTCACCGTAGATTTCAAAAAGCCCTTCCAGCGTGAGCGGCTCGGGCTCGGCCTTGCCTTTGGGCTCATGGACCACGAGGCCCGCGGCGGCCTCGTCGGCCTGCCGCTTCGCGCGAGCCCAATCGCGGTGCTTCAGCGATCTGGTGAGCCTGCGCCCGTTCTCTCGCCACTCAATCTGGTAGAGGCCGGTCTTGGGATCGGCGAACACCCTCACCCGGTTCCGGCCCCACTCGCCGGCGCTATAGCTGCGCCGGTCCCGCTTCGTGCTTCCCATCATTCGATTCCTCTCGTGATGGGCCGCACGATCTGCGCGAACGAAAGTTCGCGGAGCGGCATCGCCCGCGCCAGATCCAGCCCTGCCGGAAGCCATCAGCGGCTCGGACCAAGATCGCGATCCCGAGCGCGCCGACTCAGCGCCGCCACCATCCTCACAAGGTCGCGGCGAGCGTGCCATAGCACTCGGCCAAGCGTTCCACTTGCCCGTCGAGCCACTCGATCCGCGTCCGCAAGGCTTCGTTCTCCCCGCTCTGCCGCTCGGCGTGCTGCCTCAAGGCTTCGACGTATTCTCGCAAGACTTCGGCGTACTCGTGCAAGGCTTCGATCTGCGCGGAGTGCCGCCGCTGTTCCATCTCGTACTGCTCGGACAGCCTCTTCAAGGCCTCCGTCAACTGCTTCTCCAACTCGCTCACTCAGCTCCCTCACCTTCTCGACAGTTCGACGTAGGGCCGCCCGTCCACCATGAAGGCCGTCAGGACCGGCGTGCGGGCCGGCAGCGTCACGTACCGCACCCCGTTCACTTCCCGTAATCCCACGCCCCAGGTCGTCTCCTCGATCTCGGCGATCATCTCGCGCCCTCCCTCGATCTCGATCTCCGCCAGCGAAATGTCCTCGATCCGGTCCTGAATGCTCCTCGACAACCACTGCATCGTCGCCCAGCTTCCGCCGAAGAAACCGAGCCAGAGGCTCAGGCCGACGATCAGGGGCCGGAGCCACGTCTTGACGAGCAACTCGCGTACCCGCCCGGCCGCCTCCTCCGTATCGCGTTCGATGGTAGTGAGCGCGTTCCTCGCAACGCGCCGCGAGTTCTCGGCGAGCCGCTTCAGCTCGCTCGCGGTCAACTCCTCGATCTCCCTGCGTTCCCTCTCCAGCCGCCTCCGCAGCCGGTCGCTCAAATCGTTCGCGGTCGAAGTTCTCTCCATACAGTTCTCCCTTGAGACGCCAGCGGTCCCCGGTGTCGGGGTCGAGCGCGGTGAGATATTCCTTGCCTTGGCGCGGCACTTCGAGGCCCGCGTCCCGCAGCGCGGCGACGACATCGTGGCGATTCCGCACCATGCCGTGCTCGACTCGCTGGAGGAGGTAGTCCCGGATCAGGGCGCGCGGCGAGGCTTCGAGCCGAAGCCCGGCCCTCAGCCGCGCCGCCTCGATGTATGCGCGGTGGCCGGGCTGCTCCACCCTCGCCCGCGCCGGGTCGTCCGGGCGAGCCCAGCCGTGTTCGTGGTTGAAGGCGTCCCGGAGCGGGCCGAACGTCTTCTCCCAGCCCGGAGGCGCGATGTTCAGGCTGCGTCCGGTCTCCAAGTCGCACCGCGCCGCCAGAACGTGGACGTGAGCGCCTCCACCCTCCTCCCGGTGCAGCACCGCCGTCCATGCGTAGCGGTCGAACTCCAGCCCGGCCCAGGCCGTCTTCTCGAAGGCGTCCACAACCGCCTCGATCTGCTTGTCGGTCGGCTGGTCCTCCGGCGCCCACGCGATCACGCCGGACGTGTACCTGTGCTCGAAGGGAAGCGCATCGGCCACGGCGGCCACCTGGTGGGGATCTCCCCTGAGCACCTCGACGCCTTCGCGCGGCTTCCCGGCCGCGTCAAGCTCGCCGAGGAGGTACTTGGCCGCCTTGCGGGCCGATCCGGTTCCGTGCGCCAGGAACTTAAGGTGCATCCGCGTCCGGGTCTTCGGCGGGCTCCAAGGCGCTGAGCGCCCGCCTGATGGCGATCAGATGGCCGATCACTTCGACGGCCTCGATGCCCTCCTTGTGGGCATTGGCCCACCGAGCGATCTGGTTGAGGTTGTTGCCGACGCGCGCCACCTGCTGGGTGCGCTCGCGCTCGACCTCGGCGTGCGCCACGGTCCACGTGTGCGTCCGGCCGACCGCCCGGCGCACAAGATCCGACAGCGTCAGGCCTGCCGAGCGCGCCTTGGCGTGCCACTCGGCACGCT
>JAPPHB010000035.1 GCA_028821195.1 Gammaproteobacteria bacterium
AGTCGCCGCCCGCCTTGTTCAGGATGTGAAGGTCGAGCTTGATCATCTCCTCGGCATTGAGTTCGCGGCCGAGGATCTCGACGAGCACGTTCGCGCCCCTGGCCGGGGTGGCCGAGAGCTCGACGATCATGCAGGGGTTGAATCCTTCGAGCGTCTTCTTCGCGTTGGCGCTGTACGCCTTGTGTCCCTCGTCGAGGATGATGAGCGGCCGCAGCAGCCGCACCGTGTTCCCGAGGGATGTCTTGATGTAGCGGCCCCAGAAGCCCGCCGTTTGCTCGAAGGTGTCGAGGTTGGCGTGTTCCTCCAGCATCTTGGCGTGCGCGGTCGGATCGTCGTCCGGGGGGAAGAACCGGTCGAAGCCTCCGCTGTCGCGGAACATCCGGAGGGTGTCCTTCGTCTTCCGGTTGGCGGACGGGAGCATGAGCAGGAGGACGCACAGGTTCTCGGCGACATCGCGCGGGCCGAACGCCGTGGTCTTCTCGAAGATGCGCGTGCGCTGCCCCGACGACAGGTCGAGTTGCTGGCGGTACGGATGGTCGCGGTCCTTGATGGCCTTGAGTGTCTGGTTGTAGATCTGCGTCGTGGGTACGATCCACAGCACCAAGCCGCGCCGACTCTGCCGGAAGTGGGCGTTCACGAGATCGATCACTCGCGTCGCGAGAAGCGTCTTGCCGCCCCCGGTCGGAATCTTGAGGCAGAAGGCGGGAAGGTGCTCGCCGAGCCCGTTTCGGCGGGCGTGGTACGGCCGCCCGGATACCGTCCTGCCCCACGCCCGTTCCACCCAGTCCGAGCCCCAGTTCGGGTTGTGTTTCCGCGCCTCTTCGTCCTCTGCCCGCCACTTCGCCAACTCCGCGACGAAGCCGCGGACCGTCGCAACCGTACGCTTCTGGTATTCCTTCAGGATCATCGTTCCAGCCTGTCGATCGCTTCGTAGATCTGGAAGGGCAACTGCTGGAAATCGATCCGGTACTGGTGAAGGAAATCGCGGTCGAGGTACTTCGTCGGCGCGAAGACGAGCCTCCTGCGCGATCCCCCGTCCGGCAGGGCGCGGGCCTCGGCCAGCGAGAGCGCGAGGCTCTTGAGCGTCTCGACATCCGGCTGGTAGAACAGGAAGACATCGTGGGACGCGGTGCGCCCGACGAACCCGGTGTCCGGGTTGGTCTCGGCTGGGTCGAACTCCTGCCCGGTCGCGGTGAAGAAGATGTATCCCGCGAGCTTCTCCCAGGAAGGCAGGTGGGAGCCGTCGAGGAGCGACTCCTGCTGCATTGGACGGCCAAGCTCGAAGTAGCTGAACGTGCCCCCGAGGCCAGCCTTGAGGGCGTCGTCCTTTGCGCCCGGAACCCCTTGAATGACCCGCCGGACGCGCTCGGCGGTGATGCTGTCGGCGTAGTCCTCACACTCCACGAGGATGAACCGCCGGTTGCCACCGTCCTCCCGGTTCTGCGCGAGGACGGCGTGGGCCGTGGTGCCGGAACCCGCGAAGGAATCGAGAACGATGGAGTCGGGGTCGGTGGACAGGCTGACCATTCGCTGGATGAGCTCGAACGGCTTGGTCGTGAAGTCCGGTAGGTCGTCGGGAAAGAGCTGTAGAAGCGTCTTCTTCGCACCCTGAGTGTGATTGACCTCCTTGTAGGTCCAGATCGTCTCGGGGACCAGTCCCGGCTGCACCTCCGCCAGGAACCGCTTGACGGCGGGGACTTGGTTTTCGTCGCTTCCCCACCAGATGCGGTTGTCTCTGTCCAGTTCCCGAAAGCTGTCCTCAGAAACGGACCAGAATCGTCCGGGCGGGGGGCCATCAATGATCCGTCCCCCCGGACAGGTTATCGGATAGGTTCCCCTGCTGTAGGGGTTCCGTGCAGAGAGGTCGCTGGACTTCCACGGCCCTCGCGGATCGTCATCGGGATTCCGATACCGTGCGTCGGCCTCCGCCGTGCGCGGCAGCAGGTTCCGCTTGAACGACTCCTTTTTCTTCGCGTACACCACCACGAAATCGTGGTTTTCCGAGAAGTACTTCGCGCTGCTCTTGGGCGAATACACCTTCTCCCAGATGACCGTCGCCACGAAGTTCTCCTCGCCGAACACCTCGTCCATCAGCCCACGTAGATGGTGCACCTCGTTGTCATCGATGGACACGAAGATCGCCCCGTCCTCCCGGAGCAGTTCGCGCAGGAGCTTGAGGCGCGGCATCATCATGCAGCACCACTTGTCGTGCCGGGTCAGGTCGTCGCGGTCCACCACGCGGCCCAGCCAGTCCCGCATGAGGGGCGAGTTCACGTTGTCGTTGTAGGCCCAGCCCTCGTTGCCCGTGTTGTAGGGCGGGTCGATGTAGACGCACTTCACCTTGCCGTGGTAGGTCGGAAGCAGGGACTTCAGGGCGGCCAGGTTGTCGCCGTGGACGATCAGATTGTCGCGCAGGCTCGCCTTCTCGCTCAGCCCCTTGTCGCGCACCGGCAGCAGCTCGTGGAAGGGCACAGCCAAGTGATGGTTCTCGACGAAGACCTTCCCCTTGAAGTGGAGCCGCGGCAAGGAGCCCTCCTCTGGTACGTCCTGGATGGTTTGAGCGCGCCGCCCGCTCGTGCCGGACGGATCCTCTCCCTCCTAAGCTAACTCGCACGGCACGGTCGAGCAGGCCATCAGCCCATCGAGCGTGGCCGACGGCCCCCCACGAACAAGGACTGGAAGTGGTCGCCCTCGTGTGAGGCTATCGGTGGGGCGACGGAGGTGCCGCTGGCGCAGGCCGATACGGCTCCGGGACGGCACTGGAACCCTTGGGAAATCGTCTGAATCCATGCTGTTGACACAGCCCGAATCGGACCTCTGCGTGTACGGGTATGAAGACTCTGATCCGGTGGCCAGCGGGGCCGGAAGAGCGGTGCGTGAGACCGGCGACGTTGCTCACAGCGGCCTCTTGTCGGTTCCACCGGGATCGTCCATTCCAGGTCGAATCCCTCTGAGGGCTGCGGCTCGGACTGGAATGCTGGCCAGCTGGGTGAAACCATTTGCGAATGAGACTCGTAAGATAGCGCCCTTCGGGTCACCGAAGCGTGACGGGCAGCACGACCAACGAGGCGAAACGCC
>JAPPHB010000138.1 GCA_028821195.1 Gammaproteobacteria bacterium
TTGGACCCCGGATGGGTTGCTAATCTACTGTCCAGAGAAATCGGGGGCACTATACGATGGGGATGAACACCGCCAGTAGCAGTCTTCGCCACGCCGGTACCTTCATGACTCGTCTCCTTCCGCTTGGGCCATGGTTGTCGCATCCGTCGCAGATGACCGGGCTTGACGGTGCGAAGGTGTGGCCGCGATCAAGAGAGCGCAAGCGCAGTTGCCGCACCGTCGAGGCGGTCCGCCTGCGGGCGTTGCGGGATGCGAGAGGTTTGGTGGGCACCTGACCCGGCTGCGGACCCACGCCTTCCGCGTTTACCTCGGCCGACCGCCAGCCGCGACGCCGTCGAGGAATACAGATGGGTTGACGGTAGCGACATCCACGAGCATGGCGAGTACCACGAACACGACGCCTAACGGAGCCGGAGTACATGGCCTTCTTGGTAGGAGGGAAAGCAACGCGGCCAAGACGTTAGGCGAAGAGGCGAACCAAGCGGACTCCCGCCAATCAGGTCCAGTTTTCCCGCTTTCGCGGTACGGTCCAGCAAGGTCCAGTCCAACGGCAGGAAACGCAGATCGTGCAGCCCTGTAAGTAGTTAGACGATTTTCCTGCCGGGATTCTGGCGATCCACACTCCGCTCTGCCGGCGCCATCATCGCGCGGTTCACGAGGGGCAGGTGAAGCTATCGGTGGCAACCGACGGAACGGTGGTGTTCTTCACGCGCGGCGGGAAGATGCTGGCGGACGCGCCGAAACAAGTCTGGAGGGATTTGGCCCCGGTCCCTCCAGTTCATCCCGCGGCCCCGTCGAAGGGCGAGGGAGCCGTGCTCTCAAACGGCGCCGCGCTCTATCGCGACTCCGATATCCCCTGGCGCATCGAGGCCGAGGCGCGAGAAGCCGTGGAGGAATCCCTTGAATGATGCCGCGGTCTCCCGGGCCTGGGTGCCGGCCCGCCCTGACCCCACCTCGAGCCGGTTGCGCGCTGCTCGCGTGGTCGTGTCGGAATACGCGGCTCGCGCCGGCCGTGCTCACCCCGCCGCCAGCTGCCTCCGGTGATGGTCCATCTGCATCCGGTGGACCGCTCCGATGATGGCGAGCAGAACGAGGGCCAGCGGAATATCCAGCATCCAGCTGACCAGTCCCGTGGTCGCTTCCAGGCGCTCCAAACCTGCTTCGTCGACGCGGCCGCGTGCCGCCACATCCACGATGCTGACGCCCCAGAAGGGCACGATCCAGAGGACCCACCACCAGCGCAGCAGCGGCGGTACCGGTTCGCCGCGCCAGTCGGAAGGGTTGCGGGAGGCGCGCCAGATCTCCGTCATGGCCTGATACGGCTTCCAGAACCAGGCGATGGGCACGAAGTACCAGCCGATGGCCCACCCGGGCGTGAAGTGCATGTCGGTCGCGCCCAACTGTCGGGTATTGTCATTGGCCCGATGAATCCAGGTGAGCACCAGGATCGCGGTGATGAGCGGCACGGGCAGCCCCGTGAACACCCACAAGATCACCCGCAGCCCGGTGTCCAACTCCGCCTCCCCTCGGCCTCCCGGCAAGGCGCGGGCACTGGACCACATCCCGAGCAGTGCGGCGGCGATACTCGCGTACAGAAATCCACGCGTCCAGTTCGTAAGCCTGGTCGGATCGCTGAAGCCCTTGGTCGGTTCGGGTGCCCTCGAAGCATGCTCCATGCTCACCTCGCTCCAAGGCTCGGGTGCGGGGAAGCGCGTTCGACGCCTGAAGCTAGTCCAGGAAGGAGAAGCGATTCGGGCATCGCTCCAGGGTTCAACTCCACCACATGAGCCCGCCACGTCTCCGCGTCGCCCGGCGCGCCGTGCGCCTCGGATACCACCTCAAGCCGAATCGGCGTCACCTCGATGAGCAGCACGCTCTGGTCCCGGTCCGGGTAGAACGGCGTCCACGACTCCTTCCAGTGCCGGGCCTTTGCCTCCGGGTCGTCGACCAGGCGGGCCCGGCCGATGAGCGTGACGTATGCGGGCACGCCCTCGGCGAGATAGTGAAGTGCCACCCGGGGTCGCGCGCGCAACTGCTCCACCTTGCGGCTGTCGGGGTTGGTGGCCAGCCACACCACCCAGTCACCGTCCGGCGGGAGAGGGTCCATGGCGCGCACCGCCGGATAGCCCTCTTCATCCAGCGTCGCCAGTGACACGAACGCCGCGCCCTCCACCACCTCGCGCGCGATCCCGAGCAGTTCGGCGCGCGACGGCGTCTGGGCGCCAGCCGTGCCCGCCAAGGCCAGTGGGGCCATCCACGCCGCCATCGCGAGTGAAGCCATCCGCGCGGCCACGGCCACCGGGGTCATCCACGCCGCGGCCTGCGAGGTCATCCAAGCCGCTGCGGCCTGCGGGGCGATCCTCACGAGGCGCGCGCCCGCTCTACACGTTTTACATATTTTACGCATCTTACGTATTCCAGACCTCGCTTCAACATTCTACTAGACGTTGAAGAGCACCCGCAGGACATCCCCGTCCTTCACGACGTAGTCCCTGCCTTCCACCCGCAGCCGCCCGGCCGCCTTCACCGCCTGCTCCGATCCGTATTCCTCCAGGACATCGAACGGGATGACCTCCGCCCGGATGAAGCCGCGCTCCATGTCCGAGTGGATCTTCCCGGCGGCTCGTCGCGCGTCGGTGCCCGCGCGGATGGTCCAGGCTCGCACTTCCGGCCCCGCCACGGTGAAGAAGGAGATCAGATCCTGCAGCTTGTAGGCCGCGCGGATGAAGCGGTTGAGGGCGGGCTCGGCCAGCCCCATCTCGCGCAGAAACTCCCGCTGATCCGCCGGCTCGAGCATCGCGATCTCCGCCTCGAGGCTGGCCGAGAGCGACATGCCCCCGGCGCCCATACGGGCGAGGGCCTCTTGGAGTTCATCCGGTAGCGGGTCCTCCCGTTCTTCCGGCAGCGGCGCGTCGAGTTCATCCGGGCGCGACTCCGGGATATCGCCCGACAGCGACTCCCCCGGGTCGTCTTCCTCGCGGTTGAGCACGGCCAGCAGCGGCGCGTCGGTGACCAGCGAATAGCCGCGCAGGAGCGAACGATCCAGGTCCGACTCCGGAAGCAGGCGAAGCGGCCGTTCCGACTCGAGCGTCTCCCGCATGCGTTCGAAGGCCGCCACCTCGAGCCCGCGCTTCGCTTCCTTGCGCGCCCGCTCCAGCCAGCGTTCGACGAACACCAGATCGGCGAGGACGCATTCGGCGTGGAACGCCTCGAGCTCGGCGGCGGGATCGGGGGCGTGCTCGAGCGCCGGGTTGTCGAAGCCGCGCAGCACGAGGCAGAGGGCGTCCTGGTCGCGCACCTGCTGCAGCGCCGCGGTCGAGAGCCCGCGCTGTTCGGAACCGTGTTCTCCGGGGATGTCGCAGAAGACGATGCTGGCGAAGGTGGTCTTCTTCGGCCGGTAGAGGGCCGAGAGCCACTCCACCCGGGGATCGGGCACGTCCACTACGGCGCGGCGCACCTCGCCCCCGTATCCGACCGGGGCGTCCTGACCGGTCATCGCATTGAACACGGTCGTCTTCCCCGAACCCGGGAAGCCCACCAGGCCAACCTTCACGCTGTCGTTCCCTCCATTCTCGTGGCTGAGTCAAGGAATCTGCTTCTGACATTCCTTGCCTGCCAGCCTTGCGAAGTCGGCGCAAGCGTGATCCCTTGCAAGGTTCTACCGATTGATGGGCACGGGCACGAGCGAGGACAGCGCAATGGAACCGACGGTCTCGGTCAACTACCTGGCCATCCTCGTCTGTGTCGTCGTCGCGATGCCGCTTGGATTCCTGTGGTTCGGGCCGCTCTTCGGCAAGATGTGGGCCCGGCACATGGGGATGGAGGGTGAAGACGCCCAGGGAGGGATGGCCAAGGCCATGGTCATCTATGCCCTGGGCTCATTCCTTCTCGTGTTCGTGCTCGCCCACTACGTCGCTCTGGTGCGGCCCTCCGCGTGGGGAGTGGGTCCCGATCAGGCGCCCTGGGTCTACGCCTGGAACGGCGCGTTCTGGCCTTGGCTGGGCTTCTTCCTTCCGCTTCAGATGGGGCGGGTCGCGTGGGAAGGGAAGAAGTGGGGGCTGGTCGCCATCAACTCCGGGTTCGACCTGGTCCGGCTGCTGATTTTCGCGATCATCCTCACGCACTGGCACTGATCCCTCACGTACCGGAGCAGTCGGCGTAGCGGCGCGACGCCGGCGGGAAGCGATCGCAGGTCCCCTGTCCCGGGCATAAGCTGTTACCATTTCTCCGGGCAGTACCGATTACCGAGGAGTACACATGGCCAGGATCACGGTCTTCGACACCACTCTGAGAGACGGCGAACAGTCCCCGGGCTGTACCATGACCCCGTCCGAGAAGTTTCGCATGGCGCACCAGCTCGAGGAGCTGGGCGTGGATGTGATCGAGGCGGGGTTCCCGATCGCCTCCGACACCGATTTCGACGCGGTCGGGACCATCGCACGCGAGATCCGCGAGCCGGTGATCGCCGCGCTGGCGCGGGCCACCGCGGGCGACATCGACCGGGCCGGGCACGCGGTGGAGGGAGCACGCCGGTCGCGCATCCACACCTTCATCGCGACATCGGACATCCATCTCGAGCGCAAGCTCGGCATCGGGCGCGAGGAGTGCCTGGAGCGGGCGGCGGCGGCGGTCGAGCGCGCCTGCCGCTTCACCGACGACGTGGAGTTCAGCGCCGAGGACGCCACCCGCACCGATCTCGACTTCCTGTGCGCCGTGATCGCCGCGGCGGTTGAGGCGGGCGCCACCACGGTCAACATCCCGGACACGGTCGGCTACACCTTCCCGGCCGAGTTCCGCGACACCCTGCGCGAGCTGGTGGCCAGGGTGCCCGGGCTGGGCGACGAGGTGGTGCTGTCGGTGCACTGCCACGACGACCTGGGGCTCGCGGTGGCCAACAGCCTGGCCGGGCTCGACGCCGGAGCGCGGCAGATAGAGTGCACCATCAACGGCATCGGCGAGCGCGCGGGCAACGCATCGCTCGAGGAGATCGTGATGGCGCTCAAGGTGCGCGCCGACATCAACGAGCACTTCACCGAGGTCAACGCCGAGAAGCTCTATCCGACGAGCCGCCTGCTGAGCGAGACCATCGGCGTCATGCCGCAGCCCAACAAGGCGATCGTGGGCGACAACGCCTTCGCGCACGCCGCGGGCATCCACCAGCACGGCATGCTGAGCGACCGGGCCACCTACGAGATCATGACCCCGGAAACGGTGGGCGCGCCTCCGACGCAGCTCGTGCTGGGCAAGCACTCCGGGCGGCACGCGCTGCGCCACCGCTACGAGAAGCTCGGGCACGACCTCACCGACGAGGAGATGGCCGAGGCGTCCCGCTATTGCACGGATCTCGCGGAGCGCCGCATCGACGTGACCGACGAAGCCCTGCTTTCGATCCTGCGCAGGATCAAGGGCGAGGAGGGTGAGTCGCGGGTCCAGGGCAGATCGGCGGACCGGGCCTACAGGTAGCCCGGCGCATCCGGATGATCCCTCCAGATCAGCGGACCTTTTTTCCACTTTAGAGCAGTCGCGCGCACGGGCGCGCGCACAGAACGAGGATACCGGCAGATGAGCGAAGCGACGATGGGAAGCAACGGGGCTTCCACCGAACTCCTTCAGGGACGGTCCGTGGCCGTCATCGGCTACGGCAGCCAGGGGCATGCGCACGCCCTGAACCTGCGGGACTCGGGAGCCGACGTCGTGGTGGGTCTCTACGAGGGAAGTTCGTCCGCGGACAAGGCGCGGGCCGACGGGCTCGAGGTGGCCTCCGTCGCCGACGCCGCAGCCGGGGCCACGGTCGTCTCGATTCTCATCCCCGACACGATTCAGCGGGACGTGTACGAGGCCGAGATCGAAAGGCACCTGAACGCCGGGGATACCCTCGTCTTCGCCCACGGCTTCAACGTCCACTACGGCGAGATCGTGGCGCCGGAGCACACCGACGTGATCCTCATCGCGCCCAAGTCCCCCGGCAACCGCGTGCGTGAGGAGTTCGTCGCGGGGCGCGGGGTGCCGGCGCTCTACGGGGTGCATCAGGATGCCAGCGGCGGCGCGACCGAGTTCGCCCGGGCGTACGCCGCGGGGCTGGGATGCGCGCGGGCGGGCATCCTCGAGACGACGTTTGCAGCGGAGACCGAGACCGACCTGTTCGGGGAGCAGGCGGTGCTGTGCGGGGGCTTCACCGCGCTGGTGCAGGCCGGCTTCGAGACGCTCGTGGAAGCCGGCTACGATCCCGCCCTCGCCTACTTCGAATGCCTGCACGAGCTGAAGCTGATCGTGGACCTGGCGTACGCGCACGGCATCTCGGGGATGCGCCGCGAGGTCAGCGACACCGCCGAGTACGGCGACTACGTCAGCGGTCCGCGGGTCGTGGGCGATGCCTCGCGCGCGGCGATGAAGGAGATCCTGGCGGACGTCCAGTCCGGAGCCTTCGCGCGCCAGTGGATCGAGGAAGCGCGCGGCGGACGCGAGGCGTTCGACCGCATGCGGGTGGAAGGCGCCGAGCATCCCATCGAGACGGTGGGCAGAAAGCTGCGGTCGCACATGGCCTGGCTCTAGTCCGGGGATGAAGCCGCGGCAATTGCCCCTCCGCAGCCAGGCGCTGGTCGCCGGGCGGGACCGGGCGGCGGCGCGCTCCATGCTGCGCGCGGTCGGCATGGAGGACGACGACTTCTCCAGGCCGCTGATCGCGATCGCGAACACGTGGACCGACACCACGCCGTGCAACGCCCACCTGCGCGACCTTGCCGACTCGGTGCGGCAGGGGATCCGCGAGGCGGGGGGCATGCCGCTCGAGGTCAACACCATCGCCATCTCGGACGGGATCACGATGGGGACCGAGGGCATGAAGGCCTCGCTGGTGAGCCGGGAGCTGGTCGCGGATTCGATCGAGCTGGTGGGGGACGCCTACGGGTTCGACGGCGTGGTGGCCATCTCCGGGTGCGACAAGACCATCCCGGGCACGGTGATGGCGCTGGCGCGCCTGGATCTGCCCAGCCTGATGCTCTACGGCGGGTCGATCCAGCCGGGCCGCTACCGGGGGCGCGACGTCACCATCCAGGACGTGTTCGAGGGGATCGGGGCGTGCGCGGCCGGGCGCATCACCGAGGAGGACCTGGACGAGCTGGAGCGCGCGGCCTGCCCGGGCGCGGGTTCGTGCGGGGGGCAGTTCACCGCTAACACCATGGCGACCGTCTTCGAGGCGATGGGCATCTCGCCGATGGGCAGCGGCTCGGTGCCGGCCACCGATCCGGCCAAGGCGGGGGTCGCGCGCGACTGCGGCCGCTTGGCCGTCGACCTGGTGCGGCGCGGGGTGACCGCCCGCGACATCCTCACGCGCGCGGCGATGACCAACGGGATCACGCTGGCGGTGGCCACCGGCGGGTCGACCAACGCGGTGCTGCACCTGCTGGCGGTCGCGCGCGAAGCGGGGGTGGAGCTCGAGCTGGAGGACTTCGACCGCATCAGCGCGCGTACGCCGGTGATCGCGGACATGAAGCCGTGGGGCCGCTTCGTGGCCACCGACATGCACGCGGCGGGCGGGGTGCGGCTGCTGGCGGCCCGGCTGCTGGGCGCGGGGCTGCTCGACGGCGGCGCGGCCACGGTCACCGGGCGCACGGTGGCGGAGGAGGCGGAGCTGGCGGCCGAGGCGGCCGGGCAGGAGGTGGTTTCGTCCGTGGAGGACCCGGTGAAGCCGCACGGCGGGCTGCTCATCCTGAGGGGCAACCTGGCGCCCGACGGATGCGTGCTTAAGGTGGCCGGCCCCGAGCGCGGCCATCACAGCGGCCCGGCGCGGGTGTTCGACTGCGAGGAGGACGCGTTCGAGGCGGTGCAGGCGGGCGCCATTTCCGCGGGGGACGTGGTGGTGATCCGGGGGGAGGGGCCGCGCGGCGGGCCGGGCATGCGGGAGATGCTGGCGGTCACGGCGGCGCTCACCGGGGCGGGGTTGGGGCCCTCGGTGGGGCTGCTCACCGACGGCCGCTTCTCGGGCGCCACCCACGGGCTGATGGCTGGCCACGTCGCGCCCGAGGCGGTCGACGGCGGGCCCATCGCGGCGGTGCGGGACGGCGACACCATCACCTTCGACGTGGCCGCGCGCACCCTCTCGGTGGACCTGAGCGACGACGAGATCCGCGAGCGGGCGAGCGTCTGGCGCCCGTCCGCGCAGTCGGCCAACGGCTCCGCCACCGGCGTCATGCGCAAGTACGCGCGCCTGGTCGCGTCCGCGTCCGAGGGCGCGGTCACCAACCGGGCATGAGCGAGACACGCACCGGCGAGCGCGCATGAACGCCCGACCCACCACCCTGTTCGAGAAGGTCTGGGAGCAGCACGTCGTGCGCTGCGAGGAGGGGCGCCCCGACCTCATCTACATCGACCTGCACCTGGTGCACGAGGTCACCTCGCCGCAGGCGTTCGCCGGGCTGAACGCGGCCGGCCGCGCGGTTCGCCGCCCGGAGCGCACGCTGGCCACCGTCGACCACAACGTGCCCACCACCCACCGCTCCCTCCCGGTCGCCGACCCGGTCGCGACCCGCCAGATCGTGGCGCTCCGCGAGAACGCCGCCGAGCACGGCATCACCCTGTACGACATGGGCCACGAGCGGCAGGGGATCGTGCACGTGATCGGCCCCGAACTGGGCGCGACCCAGCCCGGCATGACCATCGTGTGCGGGGACAGCCACACCTCCACCCACGGGGCCTTCGGGGCCATCGCCTTCGGGATCGGCACCTCGCAGGTCGAGCACGTGCTCGCCACCCAGTGCCTGCTCATGGAGCGCCCGCGCAGCATGGAGGTGCGCTACCGCGGGCGCCTGGGGCCGGGGCTGACCGCCAAGGACCTGATCCTCCACACCATCGGCCGCATCGGGGTGGCGGGGGGTGCGGGCCACGTGGTGGAATACCGCGGCGAGGCGATCCGCGCGCTCTCCATGGAGGGCCGCATGACCGTGTGCAACATGTCCATCGAGGCAGGTGCGCGCGCCGGCATGATCGCGCCCGACCAGACCACCTTTGAGTATCTGCGCGGGCGCCCGCGCGCGCCCACGGGCGAGGCCTTCGACCAGGCGGTGGCGCGCTGGTCGACCTTGCGCACCGACCCGGGCGCGCGCTTCGACCGGGTGGTGGAGGTCGACCTGGCCGGCCTGGAGCCGCAGGTGACGTGGGGGACCAACCCCGGCATGGTGGTCCCCGTCTCCGGGCGGGTCCCCGACCCGGCCGACCTCACCGACCCGGACAACCGGGCCACCGCCGAGCGGGCGCTCTCGTACATGGGGCTCGAGCCCGGCACGCCCATGCAGGACATCGAGCTCGACCGCGTCTTCATCGGCTCGTGCACCAACTCCCGCATCGAGGACCTGCGCGAGGCGGCGCGGGTCGCGCGCGGAAGCAAGGTGAGCCCGCGCGTGCAGGCCCTGGTGGTGCCCGGCTCCACCGCGGTGAAGGCGGCCGCCGAAGCCGAGGGCCTCGACCGCGTCTTCCGCGACGCCGGCTTCGAGTGGCGCGAGTCCGGCTGCTCCATGTGCCTGGGGATGAACGACGACATCGCGGGGCCCGGCGAACGCTGCGCCTCCACCTCCAACCGCAACTTCGAGGGCCGGCAGGGCAGGGGGGCGCGCACCCACCTGGTGAGTCCGGCGATGGCTGCGGCCGCCGCCGTGGCGGGCCGCTTCACCGACGTGAGGAGCCAGGCGTGAGCACCACCTCCCACGCCATCCAGCCGCTCCGCCGCGTCGAGGGCATCGTGGCCCCGCTGGACCGCGCCGACGTCGACACCGACCAGATCATCCCCAAGCAGTTCCTGAAGCGCGTCGAGCGTGCGGGCTACGGGCAGTTCCTCTTCAACGACTGGCGCTTCCACCCCGACGGCTCCCCGCGCGCCGATTTCGTCCTCAACCAGCCCGGACACGCCGGGGCCGCCATCCTCGCGGCGGGGCGGAACTTCGGCTGCGGCTCCTCGCGCGAACATGCCGCCTGGTCGATCGCCGACTACGGCTTCCGGGTCGTGATCGCGCCCAGCTTCGCGGACATCTTCCAGGCCAACTGCTACCAGAACGGCATCCTGCCGCTGGCGCTGCCCGAGGTGGAGGTCGCTGGGGTGCTGGCCCGCGCCATCGAGCATCCGGGCTACGCGCTGACCGTCGACCTGGAAGCCTGCACTGTCGCCGACGCAGCCGGATGGCGCCTCGGGTTCGAGATCGACGACTTCCGGCGCCGGTGCCTGCTCGAAGGCCTCGACGACATCGGCCTCACGCTGCAATACGAAAGCGAGATCACCCGCTTCGAGACCCGTTGACAGCTCCCGCGCCGCTCTCCCAGCGGTCCATCCTGCTCTTCTGGGCGCCTCTCGCCGCCACATGGCTGATGATGGCGGTCGAAGGGCCCTTCCTCGCCGCGGTCATCGCCCGGCTGCCCGACGCCAAGATCAACCTCGCGGCCTACGGCGTCGCCTTCGCCATCGCGATGCTGGTGGAGTCCCCGGTGGTCATGCTGATGACCACCTCCACGGCCCTCGCCGAGGACGCGCACAGCTTCCGCAAGCTGAGGCGCTTCGCCCTCCTCCTGAACGCGGGCACCACGGGGGTGCTGCTGTTCGTGCTCCTGCCCCCGGTGTTCGACCTCATCTCGCTCCAGGTGCTCGCGCTTCCCGGGGAGGTGGCGCTGCTCGTCGAGGATGCCCTCTGGCTGCTTGTGCCGTGGCCGGCGGCCATCGGCTACCGGCGCTTCTACCAGGGACTGCTCATCCGCGACGGGCGCCCGCGCCTGGTCGCCGCGGGGACGGTGACCCGCATCTCCGCCATCGCGCTGACGGCGCTGGTGCTGGCCCGGCTGGGCATCCCGGGCACGCTCGTGGCGGCCGGCGCGATGACCGCCGGGGTGTGCACCGAGGCCGCGGCGAGCCGCTGGATGGCGCGCGGATCGGTGGCGCGGATCCTCGCCTACACGTCGCCGGCCGGTCCGGGCACCCTCAACTACGGCGTCATCTCCCGCTTCTACTACCCGCTCGCGCTCACCTCGCTGCTCGGCTTCGCGGCCCAGCCGCTGCTCACCTTCTTCATGGGGCGGGCGCCCGCTCCGGTCGAGTCGCTGGCGGTCTTTCCGGTGGTGGGCTCGCTCACCTTCGTCTTCCGCGCGGTGTGCCTGGCGTATCAGGAAGTCACCATCGCCCTCCTGGGCCCGCGGCACGAGCAGCTCGTACCGCTGCGCAGGTTCGCCGTGTCGCTGGGGCTCGCCACCACCGCCTGCCTGGCCGTCTTCGGGCTCACCCCCTTCTCCGGCGTCTGGTTCGAGACCATTTCCGGGCTCACGCCCGACCTGGCCGCCTTCGCCATCCTGCCCACCATCCTCTTCATCCCCCTGCCGTTCCTGTCGGCCTTCCTCTCGCTCGAGCGCGGAATCCTGATCAAGGGCCGCCGCACCCGGCCGGTAACCCTGGCAACCGCCACCGAGGTGGTGTGCATTGCGGTGGGCTTCCCGCTGCTGGTGCAGGCCTTCGGGTGGGTGGGCGTCACCGCCGCGGCGGGAGCGTCGCTTGCCGGCCGGTTCGCCGCGGTGAGCATTCTGGTTCCGTCGGTTGTCAGAGTAGTGCGCCGGGCTTCCCGCTGACGACACCTCCCAGAGGGTGACGCGCGCCCAAACGCCGCCGCCCATCTCTGGCGAAGGCCCGCCGTTTCTACGAAATTACAGGACTGCGCAGCCACCAATCCGGCAAGGGAACGTCATGAAATCCTGTCCCGCTCTGTCCGCATGTATCCTGGCCTTCCTGGCCGCCGGCCCGCTGCTCGCCCAGAACTCGCAGTCCGGGTCCGCGAACGGCGCGGCAGGAGGGGCTCTTCCGACGGTCGCCACCGCCACTGAAGTCGTGGAAAGCCCGAGCATCGACGGCTTTCTCGACGAGGCAGTGTGGCAGCAGGCCCCGGTCATGACCGGCTTCACCCAGCGCGAGCCCATGGACGGGCAGCCCGCCACCGAGCAAACCGAGGTCCGGGTCGTATTCGATGCGGAAGCCCTCTACGTGGGTGTGTGGGCATTCGACAGCCAGCCCGACAACATCACCTACGGCGAGCGCATCCGGGACTACGAGGTGCGCCAGAGCGACAACGTCGTGTTCGTGCTGGACACCTACAACGACGACCAGAACGGCTTCGTCTTCGGCACCACCCCGACCGGCATCGAGTACGACGGGCAGGTCGCCAACGAGGGCCGTGGCGGCGGCCGCTTCCAGGGGGGCGGCTTCAACACCCGGCAGCGCTTTCAGTCGGGCTCCGGCGGCGGCTTCAACAAGAACTGGGACGGCAGCTGGACGGTCGCCACCACGACCGACGACCAGGGCTGGTATGCGGAGTTCCGCATCCCCTTCAACACGCTGCGCTACGGCAACGATGTCGAGAACTGGGGCTTCAACGTCGCCCGCCGCATCCGGCGTTTGAACGAGGAGTCGTTCTGGACCCCGGTTCCACGCGAATTCAGCCTCTATCGCCTCAACTACGCCGGAGACCTCGAGGGATTGCGTCCTCCCTTCCAGCGCCTTGCGACGGTCACCCCTTATGTACTGGGGTCCAGCGCCCGCGACTACACCAACGCCAGCGAGACCGGTTTCGGCCAGGACGGCAACGTCGGCGGCGAGGTCAAGTTCCAGGTCACCCAGGGTCTGACCCTCGACCTCACCTACAACACCGACTTCGCCCAGGTCGAGGTCGACGATCAGCAGCTCAACCTCACCCGCTTCGCCCTCAATTTCCCCGAGAAGAGGCCCTTCTTCCTCGAGAACGCGGGCTTCTTCAACGTGGGCGGCGGGGGCGCGGACCTGTTCTTCAGCCGTGCGATAGGCATCCACCGGGGCCAACCGGTGCCCATCAAGGGCGGCGCGCGGCTGTCGGGCCGGGCCGCGGGCCTGAACGTCGGGCTGCTGCACATCGAAGCCGACGGCGTCAGCGACCTGGGGGCGGACGCTCACGGCTACTCGGTCGCCCGCCTCGCCAGGGAGCTGCCCAATCGCTCGCGCGTCGGGGGCTTGTTCATCAACAAGAGCGGCCCCGCGGGCGACTTCAACCGTACGCAGGCGGTGGACGCCGCCGTGGGCGTGGGAGAGGCGGTCACCTTCGGCAGCTTCTTGGCGAGGACCGACGGCCCGGAAGCCGGCGCCAACGAGTACGCCTGGGACTTTTCCGGAAACCTGAACATGCGGAGTTTTTCGCTGACCGGTCAGGTCCGCGAGATTGGCGAGGGATTCAACCCGGAAGTGGGCTTCCTGCCCCGGCGCGGATACCGCTACTACCAGTATCACGTGATGTACAAGATCCGTCCCACGTGGCTTCGCGAGATCCGGCCGCACGTCTCCTACTTCACCTACCACAGCCGCAAGAGCGGCGTCGAGACGGGCTTTCAGGAATCGGCCCGGCTGCATGTCGACTCCCACTGGGAGTGGCCCTCGGGGGCGCAGATCCATACGGGCGCCAACCTCGTCACGGAAGGCATCTACCAGCCCTTCACAATCCGGGGCACCGAGGTGACCGTCCCGGTGGGGACCTACCGCGGCTGGGAATCCCAGCTGGTCTTCAACAGCAACGCCGCCGCCCGGCTCTCGGCCACGTCGCGGATCAACTTCGGCAGCTTCCTGACCGGCAGCCGCTGGGGCGGAAGCGGCTCCGTCACCTTCCGGCCCAATGCGTCGTTCAGCACCTCCGGGCGCGTCACCTACTATGACGTGAGCCTGCCGGAGGGGAAGTTCGAGACGGTGCTGCTGGGGATGAACTTCGGCTACTTCTTCACCCCGCGCATCTACCTGCAGTCGCTGGTGCAGTATTCGAACCAGGTCGACAGCTGGTCAGCCAACCTGCGCTTCGGCTGGCTCAATACCGCGGGCACGGGGCTGTTCATCGTCTACAACGACGTGCAGGGCTTCGACTATCCGGCCGGACTCAACCACGACGGCGCGGGGCGCTTCGTCGAGAGCGGGACGCTGGCCCGGTCGTTCATCGTCAAGTTCACGCGGCAGTTCAACGTTCTGGGAGGGTAGGGATGAGATTCAGCCGGTCCGCCGCTGCGTCCCTTGCAGGATGCACGCTGCTGCTGGTGCTCATTCTGACGGGTGCCCTGGATCACCTCGCGGTCCACTTCGCCCTCAGCAAGTCCGAGCCGGCCGCGGAGGCGACGGTATCGCCGCCCGAGGCGTTGCGTCTGTGGTTCACGCAGGCACCCCAGGACAACTCCATGTTGATTCGGCTGATGACGGGAGATGCCATGGTCGAGACCGGGCCGCCGATCCCCGATTCCGAGGACGACAAGGTGTACAGCGCGGCGGTAGGGCGGACCCTTGAAGAAGGCGGCTACATGATCTCCTGGCGCGCCATGGCCGCGGACGGTCACGTCGTGCGCGGACAAATCCCCTTTACCGTCCAGGTTCCATAGGCGCCGGTCTCGAGGTTCTGCCCATCGCCGACGCTCTCGTCGGCTGGCTGTTCTTTGCCGGGCTCATTACCACCTGGGGGGCGGCGTCCAGCCGCTGGCTCATTGCGCCCCGGGTTCTGGGGCGGCGACGTCACTCCGTCATTGCGGCGGCCCGCACCGTGGGGCTGGTGGGCTCGACGGCGCTCGTGGCGGGTGTCGGGTTCCTCTTCTGGCGGCAGCTCCGCGACTTTCGCGATCCGCTCGTGCCCTGGCAGGAAGACGCTTCGGTGCTCCTGTCGACGGACTGGGGGTTGAGCTGGCGATTGATGGCGATCGGGGCGCTGGTGACGGTCGCTGCCTTCGCCTGCGCGGCATCGGACGGCCGGGGTTCGGAGTTCCGGCGCGCAGCCTGGATCGTGGCAAGCTCGCTCGCGGGGCTGATGTGCGCGTTCCCCGCGTTCAACGGACACGCGGCGGCCACGGAGGGCCTGCGCTGGATCTCGATTCCCGCGGACATCGTCCACGTCCTCGCCGCGGGAAGCTGGATCGGGGGACTGTTCTTCGTGCTCATCGCCGAACTCAGGGAACGCCGACAAACCGGTCGGGGAAACGCCCTGCTTGCCGAGGTCCTGCCGCTCTTTTCCCAAGTCGCGCTCATCTCGGGCGCCCTGCTCGTCGGGACGGGCGCGCTGGCGTCCTGGCTTCATGTTGCATCGCTGGATGCCATGGTCTCGACGAGATATGGGCGCATCCTGCTCACCAAGATCGGACTTGTCGTGATCGTCATGATCCTGGGGGCCGTGAACTGGAGAGTTCTCACGCCGAAGCTGTGGGGCGTCGGCGGGGCAAGGCCTCTGCGCCGCAACGCGATCCGGGAGCTGACCGTCGCCCATCTGGTCATTCTGGTTGCGGCCATGCTGGTGCGGACATCGCCGCTCGAGGGCTGAATCGGCGCACCACGGCGATGGCGGTCCCCGCGAAGCCGCCGGGCGAGGGGCGGGAGAACGCGGGCTGGGGATCAGCGAAAAGCCCCGATTGGGTGTCTTTCGAGGGCAAGGTCCGGCTTCGAAGTGAGCTGGCGCCGCTTCCTTCCCCGATAGCATCCATCCTGACCTCCTGAGGCAAGCCATGAGCGGCACCAATCGCGGCGGATTCAACGAGTTGACCCTCAACGTCCTCCGGATCGTAGCGGCGCTGCTGTTCATGCAGCACGGAGTGCAGAAGCTGTTCGGCGCGCTCGGGGGCAACCAGGTGGAGTCGCTGATGAGCCGATTCGGCGTCGCCGGCATCCTTGAGTTCGGGGGAGGGTTGCTGCTGGCGATGGGGCTCTTCACCCGCCCGGTGGCGTTCATTCTCGCGGGTGAGATGGCCGTGGCCTACTTTACCGCCCACCTGCCGCAGGGGTTCTGGCCCATCATGAACCAGGGCGAGCTGGCGATGTTCTACTGCTTCACGTGGCTCTTCCTCTTCGCCAACGGGCCGGGCAGGTACTCGCTGGACGCGTGGCGGGGCGGTCGCGGCGGAGGGTCGCAGGATGGCTGAAGGCAGGGGCAGGGGCACTGGCATCGCAGGAATCCGGGGGAAACGGATGATCACTCGAACCACACGAGCAGGGCGCCGTGCGGGCATCATGGTTCCACTCGGCGTTGCCGCCTTTCTGGCAGCCGGGCCGCTGCTTGCCCAGAACGCGCAGTCGGATGGCAACGCGGGCTCGGGGGCCCCGCTGCCGGTGATCGCCACCGCCACCGAGGTTACCGAGGCGCCCATCGTCAACGGCCGCCTGGACGATGCCGCCTGGCAGCAGGCCTCCGTCATGACCGGCTTCACGCAGCGCGAGCCCATGGACGGGCAGCCCGCCAGTGAGCGCACCGAGGTCCGCGTCGTGTTCGACGCCGAGGCTCTCTACGTCGGCGTGTGGGCGTTCGACAGCCAGCCCGAAAACATCACCTACGGCGAGCGCATCCGCGACTTCGAAGTGACCGAGAGCGATGCCATCGTCTTCGTGCTGGACACGTACAACGACGACCAGAACGGCTTCATCTTCGGCACCACCCCGACCGGCATCGAGTACGACGGCCAGGTTGCGAACGAAGGGCGCGGCGGCGGCCGCTTCGGGGGCGGCGGATTCGGATTCAACTCCCGCCAGCGCTTCCAGTCGGGCTCCGGCGGCGGCTTCAACAAGAACTGGGACGGCAGCTGGACCGTCGCGACCACGACCGACGGGGAAGGCTGGTATGCCGAGTTCCGCATCCCCTTCAACACGCTGCGATACGGGAACGACGCGGAGGCTTGGGGCTTCAACGTGGCCCGGCGCATCCGGCGCCTCAACGAAGAGTCGTTCTGGACCCCGGTGCCGCGCGAATTCAACCTCTACCGCCTCAACTACGCCGGCGATCTCGAAGGACTGCGGCCTCCGTTCCAGCGCCTGGCGACCATGACCCCCTACGTGCTGGGCTCGACCGCTCGAGACTACACCAGCGCCACCGAGACCGGCTTCGGCCAGGACGGCAACGTAGGGGGCGACGTCAAGTTCCAGGTCACCCAGGGGCTCACCCTGGACGTGACCTACAACACCGATTTCGCGCAGGTCGAGGTCGACGACCAGCAGCTCAACCTGACGCGCTTCCGTCTCAACTTTCCGGAGAAGCGCCCGTTCTTCCTCGAGAATGCCGGGTTTTTCAACGTCGGCGGAGGAGGCGCGGACCTCTTCTTCAGCCGCGCCATCGGCATCGCCGAGGGCCAGCCGGTGCCGATCAGGGGGGGCGCGCGGCTCTCCGGCCGGGCCGCGGGGCTGAACGTGGGGCTGCTGCACATCGAGACCGGCGGAGCCGAGGGGCTCCAGGACCCGCAGGGGTATTCGGTGGCGCGGCTGGCCAGGGAGCTGCCCAATCGTTCCAGGATCGGCGGCCTGTTCATCAACAAGGGCGGACCTGAAGGCAACTTCAACCGCACCTGGGCGATGGACGGCGCGCTGGGCATCGGGGAGGCGCTCACCTTCTCGAGCTTCGCGTCGAGAACCGACGGACCGGGAACCGCAGGCAGCGAGTATGGCTGGGATCTCTCCACCGGCTGGACCAGCCGGGACCTCGAGATCAACGCCAACGTCCGCGAGATCGGGGAGGGGTTCAACCCGGAGGTGGGGTTCCTGCCGCGCCGGGGGTATCGCTACTACCAGGCTTTCGTGATGTACAAGATCCGGCCCTCGTGGCTCCGCGAAGTCCGGCCCCACGTCATGTACAACACCTACCACAGCCGCAAGACCGGCGTTGACCGGGGCTTCCAGGAGTCGGCCTTCCTCCACGTCGACACGCACTGGGAATGGCCCTCGGGGGCGCAGATCAACACCGGCATGAACCTGGTCACGGAGGGGCTCTACGAGCCGTTCCGGATTCGCGGCACGGATGTGGTCGTGCCCGAGGGGACGTACCGGGGCTGGGAGACCAATCTGGTCTTCAACACGAACGCTTCGGCCCGGCTGTCGATGTCGTCGAGCGTCAACATCGGCAGCTTCCTGAGCGGCAGCCGGTGGGGCGGCGACGGTTCGGTCACGTTCAGGCCGAACGCGTCGTTCAGCACATCGGCGCGCGTCAACTACTTCGACGTGAGCCTTGCCGAGGGGAACTTCGAGACCGTGCTGCTGGGGCTGAACTTCGGCTACTTCTTCACCCCGCGCGTCTACCTGCAGTCGCTGGTGCAGTACTCGAACCAGGTGGACAGCTGGTCCGCCAACCTGCGCTTCGGGTGGCTGAACACGGCCGGGACCGGCCTGTTCATCGTGTACAACGACGTGCAGGGCTTCGACTACCCGGCGGGGCTGAACCACGGTGGCGGGCGCTTCGTCGAGAGCGGCGCGCTGGCCCGTTCCGTCATCGTCAAGTTCACCCGGCAGTTCAACGTGCTGGGGGGATAGGGGGCGTCATCAACGGGAGGCTTCGCCCGATGCCGAGCACTACTCTCCGCCGGTTCCGATCCGCCGCCGCCGGTCGTCGCGCGGCCGCCCGGATCCCGTCCATTGCGGCGATCCTGTCCATTGTCCCGATCCTGACCTTCGGCCCGCTTGCCGACCTGGTCCTTGCGGCGTCTTCTCCCGCACTGGTGGCGCAGGAAGCCGCGCCCGCCATCGAGACGATCCGGCAGTCCGACCTGAGGGCCGACCTGTCCTTCCTCGCCGGAGACGAGATGGGCGGCCGGCTGGCCGGGTCCCCCGAGGGCCGGATCGCGAGCGCGTTCATCAAGTCGCGCTTCGAGCGGCTGGGGCTCACGCCGGTCGGCGACGGGGGCTCCTACTACCACTCCTTCAACGTCGTGCAGACGGAGGTTGGCGAAGACAACCGCCTCACGGTGATGCTCGACCGCGGGGTCACGCTCTCCCGGGAGCGCGGGCAGGACTTCTACCCCTTGCGCGAAAGCGGCACCGGCACCGCCGGAGGGAAGGTGGTGTTCGCCGGCTTCGGCATCTCGGCGCCCGAGCTCGGGCACGACGACTATCGCGGGGTGGCGGGCCGGATCGTCCTCATCGTCGACCACGAACCCGCCGAATCGGATCCCGGGAGCGCCTTCGACGGCCTCGTGAACTCCGAAGCCGCGGCCGCGTACCGCAAGATCGCTGCGGCCGAGGCGGCGGGCGCGCTGGGCGTGCTGCTGGTCACCGACGTCCACAACCACCCCGGCCCGGTCAACTTCAGCGCCCAGGCCGAAGGCTACTGGCCGTCGACCCCCCGGCGCATCGGCCGCTACACACTCGCGAGCCGCCTCGACCGCATCAGCATCCCGGCCCTGCGCATCTCCCCCGCGCTGGCGGAGAATCTGGTCTCGGGCACGGGGCGCACCCTCGAGGAGCTCTCCCGTTCGGCCGAGGCGGCGGGCGGAATCCAGTCCGTGATGCTGCCGGGCGTGCGAGTCGACATTTCCGCGGATGTGCGCCGGGAGACGCGCACCGAGCGCAACGTCGTGGGGCTGATCGAGGGCTCCGACCCGGAGCTGCGCGACGAATGGATCATCATCTGCGCGCACTTCGACCATGAGGGTACCGACGGCGCCGTGGTCTACAACGGCGCGGACGACGACGGATCCGGCACGGTGGGGCTGATCGAGATCGCCGAGGCCTATCAGGAGGCCGCGCAGAGGGGCGAGACTCCCCGGCGCTCGGTGCTGCTCGCCGCGTGGGACTTCGAGGAGAGGGGCCTGCTGGGTGCCTGGGCCTGGGTCGAGAACCCGCTTCATCCCCTGGAGCAGACCGTGGCCGTCCTCAACATGGACATGATCGGGCGGAACGAGGAAGTGGTGGTGGGCGGCGGCAATCGCTTCCGGGGACTGGACGTCCAGTCTGGCGAATCCAACGCCAACGCCATCAACATCATGGGCACGACGCGCAGCGCGGATCTCAGGTCCGAGGTCGAGCAGGCGAACGCGGTCGTCGGACTCGAGATGCGCTTCCGTTACGACAACCACCCCATCCAGTTGCTACGCCGGAGCGACCACTGGCCCTTCATGCAGGCAGGCGTGCCCGCGCTCTTCTACCACACCGGGCTCCATCCCGACTATCACCGGCGCGACGACGTGCCGGAGCGCATCAACTGGGAGAAGCTGGAGAAGGTTGTGAGGCTGGTGTACCAGACCAGCTGGAGCCTGGCCCGGCGGCCCGAGGGGCCCGCGCGAATCAGCGAGCGGTAACCGGTCCCGGGTTCTCCTGGCGCCTGTCATGAGATCCGGGCAGGCTGCGCGCCCGCGTGGTGATCATCCCTCTCCCGCCTGAATCTCCGCCGCGATGGCCTGCACTTCGTCGAGCACCCGGAGCAGGTTGCCGCTCCAGAGCATCCCGATTTCCTCCTCGGAGTAGCCGCGCCGCACCAGTTCCAGGGTGACGTTGAAGGTCTCGGAGGCGTCGTCCCAGCCCTCCACGCCACCGCCCCCGTCGAAGTCGGAGCTGATGCCGACGTGCTCGAGGCCGATCAGGTCGACCAGGTAGTCGATGTGGTCGACGAAGTCGGAGACGTCGACGTCGGGTGCCGTTCCGGACTCGTCGACCCGCTCGGTGGCCTGGCGCCGCGCCATGGCCATGGCTTCGGCGTACGTGACCTGTTCCACCTGCGAACGCCGGGCCAGCTCGTCGTCATCCATGAGCTCGACGCCCATCTCTGCGGCGATCTCGCGTGCAAGCGCCCCTATGGCCTGCTGGCGCGTTTCGGCCTTATCGCGGTTGGTGAAGCGACGAAGCGCGACGGTCTGCACCACACCCCCGTTCTCCCCCACGGCCAGAAGTTGCTCATCGTCGAGGTTTCGACTCACGTCGCTGAGCGCGCGGGCCGCCGAATGGGACGCCATCACGGGTGCGCGGGTCAGCTCGAGCGTCTGCATGATCGAGGGCTTGGAGGGATGCGAGATATCGATCATGATCCCGAGGCGGTTCATCTCCGCGATCGCCTCGCGTCCGATCTCACTCAGGCCGCCGTGCAGGAAGTTGCCGTCCTGCTCGCCGGAGTGCGCGTCCGATAACTGGCTCGGACCGGTGTGGGCGAGGGACATGTAGCGGGCGCCGAGTGCATGGAACTGTTCGATGCGCGACAG
Organism: Gammaproteobacteria bacterium; assembly: GCA_028821195.1. Lineage (GTDB taxonomy): Bacteria > Gemmatimonadota > Gemmatimonadetes > Longimicrobiales > Gaopeijiaceae > BD2-11. The sequence goes on from JAPPHB010000138.1 coordinate 20,947, forward strand.
GTCGAGACCGAGGGAATACGCGTTTTCGACGCCGATCATCGCCACCAGCTTTCCGGAGGCCGCGATGCGGCGCACGTCGTCCGAAGTCAGCGCCAGCTCGATGCGGTCCGGGGCGTATTCCTCCACCAGGCGATGGATCGAGTTGAACTTGTCCATGGCGTTGTCGTAGGCGGCCGCGTACCCCTCGTCGTCGAGAGGGCCCTGTCCGGTGAAGACGACGAACCACGCCACGTCCAGCCCGCCCGCCTCCATCTTCGGCAGGGTGACCTGCGTCGGGAGGTCCATTATGTAGTTGCGCTCGGCGGTGAAGTTTGATGTGTTGATGTCAACGTGTGTGTCGAGCTTGGTCACGCGCTCGTGAATCGCGCTGGCTCGGGCGATCATCTCTTCCTCGGATTCGGCGGAGGCTGCGGAGGCGGGGTCGTCGCTGGTGCCGGTGCACGCGACGGTGGCGAGGGTGGCCAGGAGGGCGAGTCGGCGGGTGATGGATCGAGGGGTCGTCATCGCAGAACTCCTTGGCGTCCGGAGGGGCGCGGCCGTGTCATGCCTCGGAGCCCCACGGGGGTCAGGGATGGCATGGGGTCCGCGGTTGGGCCGCGTGGGTTCAAGATAGGGTGGCACGGCCGTACCGCGAGAGAGTCGGACCCACCTGACAGCGGCCGTCAGGGCAGACGCGTGATCTCGTCGGCCTCGAAGCGCGGCAGCTCCCGCCGCGACGACCCGCGGTCCAGCACGATCCCCTGCGCGGGCGGGACGAACCGGCCGACGACTCGTCCGGGGATGCCAGCGTCCTCCAGGCGGTGCAGGAGGCCGTCCGTGCCGGCCTCCGAGCAGGCGACGAGGAGTGCTCCGGAGCCGATGGCGCCGAGGATGTCGAGGCCGTAGCGACGCATCAATCGCGCTGATTCGTCGAAGTGGGGGATCTTCGCCTCCTCGACGATCGCCCCGAGCCCCGCCGCCTCGACCATCTCTCGGATGGCCGTCGCTACGCCTCCTTCCGTCACGTCGTGCATCGCGTGGACGCCCGGCGCGCGCGCGGCGATGCGGGCTTCGGGTACCACGCTGATTCCGGGATCCCTCAGGAAGCGGGCCGACCGGGCCTGGAACTCCGGGCCGAATCTCCGGCTCACATCCTCCGCGAATTCGGTTGCGATGATGGCGGTGGCCTCGATGGCGATGCCCTTGGTGATGACGAGCAGGTCGCCTTCGCGAGCCCCGCCGCTCGGCTTCACGTGCTCCGGGGTGGCCACCCCGATCATGGCCCCGGCGACGACCTCGTGACGCACGGCGGCGGTGACTTCGGTGTGGCCACCGGCGGGGATCGCGCCGACTTCGCGGCAGCCCGTCCAGATGCCGTCGGCAATCCGTACGACCCGCGCCGCATCGGTCCCGGGGGGTACGAGAATCGAGGACAGGAACCAGCGGGGTTCTCCCCCGGTCGCGGCCACGTCGTTGGCGTTCACGATGACGGCGTGCCAGCCGGGGTCGGCGCTCGGGAAGGTGATCGGATCGGCCGCCAACACGATGCGCGGCTCGCTCCCGGCGGCGGCAACCGCGGCATCCTCGCCGGATGCGGGCCCCGGATCGAGACCGGCGCCACCGCCGAGCCGGCGCAGCACCTCGCGGAGCACGCGGGGTGGGATCTTTCCTTCAGGCAGGTGCTCCGAGCGGCGTGTGTCGGCGTCGCTCATGCCCCGCGGCGCCAGAGATAGTACACCGGCGCGCCCGCCGCGATGATGCCGAAGCTGAAGAGTGTCGAGCCGGGCGCGCCGACGAACGCGCTGATCAGCATCGCCATCGAGGCGAGAAGAAAGATCCAGGGGACCCAGGGATAGCCGAAGGTGCGGTAGGGCCGGGGGTGATCGGGCTTGAGCCTCCGCAGGCGGAAGACGCCCCAGACCACCAGGATGTAGAACGGCCAGAGTCCCAGGATGAAGACCTGGACCAGCTCGGCGAAGGTTCTGACCGAGACGTACCCCACCCCCAGCACCGTCACCAGCGCGATGGCCGCCGCCGGGGTTCCCCACCGAGCATGGATGCGCCCGACCGGCCGGAAGAAAAGGCCGTCCTCGGCGAGCGCGTAGAACACCCGCGGCCCGCCGAGCAGCGTGGCGTTGAGCGCCCCGAAGGTCGACACCACCACCAGTCCCGCCACCAGGGACGCCCCCACCGGCCCGAAGATGCGGATCGCCGCGTCCGAGGCGACGTGCTCCGAGGCGGCCAGCTCCGCCACCGGCATGACCCACAGGTAGGAGGCGTTCACGAGGATGTAGACGGCCGCCACCACCAGCGAGCCGCCGATCAGGGCGCGGGGGAGGTTGCGCCCGGGGTCCTTGACCTCACCGGCCGCGTAGAGCAGCTCGCCCCACCCGTCGTACGCCCACAGCACGGCGATCAGCGCGACCCCCGCACCGCTCCATGAGGCGGGCGTGAAGCCGGGCGCGCCGGCGAGCGCCCCGGTGCTCCCGTCGCCGAACAGGAAGATCGCGAGCGACAGGCCCACGATGGCGAGCACCTTCGCCCATGTGGTCACGTTCTGGACGGCCGCGCCCCAGAGCACCGAGCGGGCGTTGGTGGCGCCCAGCACGACGATGGCGAGGGCGGCGACGACGCGCACGCCGGCCTCGGTGAGGGGAAAGAGCGCGTCCACGTAGGCCGCGAAGATGAGCGCGATGCCGCCCAGCACGGCCGGTTGGATGAGCAGCAGCCGCGTCCATCCGAAGACGAACGCCGGCATGGGACCGTACGCCTCGCGCAGGTACACGTAGGTGCCGCCGGAGCGGGGGAACATGACCGCCAGTTCGGACATGCTGAGGGCGGCGCAGACGGTGATGGCAGAGCCGAGCAGCCAGAGCAGCGTGATCGCGCCCACCGAACCGGCTTCGCGGGCGATCTCGGCGGGCACCCCGAAGATGCCGCTGCCGATGATGGCTCCGACCAGGATCGCGCCCGCGCTCCAGACCCCGAGCTGGCGCTTGAGGGTGGCGGGTTGAGGCGACCCGTCCGTCACCCCGCGACCCGCTCCCGCGTGACCACCCCGCTCAGACACCCGATCCCGCCGGCGCACTTGTGGATCTCTCCCAGCTCCACGGTGACGCACTCCATTCCCGCGTCCTCGTAGGCCGCCTGCAGGATGGGGCAGCCCTCCGGCATCAGTATCCGCCGTGGTCCCAAAGTCACGAAATTGTGCCCGAAACCGCGCACCATCTCGTGGTCGTCGGGAAAGAAGCGCACCTGGTAGCCGTGCTTGCGGAGCGCCTCCAGCGCCGTCCACGGAATCCGGCCGGGACGGCCGAAGGCCAGGTCGCGGTCGGCGAAGCGGACCTCGCCCATCAGGTGCATGGAGGTGTGCGGCAGGTCCACCACCAGCGTCTCGACGCCGATCTCCGCCAGGGTTGCCGCCACCTGCGCCGCGCCCTCGCCGTTGGTGCGCAGGCCCCGCCCGATCATCGCCGCGCCCGGCGACAGCCAGCAAAGGTCGGCCCCTTCGAAGGTGCCCGTGCCGCCCACGCTGCGCAGGATCGGCACTCCGCAGTCGGCCAGCCGGCGAGCGATCCAGCGCTCCTCGCCCGCCCGCACGGTCGATGCCGGACGCCCCACGATGGCCCCCGAGGGCGTCATCACGAACAGGTCGGCGCAGAACATCTGGTTGGGGGGCGCGCTGCCCGGATCCACGTACACGACCTGCACGCCGTTCGCCCGGTAGGCATCCGCCATGGCATCGTGCTGCGCGCCGCACAGCGCGGCGTCCGGGGCCTCCAGCATGAGGTGCTCGTCGGCGTCTTCGACCTCGAAGAGCTCCGCACCCGGGCGATGCAGCAACACCGCCTGCAGGGTCGCGTACTCGCTGTCGATGCCGCACCGGGACCACACCGACCCCAACTCATCGGCGAGGGAGGCTTCACGGGCGGGCCAGCTCGGGCCCCCGTAGGCGGCGGCGTGGGCGGGTGGGCGGACGGCGGTGCTCTGGTCCATGGGCTCCAACATGCCTCACCGGGACGGCATCGCCAAGACCCGCGGTTCCCATCAGCCCATCCGCGCGCCCGGGCCCGTCGAACCCGTACGAGCTGAGCTGCGTGCGCATCGCCAACGGCAGCGTCAGTCCCGCGCGCCCTCCAACGGCCACACCACGCGAAACCCTATGTCCTCCGACTCGAAGCCCGAGCGCAGGTACCTGACGCGGTCCGCGGCACGAAGGGCGAACGGCGGGGAGAGAAACGAGCCGCCCCGCAACCTGCGCGAGTCATCATTCACGGGCGTTCGCCCCGGATCGAACCAGATGGGCGTTACCCACTCCGCCACGTTGCCCGCCAGGTCGTAGATGCCTTCCGGCGTTGCGCCCTCCCGCCGGGCCATCACCTCGATCGGGCCCCTCGGGTCGCAGGAGCCGTAGTGCACCCGGTCGCACGCAGGCTCCGAGTTGCCCCACGGGTACTTCCGTCTCTCGGAGCCTCTCGCCGCAAACTCCCACTGTGCTTCGGTTGGCAGACTTCCACCAACGGAGATGGCGTAGGCCATGGCTTCCCGCCAGGTGACATTGACGACCGGATGGCGCTCCTCCCCGCTCGAGAACGCGTGCCCCGCGTCGAATCGCCGATACTCCTCGTTCGTTACCTCGTGCTCCTGCATCCAGAAGCTCCGGACCGTGCGCGGACGCGGATACTCGTCCCGTTTCGAGTACGGACTGCCCGGCGCGACGATCGTGTCCCAGTCGTCGCTGCCGCTTATGAATGTGCCGCCCTCGATCAGAATCGCCCGGTTCAGCGGGTCGACGACACCGGGCCCCGAAGGCGGACGGGTGGCGACATCGCCGTGACCGTCGTTGAAGAAGCCCATCCACCGCACCAGTGCATACCCGCAGATGAGAATCACGCCGGCCAGCACCGTCATCCTGAGCGACACGGATCCCCCGGGTGCGAACCTCATCAGAACGGCGCCGTCGTACGAAAATGCCATTGCCACGCGGGCTCATGTGCCCAGTCAACGCCCGCCCGCGGCCTCCCGGGGACCCGGGTTCCGTGCGGGTACCACCAGGGCGCAAGCGGCCGTGCCACATCCACGCGCAGAAAGCCGTTGAACACCGACACGCCAAGCCCCGCGGACTGCAGGCTTCCGCCGTCCACCCTCGCCCAGTCGTGGAAGACCGAGAGGGCAACCAGGCTGACCTTGCGCTGCAGCTCGATCCGGCTCCTCCAGACCTGTCTTCCCCTCAGCACGGTCTGGGGATAGCCGCGCAGCCAGTCACCGGAACTCCCCAGCCTCCAGATCTCTTCCGGAGCGGGGTCTCCAGCGACGCGCGCGCCACCGGCCTCGAGCGCCATCGACAGGTCGGCCGGCAGGGGCAGGACCAGCATGCCCGTGACCGACAGGCGGACGTTGGGATAGTCGCCGACCAGTCCCCGCAGCGATATGTCGGCGCCGCCGTTCACCCTGCGTCCGGTGAGGCCGCCCCACCAGGGCCTCCAGAACAGATCGACTCCGTGACGCCTGCGCGCGTCGCCGTCCAGCGTGGTGTTCGTCTCGGAGAACAGGCTCAGCGAGGTCCAGGATCGGTCGCTCCTCGGAGGGAGCAGGTGGATGGCGGCTCCCCGGACCACGTAGTAGTCGGAAGGATCGGCGACGTAGGCCCAGCGCGGCGAACGCTGCGAGGTGACGGTTCCTCCCGACTCCCGAAGCGAATGGTAGAGCGAGAATCGCACGCGACGACCGGTCCGGCCGTATTCCGCGGCCAGATCGATGCTGGGTTCGTGCCGCCGCGTTCCCGTCCGCACCGTCAGCGCGCCCCGTCCCCACGAGAAATCGCGGATCAGCCGGCTGCCCACCGACAGACCCTCTATCGGATTGTAGCGCATGAGCCTCGGGGTGAGTACCGGCGCTTCGAAATACCATTGGCGGATGTCCGGATCCGTCCCGGCGCCTTCCAGGTCCCCGGCACCGGGGGCCATGCCGATGGAATCCAGGACTTCGCCGGCCTCGTCGACCATGCTCCCATACAGTCCGTCTTCGCGATCCTCCCAGATTGATGGAGGCAGATGGGCGCTTGCGCCGAGCGCCCGCCAGTCGCGCCCCACGATCACCACGGTCCCCGAGTCGGGTTGCGAACCGTCCTTTACCACGACCGTGTCTCCCTCCTCGCGCCAGGACTCGACCAACTCCGCGGTCGCCCGCGCGGGATCCGGTGGATCCGCGGCGCCCGTTGAGACTTGCTCGATGTCGAACTCCCAGTCGTGAAACCCCCGCACCGTGACCCTATCGGAGTCCTCGGCATCCCATTGGTCTCCGCTGGTGATGTAATGTGCAAAAGTCGCGCGCCTCGGAAGCCAGTAGCGGAGGTTCCACATGGAATAGTCGACAACCGCTACCGCCACGCCGATTTCCAGCCCTGGGCCCATTGCCGCGTTGAGACCGTAGTTCAATATCCGGCCGAACAATCCCGGACGGGGCGGGGAAGGCACCTCGACATCGCCCAGCGCGGTGCCGCGATATACCTCTTCGATGTCCAGCAGGGAGCCGCTCCCGCGGCGAAAACTCAACTCGGAATCGATGGGCTTGGCGGGGCGGTAGGCGGTCCGCACCACCCCGGAGGTCTCCGGGTCGATCCACAGCACTGCGAAGACCAGCCCGAGGTGTTGGGCGCGGGGGTGCGCGGTCACGCTCACCGCCTGTACGGAACGTCCCGCGAAGTGCACCGAAATCGTGTCTCCCGAGCGGAACCGGTAGAAGCGCTCCGCGCCCTCGTCGAGCGGGGTCACCGTGGGTACGAACCACGACTCGGCGGCGCGTGGACCCAGGCCGGAAACGATGAACAGGCTGAACGGATCGCGGGCCGGATCGGCGGCAAACCGTGCCGCAAGCCCTTCGGGCCGGCCGGACTTGAAGCGCTGCCCACCGACTTCCATGCGGGATCCCAGCACCCGCAGAACCGTGGGCTCGTTCCTCGACCAGCGAACGCGGGTGGCCGACTCCCGCCGCACGATGGGCCGGTCGCGAACCAGCATCGAAAATTCGAAGGAATTGCGCTCCCTGACGACGGCCGTATAGGACGCGATGTCCGACAAGGCCGCCTCGCGGGCGGCGCGCGCACCCACGATCAGCCGGCGGGCGGTCTCGTCGAGGTAGGCGTCCGAGGCGGCTGCCTCTTCCGGCGCCGGGGCAGCGGTCGGCTCATCCGCGGCCGCGACCGCGACCCCCGCTCCCCTCAGGCCACCGAGGGTAGCATCCATGGGCAGCACATCCCGCGGGGCCCGGGGCACGATGATGACCTGGGATCCCAGCTCCACGTAGCCCAGGTCGGTGCGGGCAAGCAGCTCGTCGAGCGTGCGCGCAACGTTCTTTGTTGCGCAGTCGCAGTCGACGACGCGGTCCGGCGGGAGAAGGCTGGGGCTGAAGGCGATCTGCACCCGTGAATGCTCCGCGAGTCGGACGAGGGCTTCGGCGAGCGGCAGTTGCTCGATGGAGAGCCGGGCGGTGGTGGCGAGGAGGCTGCCGGGCTCGGGGTCGACGCCGATTTCGCCCGTGAGGCGCGCCACGTCGTGAGTGTCCTGCGCAACGAGCCCCGGGGGAGAGGCTCCCGCGAGCCAGGCGGCGAGCAGCATCGGCGCGAACTGGACCCCGCATCGCATCAGCGCGCCCCCGCCATGCATCAGGCGACTGCCCCCGCCGCGCATCACCCTGCCCCCGCCGCGCATCAGCCCGCCACTCCCGACCCGCACAGGGGCACGTCCCCCGCCCCTTCCGCCGCGCGCGACTCCACCTCGACCTTCCAGCGCACCGAAGTTCCGAACATCCCGGTGCCGTCGCCGAAAACCGAGGGAACCACGGTCTCGCCGTTGATGTTCAGCCGGCCCTCCCGGATCCAGTTGGCCCAGTTGCGGTCCAGGGCCGCGATGGTGACCTCGGCGCGTGCGCCGCCGGGAAGCCCCGCGTCCAGCGTGCGATGCAGCTCCACGTTGTCGACGTCGGACAGCAACTCGAGCAGGAAGTCCCCGGGGAAGACCATGTCGGTCACGTCGCGTCCCCGGCCGAGCACGGTGACCGGCAGGTACAGTGGATCCGACGACGACCAGAGGCTCGGGCTCAGGCCGGTGATCTCCGCCTCGCCGACATGGGCCCAGGCGCCGTCGACGGGGGCCCACGCGAAGCGATAGCCGGAGCCGGGCTCCACCCGGCAGCGTCCGTCCTCGACCGAGAGACCCTGCGGTACGAACGCGTCGGGCATGCGGCTGGTCCCCTTCAACACGGCGCCGTCCGGCGTCGTCACGGCGAGGGTGAGCACTTCGCCGGGCGCGAATACCGCGGACGGCGCAGCGGCGGTATGGCAGGAACCGACTGTGCCCAGGGGCCCGTCCTCCCCATACAGATCCTCGGGCAGCACCGTGCACGCCCCCAACGGATCCTCTTCCGCCGCAAGCGACAGGGAGCGCCCGGACGCGCCGGTTATGCGCCCGGCAGCGCCCGGCACTTCCGTCAGCAGTTGCTGATACGCCTCGCTGACCACCACGACCGCCCGGGTGTCGATCCGAGAGGGCTCGGCAGGGTCGATGGTGAGCACGACCGTGGCCAGGACGACCAGCGTCTTCTGTCCCGAACCCGTCGGGACGTCGGTCACGTCGCAGCCAGCAGCACCGACCATCATCCCCAGCAGCGTCAGCAGGAGACGTATCCCGGCAGGGCCCATCCGGGACCGCTCGGTCCGCATCCGCGACCGCGGGAGTGCCGCCCGGCCCGCATCGTGATCCCGCGCCCCGGCGCCCATCAGAACGACACCTCCACGCCGAGGGTGGGCAGGATCGGGAGCATGTGGTTATCCAGGGCCGTCAGGTTCCCCCGGTTGTAGTGGCGCTGACGCCACAACACGTTGTTGCGGTTGTAGAGGTTGATCACGCTCACGTAGGGCGACAGGGTGCCCCAGCCCCTTTGCAGCGTCTTGCGCAAACTGACGTCCAGCCGGTGGTAGGCGGGAAGCCGGGCCCCGTTTCTGGGTCCGAGCAGCGCGGTCCTGACGCTCGCATAGTCATAGCGGAGGTCGGTCAGCCGCTGCTCGTACTTGCGGAATCTCGCCAGTTGGGCCGTGTAGGGCGTGCCCGTGCCCAGGTTCCAGCGCAGGCCGGCCTCCACGCCCCAGGGCAGATCGCGCTGGATGGCCACGTCGATCTCGAGGCGCCGGTCGAAGATCGGCGGGAATTCGATGATCGGCGGGGGCAGCAGGCCCGAATCCGTGTCCACGAACGACCGCGTGGCTTTCAGAAACGATACGGACACCCACCCTCGCGTCCTTCCCGCGTCCTTGCGCAGCAGGGCGTCGATCCCGATGGAGCGGCCGTCGCCCGTCAGCAGATCGTCCGCCGGATCCGTCGGATCGTCGGCCCAGTTCTGCGCGATCACGCCGTCGAAGGTGCGCAGGTATCCCTCCGCGGACGCGAACCACTCGCGGTCGCTGCCGAAGAAGCCCTCCACGCCCGCCTGGACCTGGTCGGAGATCACGGCCGGCACGTGTTCGCCCGACAGCACCCACGCGTCCATGCCGATCGGCAGCCGCTCGTCGCGCAGCGAGTGCAGGAACTGCGTCTGGCGTCCTCCGGCCACGCGCACCGCCCAGCGGCCGCCGCCCAGGAAACGCTTGACGGCGACGCGCGGCGACGGCACGGCTTCGGCCGGGCCCGCCCGCGGGCTCCAGCCGTCCCATCGGAGCCCGGCCTCGAGCAGCCACGGGCGGCTCGGGGTCCAGGCCAACTGCGTGTACGCGCTCGACTCCCAGCCGCTGCTCTCGCTGTTCTGGAAGTTCGGGGGAACGCCCTCGGACACATTGCGGCTTTCCCGGTGGGCGGCCGCGACTCCCGACTTCCATCGCATGCGCGACGTAGGACGGAGTTCCAGATCGGCCCCGAGCGAAGACTGGCCGATCTCCGTCTCGATCCGCGTGTCTTCGTATTCCGTGAAGTTGAAGCGGGCTCCGAAGCGGGAGTATGCGCCGTGGACCTCGAGCGTCCCCCCTCCCGGCATGAGATGGGTCCAGGATGCCCCGACCGCGTCGTTGCCCCAGGGCCAGCGGACGTTCCAGCCCGGGTCCTGATCGTCGCCGAGATCATCCACAACGGACTCCATGCTCGTGAACAGGAATTCGAGCTCCCGCAGATTGATCCTGTCCCGGCCCGAGTACGCGTTGATGCGCACCCGATCGCCCCCCTTCGTCCACCCCTCGAAGACGGCCTGGAGGTCCGCGAGGGAGTAGGGGAATGCGGAGTCGGTCAGCCTGGTCACCAGGTCCCAGTAGCTGCGGCGCACCGACACCTTCCAGCGCGAGGCGGCGAGCCCCAGGCCGTCCCGGATCCCGGGCGCGAGGCCGCCCCGCACCGCCACGCGCGACGAGATCAGGCCGAGGCCGGCGTCGACGCCCAGGGTGCCGTCCCCCACGTCGGATTCCACGAGCAGCACCGACGATGTCCGTCCTCCGAACTCCGCGGGAAAGCCTCCGGACCGGAGCTCGGCGCGCTCGACCATGTCCGGATTGAAGACCGAGAATATCCCCATCAGATGGTAGGGATGAAACAGCGGCACGCGGTCCATCAGGAACAGGTTCTGATCGCCCGAACCGCCCCGCACGTTCAGGACGGCGGTGAAATCGGACACCCGGGTGACGCCGGGGAGGATGCTCACGGCCCGGACCGGATCCGGCTCCGCCAGCCCCGGCAGGTTTCTGAGCTCCTCCCCGCTCAGTTCCTGAACCGTGATGCCCGCCGATTCCTCGAAGCGCGCCCGCTGGCGGCTGCGCCGGGCCTCGACGACCACGGGATCCAGCTCGATCGCCTCCTCCGCGAGCGAGATCTCAAGCTCGAGGTCCGTGTCCGGCGCCAGCTCGATCACCTCATCGTGGAGGGCGTAGCCGATGCGCCCGATGGTCAGGCGGTAGCGGCCGGCCATGAGGTCGCGGAAGGCGAAGAAGCCGAGGGCGTCGGTGCCGGTCACGCTCTCGACGGTGGAGTCCGCCGCCAGCCTGAGGCGGGCGGTCGCGCTGGCTACCGGGACCTCGACCTCGGAGCGCACCCGGCCGCTGAGGGTCGCATCCAGGGGCAACGCTGCCCGTGCCGCCCGGGGCACGATGATGACCTGGGCGCCCAGTTCCACGTACCCCAGCTCCGTGCCGTCGAGCAGCCGGTCCAGGGTGCGCGCAACGTTCCGTGTTGCGCAGGCGCAGTCGACGACGCGGTCCGGCGGGAGGAGGCTGGGGCTGAAGGCGATCTGGATCCGGGAACTCTGCGCGAGCTGGACCAGGGCTTCGGACAGAGGCATCCGGTCGATGGAGAGGCGGGCGGCGGCGGCGAGCAGGGTTCCGGGCTCGGGATCGACTCCGATCTCGCCCCTGAGTGCGGTCAGCTCGGTGTCCTGGGCGGTGGCGGATGCGGGGATGAGGATGACGGCGGCGATCAGGATGAGCACGGCCGCGATCGATGCGAAGGTGGTCCGGCGGATCCCGCACTCGCACGGAGTCGCGCAGGCCCCGCCGATCCAGGTGCCGATGAGCCGATGCCTCATGGAAGTCCGGGACGCCCTCAGGCGATTCCGTACCGGAATCATCGACCCTCGTCCGCGTCGCGCACCCGCATCCGAACCCTTCCCTCGCCGATGCTGCACCGGGCGTCGATGACGTTGCAGATGACGGTCATGACCTCGTCCAGCGATTTCGACGTGAACCACATGGTCAGCGTCCGCTCCAGCAGGACGGCATCCTCGACCGCTACTTCCGCGCCGTATCGTTGCTCGACCTCCCGAATGGCGAGGGCCAACGGCGTGTCCTGGAAGATGATGAAGCCCTCCAGCCACGCGGCCGCCTCCTCGATCGGGGGCGCGGCGGTAACGGGGCCGGGGCGGCCTTCGATGATGCTCGCCGCCTGCCCGGCGCCGACCTGGACTTCCTCGGTCGCGGTTCCGAGCGCGACGGTTCCTTCGACGACGACCAATCGGAGCTCGTCGAGCTGGGCGGTCAGATGAAAGCGCGTTCCGAGGACGCGCGCGGTGCCCGCCGCGGTGGTGACCCGGAACGGCTGTGCCGGATTGCTGGCGATGGAGAAGAACGCCTCGCCCTCGAGGACGACGGCCCGGGCGGATCCGTCCACGTTACGCATCCGGCTGCCCGGACCCAGGCGGATCACGCTGCCGTCACCCAGGCGGACCATCGCGGTCTCGCCGGGCGCCGTGATGAACTCCTGGGACGCCAGACTGCCCCCGCCGGTGCCGCTCGCGGCCGGTTCCCGCGCGTCCCAGATGACCAGAGCCGCCGCCGCGAAGACGCCCGCGGTGGCCCAGCCCGCGAACAGGCCGAATCGGGAGCGCGCGGGTCGTCTGCGCGCCCGGTCGTCTGCGCGCCGGATGGCGGCGGCTCTCCGGGCTTCCGCCTCGCGGACCACCAGGTCGGTGGCGGGCGGGGCGCCGGGCTCGACCTCCAGATCGGCCGCGCTCGCGGCTTCCACCAGCAGCCGGAGGTCGTTCACTTCCTCCTGGGCCTCCGGGGTCTCGCGGAGCCATGCCTCGACCGACCGGTTTTCGTCGGCGGTCGTCCGGCCGCGCAGATACTGTAGAAACAGTTCGTCCATCTCTCTCGATCCTTCCGGGGTTCCCACCGGGAACCGTTGTCCTACACCCGAAGAGCGCACGGCGCGCCGCCGGCTACTATTGGAACGAGGCACGAGCATGTCTCAGCCATCGGCCGCCACCGCCCGGCGAACCGTCCTGAGCGCGGTCGACATCTGGTTCGCCACGGTCTGCGCCGAAACGTTCATCACGGCGGCCGCCTCCGCGTGGGAAAGTCCCCGCTGGAACACGAGCTCGAACACTTCGCGCCGGCGGTCCGGCAGCGACGCCACGGCGGCCCGGAACCTGTCGGCCAACAGCCTGGCGTCGAGCACGTCGGCGGGGGTCGCGGCCTGTCCGCCCCGTATCGCATCGTCCCGCCCCTGCCGGTCCTGCCAGCGCCGCCGCACCGCGCGCCTGCGTTTCTCGTCGATGACCAGGTGACGGACGATGCGGTACAGGTAGACCCGCGCGGAGCCTCGCGGACGCCATCCGCGCCGCCGTTCCCAGACCTGGATGAAGGCCTCCTGGGCCATGTCGCGCGCCAGGTCGACATCGCCCACCTGACTCGCCGCATAGCGCACCAGCTCGGGCCAGCACAAGTCCATCAACCGGCCCAGAGCGGGCTCGGATCCCCCGCGGATCTCGTCCATCAGCGACGTCAGGACGTCGTTGTGCGCCGAATCCGGGTTGGGGCTGGTTACTGACATCTGGTGTTGAATAGTGTCGACTTTGGGTCGGCCACGCTGGCGACTCCTGCAGTAGTAGCGCACGGCGCAGCCATGTCTACTACAACGTGCCGGTCTGGCTGGCTCCGCGCCCGTTCTCTACGATGTCCGGGTCACGCAATCGAGCCGGAGGCCATCCGATGGAAGAACGCCGCCAACGCATTTCACCCCGTTGCCGGGCCTCCCTTGTCGCGGTTCTTCTGAGTATCGCCACGGGCGCCTGCATGCAAACGGGGGACGGATCCTCCGCGGACCACGCTCCCTTCGACATCCTGATCACCAACGCGCGCGTGGTGGACGGCGCCGGCAATCCCTGGTTCCGGGCGGACGTAGGGGTGCGCGGGGACCGCATCGCTGCCGTGGGCCGGCTCTCGGACCGCGCGGCAACCCGGACCATCGACGCGGGCGATCGCGTCGTCACCCCGGGCTTCGTCGACATGATGGGCCAGGGCAGCCTGGTGCTCATCACCGATCCTCCGAGCGCCGAGAGCAAGCTCCGCCAGGGCATCACCACCTACCTCTCCGGCGAGGGCGGCTCGCCCGCACCCCAGAGCGCCGAAACCCAGCAGAGTCCGCCCGTCATCGACGGCGACACGCTGCGCTGGCGCAGGTACTCGGAGTACTTCGCGATCATGGAGAGCTACGGCATCCCCATCAACGTGGTGCACGACGTCGGCCTCACCCAGGTGCGGCGCGTCGTGCTCGGCGCGGAGGATGTCGCCCCGACGCCCGAGCAGCTCGAGGAAATGCGGGAGCTGGTGCGCGAAGGCATGGAGGACGGGGCCGTCGGGGTGTCCACTTCTCTCATCTATCCGCCCGCCATCTATGCGAGCACCGAGGAGCTCATCGCCCTGACTTCGGTCGCGGGCGAATACGGCGGCGTCTACTTCACGCACATGCGCAACGAAAGCCACGCGGTGCTCGAAGCCATCCGCGAAGCCATCACCATCGGCGAGGGCGCGGGCGTGCCCGTGCACATCTATCACCTGAAGGCGGCGGGCCAGCGCAACTGGCCGCTGATGGATGAGGCGCTCGCGCTCATCGACTCCGTGCGCACCGCGGGGATGGATGTCACGGCGGACATCTATCCCTATGTGAGAAACGGCATCGGCCTGGGGTCATTCCTGCATCCCCGGCACTACGCGCGCGGGACCCAGGCCTTCCTGGAGACGCTCTCCGACCCGGAGCTGCGCGCGCAACTGAGGAACGAGGTCGAGACCGACTCCGAGTGGGAGAACTGGTATCAACACGTGGGAATGGACTGGAACAACGTCCTCATCGTGGCCGCGTCGGACGAAGTGAATCCGGACGTCATCAACCGGTCCGTGGCCGAGGCCGCGGAGGTGCTGGGAACGGATCCCTGGAACGCCTTCTTCGACCTGGTGCAGGCCGGGGGCGTAAGCGTAAACCCGCTCAGCATGAACGAGGAGCAGAAGTGGGCGGCGTTCCGAGCCCCGTTCGTGATGATCGACACGGACGCCTCGCCGGTGAATCCGGCATCCACCGCCAGCTCGCACCCGCGCGCCTTCGGGGCCTTCCCGCGCGTCATCGCCAAGTACGTGCGCGAGGACGGGGTCATCACCCTGGAGGAGGCCATACGCCGCATGACTTCGCTGGCCGCCCGCAGGCTGGGCCTGTACGACCGCGGCATCGTGGCGCCCGGCATGGCCGCCGACCTGGTGGTCTTCGACCCGGCCGAGCTCCGCGACATGGCCGAATTCGGCTCGAACGCGATGCGCTATGCGGAGGGGGTCGACTTCCTGTTCGTGAACGGTACGCTGGTCATCGACGAGGGGGAGATGACCGACGCGCGGCCGGGGAGGCTGCTCAAGCGTGCGGGGTAGGTCCCCGGTCAGGGCTCCCTAGCGTTTCCGCTCGAAGATCGACACCCTCATGGCCAGAATCTTCTGTCCGATGTAGCCGGCGACCGGCGTACCCGACATGCGCGCGTCGATGTCGCGGCGGTACACCGCCGCTTTACCCTCGAGCGTCGCGCACTCCTCGAGAACGATACGCGTCCCGTAAGTGACGAAGCTGTCTCTCGGGAGCACCCCTTCCTCCCCCACGATCCACTCCGGCCTGCCGAGGCCGTCGATCGGCCCTTCGGACCGGGGCACGCCTATCTGCGAGAACATCTGCTCGACCTTCACCGTGAGGGGGAGGTCCAGGGGCTCGCTCCATCGGTTGAGCAAGTCCACGCTCACATCGAAGCTGCAGGAGGCGGCGTCGAACGTGCTCTTGTTGACGAGAACCGCGACCGAGTCGGTAACGTTGCGTCCGAGATCCGCGTTCCACTCAGCCCGGGTCCTGGCCGTTCCGGCGACCTCCACGGGCGCGGTATACAGCTGCGCGACCCCGGTCCGGTTGTCGACCCAAACGGGGTGGAATCGACCGTCTGCCGCCACCATCATTCCGACGTAATCTCCCACCTCCTCGTAGGTGCGGTGCGCTCCGCCCGTGATGACCGCGATCCAGCTGCTGCCGCCACTGGGTCCGGGGACGGCGCCCAGGCCCGCATACCCTTCCCGTTCTCCCTCCGCTCGCGCGTACGTGTGTGCGGCCTCGCTCACCGCAACGCTGGGCAGCACGCTTTCGCCCCCGTCCAGAGAGGCCGTGAATCGCTGACGGAACTCCTGATTGAGGGGATCTTCACGACGGTCGAGCCAAGTGATCCCAACGACCCCGTCGCGGTTGACTGCGATGTCGGGCATGAACGAGTTTGGGCCTGCGGAATCGAGGGGAATTCGGGGGTCGTCGACTGGAAGGGGGCTGGCCCATTCCTCACCGTCGTCCGACCAGCTCAACATGATCTGACAGCGTCCGTACGTGTGGTCCGTGAACGCGACGTAGGCCCGCCCGTGGAATGGGCCGTCGGAATGATCGACCGCGATCTCCGGAGGGCCGCCATCGGGCGTACACGGCGTGGTCTTTGCGACGTGGTGCGGTTGGTGGATGGTCCTCCCACCTTCGGTGACCGTCACGACGGAGGCGAAGTTCTTCGTGGCCGTGTCTCGGTGAGCTTCCCACCACGGGGGGTCCCACCAGGGCGTCGGCGAAGGAGCGGGGGGCGTGGGCTGAAACGGGGGGCGGACATCGACGGGAACGAGGACCCGCCCATCCGGATGCACGACCGGTGCACCGACATGGCCCTGATACCAGTCCTTGGGGATGAACATGTCGACGGGACCTGCGTAGGTCCGGCCGGAGTCGGCCGAGACCACGAGCGACACATGCCGCCGCGGAAGCTCGCCCTCCTCCTCCTCGACCCGCACGCCCACAGCGTAGACGTGTCCGTGATACGGCCCGCCCGTCCAGTCGACGACGAGATCCGCGTTGTCCACGAACGGTCCGAGCACGGGTTCGCTCCACGTGAGGCCACCGTCCGTCGAGCGGAAGAAGTGGGTGATGACGTGTGACTCGTACGCGATCCTCGGGTCCCCGCGGGCCGGTAGCGACGCGAAGTAGGCCATACCTCCCGGCCCGAAGGCGCAGGCGGGGTCCCATGTCGTGCCCCACCGCGAGATCGTGTCGTTCAGCGCGATGCCCCAGGTCGCACCCGCGTCATGGGACACATAGATGCCCGTCGACAGCCGGCTTCGGGTGGGATCGACGATCATCGAGCACACCGCCATGCGGGTCGAGTCCGAGGGATCGGCATGGGCGAAGTACTCCGAGTGCGCCGCAGCGGCATGATCGCCACTGACGAGCACATTCCGTCCCACCTGGATCAAGGAGCGTGCCTGGCGGGGCTGTTCAGGCGGCGCGCACGCCGCGGTCGAGAGGATGAATACGGAGGCGAGGACGAACACGACCGCCAGGCGGGGCGCCGTGCGGCCGAATCCTGCAGCCGGGGAATCCCGGACGGGGAGGTGTGGAGGCGGTGACGAACCGCGGGCGAGACTCACCCGTCGCAAGGCGGTGCCGGTCCACCGCCTCCATCTTCGGCGACCGTGCTCCCGGTGGCGAGCGCGACGACCTCGATGGCAGCCTCGCGCATCGTCACCGCGAGCGTACGTCCGTCGGGGCTCACGCTCGGCTGGAGTGCGCCGAGCACGCCGGTCGTAACCTGTTCCGTCGCGCCGGTGGGGATGTCCACCCGCCAGACCTGGAAGGGCCCGAAGCCGTCGTTGCGCGAGTAGAAGAGCGACGCGCCGTCGGCGCTCCATTCGGGCGCGCTGTACGGTTCGCCATTGGCAAAGGAGACAACGGCGGTGGGGGTTCCACCCGCGGCCGGCACCGTGTAGACGGTGACGCGGCCGTCCTCGAACGAGCGTCCGTAGAAAGCCAGCCGCTCGCCGTTCGGCGAGAAACGGGCTCCCATGGCATAGCCCCGGAAGCCGTGGAGCGGGACCCGGACAGGGTCGGCGACCGCGAACCCCGTAGCGGGATCGACAGCGACCGAGTACACGGACCCCGGGTTCCCCTCGAGCGGCGGGCCGTGACTGCTGAACGCGAGCGTCCGACCGTCCGGACTCCAATCAGGCTCACCGGTGTCCGCGCCCGGTCCGAAGTGTGTAAGTCGTGTGGGTCGCTCGCTTCCGCCGACCGGGACGATCCATATGTCGTCGCTCTGCTCCAGGTGCGAGTGGAAGGCGAGCCACTGGCCGTCGGGCGACCACGCGGCTCCGTAGTCTTCGCCCTCCTCCGAGAGGAGCGTTCGGACCGTGCCGGTCGGGGCGCGCTCCGCATCGAGGTCAAGGACGCCCAGGTCGAAGTCGATGGGCATGCGGACGCGTCGCCAGGAGAAAGTGATGAAACCCAGCGCCCCCCCCCGCGGGGTGCCAGGAAGGCAGGAAGGCGCTCGTGGAACCGGCCGTCGTCACATCGATGGGTTCCCCCCCCGTCACCGGAACGAGTCCCACCGCGGTGCGCGTTTGGTACACACTGAGCGCGACGCGTCCGTCGGCGAGCGGCGTGACCGCGAGCACGTCACGGCCGTTGTGCATGAGCCGTTCGGCCGGAGCTCCGTCCAGTGGCACGCGCCAGCCGACAAAGAGCGAGTCGTCGATTCCCGCTGCCGCGAGATGGAGCGCGCTGCCTGTGGGAGACCATTCGGCGCGGGTGTCCCAGCCGAAGCGGAGGTCGGCGGCGAGCGTGCGCGTCTCGCCGGTCGCGATCTCGGTCACGGCCAGGTCCGCGCGTCCGCCTGCGACGCGAAAGTATGCGACGACGCGCCCGTCGGGCGATCGCACGGGCGCGACCCATCCCCCGGCGCGGTCGACGACCACGGATGCCGTGCGGCCGGGTCCCGGCGCATACGCGACCCACGCGGTATCGGCGCCCGCGTATCGAAGCGCGGTCACGGTCCCGTCGGGCAGCAATCGCGGATAGTCGACGCGTGCGTCCCCCGGATCCACGATGCGCGACTCCCGGCCGGTGGTCGGGTCCAGGGTCCAGACCCCGTGACGACCGGAATGGCGGTCGACGTAGACGACGCGCGAACCGTCGGGCGACCATGTCACCCGCGACCGTCCCGCTGGCGTGCTCGTCACAACGCGATCCCCGGTCGCTACGTCGTAAACCGTCAGCGATCTCCTGTCCGCGGCATAGTCGGCGAATACGACCCGATCGCCGGCAGGCGACGGGATGCCCGGATAGGCGTCGTACAAGTCCGTGTGCACGTGTCGTGCGAGCACCACGTCCGAGACATCTTCGACATCGCTTCCGCACGCCGCCGCCATGAGGAGCGGTACTGCCGCGAGGCCGCGGACCGCAGCCGACCGCGAACGCGGCCTACCGAGGGTGAAGCTCATCTGATCTCCTTCGTTCGACAATCCGACCTACGGCGCCTGCCATCTCCCGCGTCGCAGCAGTTCGCCGCTGCCCGCCCCAGCCAGGATCTCCCCGTCCTCATACACCACCTCGCCGCGGCGCAGCGTCATCACGGGCCAGCCCGTGACTTCCCATCCGGAATAGACCGAGAAGCCGGCCCCGGAAAACATGTCCTCGTCGCGGATGGTGCGCGTCTCGCGCGGATCCCAGAGGACGATGTCGGCGTCCGAGCCCACCGCGACCGTGCCCTTGCGCGGGTAGAGCCCGAAGAGTTTGGCGGCGTTGGTCGAGGTCACCGCCACGAAGCGCTCCTCGGAGATGCGCCCCTGGACGACGCCCTCGGAATAGAGCATCGGCCGCACCACCTGGAGGTTGTTCATGCCGCCGCGGTGCCGGGAGATGGTCTGCGACGGGTCCATCTTCTCCTCGCGCAGTTGGGCGACATGGTCCGTGCCGAGCACATCCACCGATCCGCTGGCGATGCCCGCCCACAGGGCGTCCTGATCTCGCTGCCCGCGTAGCGGCGGGTACGCCACGTAGAGCCCGCGGTCGGGTCCCTCGAAGCGCTCGCGCGTGAAGTGGAGGTAGATGGGCCGGGTCTCGACGAAGACGCTGAGCCCGCGGTTCCGGGCATCCTGCAGCACCCGCAGTGCGCCTTCGGAGGAGACGTGAACGGCGTAGATGGGCGCCCCGGTAGACTCGGCCATGGCGACCGCACGCTGGGTGGCCACCACTTCGGCGACCACCGGACGGCTTTCCGCAAAGTACTCGAGCGAGGTGCGCCCGGCGGCGGTCAACTCGGCGGCCACGTGGGCCAGGATGGGCCAGTCCTCGCAGTGCACCATGGTCAGGATGCCGGCGCGCCCCGCCGCGTCCATGGTCGCCATGTGGTCGGGCACCGCGGCGTCGAACGTGGTCCACACCATGAAGATCTTGGCGCTGGTCTGACCGGTCTCGGCGGCCAGCGTGATCATCTCGCCCTGCTGGGTTCTGGGGGTGATGCCCGCGTGCAGGATGACGTCCGCGATCGCCTCCTCCCGGATGAGCGCCGCCTCGCGCTCGATGGCCTGGGCGAGAGTCTCCCCCCGGGCGTGAAAGGCGAAGTTCGAGATGGTGGTGATGCCCCCCGCGAGCGCCGCCTGCGACCCGGTGCGGTAGTCGTCGCGGGTGGTTCCCCCCAGGTGGACGTGCGGATCGACCCCGCCCGGCATGACCAGCAGCCCGGTAGCATCGATCGCGCGGGCGCCGGACCCTGCGGCCAAACCGGTCCCGATCTCAACGATGGTCCCGTCGCGCACCCGCACGTCCGCGTCGAACCGCCCCTCCGAGGTGACCACCGTGCCCCCGCTGATGAGGATCTCCTGCGCGGCCAGGTCGGGTGCCAATGCTCCCGCCGCCAACACGCCGGCCGACAAGAGGGTGGGGAGAGCCATTCGCGGCGAGGGGAACATCAACTGGTTCGCGTAGAGGAACGACGCTCCACCAGGGGACGAGCGCCGAGACGGGTGAACTGGATCGAGGTCAGGATGGGATCGCGGGCCATGACCGGGAGGAGCGAGTGGATCCGTAATGAGAAGTAACTCTCATTACGGTAGGTCGTCAATCGGCATGTCGCCGCAAAGGCTCGCTCGCGCCTGCTTCGCGTCCTTCCCGTTGACCACGTCGTTCCGTCAAGCGCGGGATTCGCATTCTCCGCGTCTGTCGCGAAAGACTAGGTTTCACCATCGTCCGCAGAGAGGCCCGAACCGGCTCGATGACTTCGCGGCCACCTCCTCGACGCGGACATTGGGGAGGGGTACCGCGTGGGGGCTGTAACAGGTGAAGACTGGGATACCTTCGGCAATGTGCACGACCTGGCGTTCGACAGGCTCTCCGACGGGCGCGCAGGTGTGAATCGGTGCACACGGCGGTCTAGAGGCTGAGCATGCGCCGCGGCGACGCCAGGGACGCAGGCCCTCCTCCGGGATTGGGTTGGGAGGCAATGCGCCTGGCCGCCGTACTGGCCGGAGTTTCCCTCCTCGCCGTGCAGTCGCTCTGCGCCCAGTCGAGTGAGGAGCAACCCGCGACTTCCCCCGCGGGCGAGACCGACTCGGCGGCTATCGCGACTCTCGGGGCGTGGGCCGATCAGGTGTGGCTGTCCATGCTCGACCGCGACGGTGCCTACTACGGCCGTCTGGCAGAAGAGGGCATCTTCCAGCGGTTCAACCCTGAAATGGACCACGAGTACGAGCTGGATGTCCGCTCGGGCCTCTTCGATCCCGGTGAAGACGCGCGCTGGGCCGACTTGCCCAACGGCCTTCGGGTTGCCGGGGGCTCGCTCAACAATCCGCACATCCTCAACGTCGTGGACTGGCGCCAGGAGACCCACATTTCCGGTCCCGTGGACCTGATGGCGCGCTACCGCCGAGAGCGATCGCTCACGGCACGGCGCGACTACCCGTGGGTCGGCGTGCGCTGGCGCGACATGCTCGGAACGCCGTGGACCGTGCGGGTGGGGCTCGGCATCCACTTCTTCAAGCCGTCCGCGGACGTGGAGGTCGCGCTGGCACGCTCCTGGAGAGACAGGGAAGACAGGAGCTGGACGCTGGAGGTGCGCCTCGCAGCGCTCGACGCCTTCAACGAAGCGATCTTCCAGGGGCTGGGAGTGAGGGCAGACGACGTGGACGCCCACTACGACTACGCGGGGGCTCCCCTCGCCGCTCGCACGACCCTGAGGGCCGCGGCGTCACGCTGGCGGGCGGAGCTGCACGCGGGATTGAGCCGAAGAAGCGAGGTGCAGGTGACCTTTCCGGCAACCGGTCGGGCCCCGTTCACCCAGCTCGAGAAGGTCGCGTTCCTGGGCGCACTCTTCCAGGTCACGCCGCTCGAGCGCGTGACGTTGGCGCTCTACGGCACCTGGGCGAGGGCGGACACCGAGCGGCGGGCGCCCGCGAACGTGCCCGGCTTCACTCTGCGCGAGCAGACGGTGACCGTGGGCGCCCGCACACGGACCCGCCTGAACCCGCTGTGGGCGGTCGAGACGGGGCTGGCGCGGGTGCTGCGACCCGAATGGCACACGCCGGCAGGGGGCGCTCGCCGCGAGCACCGCGATCGCGGGGTCTTCGCCCGGGCGGCCCTCGTCCGGTATCCGGAAGCGGGATGGACCAGCCGCCTGGCCTACGTCCTCCTGGACCGCGATGCGGGCTCTCGGGCGCCTTGGCTCACCGCGCAGAATCAGGGACTGATCACGGAAGCGGGCCACCGGTT
Source organism: Gammaproteobacteria bacterium (assembly GCA_028821195.1). Taxonomy (GTDB): domain Bacteria; phylum Gemmatimonadota; class Gemmatimonadetes; order Longimicrobiales; family Gaopeijiaceae; genus BD2-11. The sequence goes on from JAPPHB010000138.1 coordinate 43,260, forward strand.
CCGGTCGGGCTTCGAGGTGACGGCCGGGCTCCGCTGGGATCTGGACAGCTTCGGACGGGATCGGTTCGAGGGCGCCCATCTGCGGCTGTCGGCCGCCTGGTGATGGTCGGCTCCTGTCAGCGCCACGATGAACGCCAGTTGACCGGCCTCGACGCGCACCCTTGCGGCGTGCGGTAGGGCAGCTCCCAAGGCCGCGCGGGGCCGACAGCGGGTGTCGGGATCGAACCGTGGATGTCGATGAGGCAGTTGTCGTCGCCGTCCTCCCTGTCGGCGTAGACCCTGGCATGGGCTGCGCCGACCGTGTAGTCCTCGGCAACCGACATGTCGACCACCCACCCGAGATCAGCCAGGGCTCCGAGAGTGATGGCCGACACAGGCGGGCGCTCTGCGACTCCGATACGCGCCGACATCAGTTCCCCACCCATCTCGGCTTCGGACCAATGGGAGCGGTAACCATCGTCCTCCAGAGGGACCCCAGACCCTTGTCCGCCAAGGTCCAGGAAGGCCGCCACGGCGTTGCGTCCCAGGAAGGCGTGATCCTGAATGAGCTCGTCCCACGCCGCAGTACCGGCAGCCATCCCGAGGATGTGGCCGATTTCGTGCCGAACAGTCTCGTACATGAGGCCGATGTTCGGTGAGTGGAATCTCGGATCCCTCTTCTGCCCCAGGAACATCTGTTCCGAGAGTTCCATCCATCCTTCACGGGTGATCTCGTCCGAACACAGTGGTGCTGCAGCGGCCAAGGGCCCACCCAGTTCCCGGAAACGGGTCTCGACGCTCACTTCCAGCGTGCCGGCTGCAACCCCGCAGGACTCGGAATCGGAGAGATTGTGGTCCGCTAAAGCGCGTTCCCACCATCCAACCGCTCCGTCAATGACGGACCGCACGCAAGGAGGGAGTTCATCGGCATAGTCGAGCTCGACGCGGAACGGAGCATCGCGCGACGCGCGCGGCACACCTGTAGCGGGACACCGGATGTCCCCGACATACAGGGCTCCGGGCCAGAAACTGCCCACGTACTCAAGCTCGGTTCGAACAGCGAACACAAGACCCGCAACCCCGTCTGCCAGCCCGGTGACGGTCAACAACCCACCCTCGCGCACCTCGATCTCTGCGACGTCTTCCGGGCCGGGTGGCTGGCCCGGGCTCGAAGTCACGCCCGCCTCATAAGTTACCGGCAACCCGCGAGGACTCTCGTACCATCCGCGCAGATCGATCTGCACCGTGCCGCCGACATCGACATGGACGGGAAGATCCAGACTACGGCGCCTGCTCTCGATGAAACCCAGATCGGCAAGGACGAGAACCACTACCGTGTCGGCAAGCGTTGCCGAGTCAGAAGCACGAACCGCCATCGCCTCCAGTCGCGCCCAAATCGGATCGTCCGGCCTCGCATTCCCTGTATTGAGGAAAACACGCGAGCCGTCATAACCACGCGGCGCCCAGGCTTCGACGTTGGTGGTGAGGCCCGCGGCATTAGGAAATGCAATCGAATCCAGCAGCCGCCACTCGATGGGCTGGACCATCTCATGACCCTCTTTGTCGCGCACCGTAGCGCCAAGCGTCAATATATTCCATAGTTCAACGGTATCTTCGGCCAACTCGACGAGGTCACTCGGATAGTCATCATAGGCAAACCTGTCGATCGAGATTGCTGCCGCCGCCTGTGCTACGACAACCTCCGCCAGACCCTGTGCGCTCCCGCTCGTGGCAGTTATCGTCGCACTTCCGTTCGCGACCGCGGTGACGAGCCCCGTGCTGCTCACGGCGGCAACATTGGGCGCACTGCTGGACCACGTTATCGGCGCCTGCCCCATCGCGTTTCCGTTCTGATCCGTCACAACGGCGTTCAGCGGAACGCTGGCCCCAATGGCGTCCAGGTTTGCCGTGGATGGACTCACCGTGATGGTCGCCGGCCGTGGCGGATCGGGGGCCGGCGGACTTGTCGGGTCGGGGGTGGTCGTCTCGTCGCCGCAACCAGCCATCAACAGGGCGCCGGCGAGGAGGATTCGGAGAGTCGTTCTCAAGGCGGATGCTCCGGATTCGTGTTGGTCCTGGACCAGCGTCAGGCCTTCGCCCCCACCGGATCCACGCGCACCGTCACAATGTCCGTGTCGTGATATTTCTGGTGGCGCACCGACGTGGCCAGGTGGCGCAGCAGCCTGAGCGAGACATCGCGCTCAACCGGCAGCTCCGCCGAGAGGCCCCCAAGGAGGGCCAGACGATCTTCGAGGTTGCCTTCGCCGGTTACAGCCAGGAACTCGAGTTCGGCGCCGCCGGCGTCGGCCCGGGCCGTGACGCGCAGCCGCCGCTCGCCCGGCGCGTCGTCGTCCTTCGCCTGCTCGACCAGGATCAGCAGGGTCTCTTCGGCGGCGAGGTCAAGCCGCTGCCCGATCTCCGCATCCATTCCGGCACGGGACGCGAAGCGCCCCAGGAAGTCCTGGATCTTCGGCAGCGCCTCGACATCGAGGCTCGTTTGCATGCGTCGGCGCGGCGGCCCGGTCAGCTCCATGAAGACCGAGAGCACGATCGCGGTCAGCCCGCCCGACGTCATCCCGTTCTCCAGAAGCGAACCCGCCCATCCGAAGTACTCGGCCGGGATGCCGCCGCTCTGGAAGCCGGAGCCGATCCAGAACGAGACGCCGATGATGGTGGCCTTGCGGTAGTCGATGCCCTCCTGCGTGACCATCTCGACGCCCAGCACGAAGAGGATCGCGATGAGGACGATGATGTACGCGCCCACGACCGGGTCCGGGATGGCGAGCAGCACGGCCGTGGCCTTGGGGAAGAACGCCAGCGCGATGAAGATGAGCCCGATGCACATGCCCACCCGGCGCGCGGCGATCCCGGTGATGTCGACGATCGAGACGCTGTTCGAGTAGGTGGTGTTGGGGACCGTGGCCAGCAGACCCGACAGCAGGTTGCCGACCCCGTCGGCCGCTACCGCGCCTTGCACCGCGCGGAAGTCGGTCGCCCGCCGCTCGCGCCACGACACCCGCTGGATCGCCATGCCGTCGCCGATGGTCTCGATGGCGCCCACCAGCGTGACGAAGATGAACGCCGGAAGCATGGCCCAGAAGCCGGCGCTCAGGCTCAGGTCGAAGCCGGGCCATCCCGCCGCCGGTACTCCGAACCAGAGCGCCTCGCCCACGATTTCCATGTTGTAGGTGCCGAATCCGGCCGCGACCAGGCAGCCCCCGACCGCGCCGATCACCGACCCCCAAAGACGGAGCGCCCCGCGCGCCCGAAGAATGACGACGACGGTGATGGCAATCGTCGTCAGCGCGGTCAGCGGCGCGGCGGCCGGCGCGGCCCCCTCCGGCGCCACGAAGAGCAGATCGAAGCCGATGGGCATGACGGTGACCGCGATCAGCATGATCACCGTGCCCGCCACCGTCGGCGTGATGAAGCGGCGCAGCAGCGACAGGCGCGAGGAGATCAGAAACTGGAAGAGCGACGAGGCCACGATCAGGGTGGCCAGCAGCGCTGGCCCGCCCAGTTGCAGCGCCGCGACCGAAACCGCTATGAAAACGCCCGAGGTGCCCATCAGCAGGACGTATCCCGCCCCGATCCTGCCCAGCGGTCTCGCCTGGATCATCGTCGAGATGCCGCACACGATCAGCGCCGCGAACGCCGCCCAGGTCAGGTAGGTCTCGCTTCCTCCCCCGGCCCGCACCACGATCGCCACCGTGATGACGATGCCCGCGATGTTGAGCAGGATGTACTGGAACCCGAGCCCGAAGGACACGCCCCAGCCGGGAGTTTCGTCAGCCTGATAGCGAAGGTCCTGCCGCGTAGTGGAGGGAGGCATGGGCGGTTGCGCTCAGGTTGTGGGGGACTGGCCCCGGCACGTAGCAAGCGGCGCGCCGTAGGGGTCGCGACGGGGAGGATAGACGGGGGCATAATCGGGCCGCGGGCGCGGGGATGGCAAGGCGGGGCATTGCCCGGACTCCAGGCGATGTGCTACCGCTAAGCATCATGCCGGAATTCAGGAGTCCCTCATGAAACGCCCAGACGATCCGACCGCAGCCTCTCCAGCGCGGACCGCAGCCTCTCCAGCGCGGACCGCAGCTTCTTCGATACTCGGCCTGGCCGTCCTCGCACTCACCGCGTCCTGCGGCGACGCCCCTTCGAGCGGGGCGGGGGCGATCGGCCCGGTCAGCACCCTCGAGCGCAACCAGGCGCTACACATCCCCATGCGCGACGACGTGCGGATCGCGGTCGATGTCTGGCTTCCGGAAGGGATCGAGCCGGGCGCCCGCCTGCCGACGATGGTGCGGGCCACGCGCTACTGGCGGGCGCGCGGGCTGGTCGATGTCCCGCTCGAGCTCGCGTCCAACTTCGACGAGGCCGAGCGCTGGAACAGGGCAGGGTACGCGCTGGTTCTCATTGACGCGCGCGGGAGCGGGGCCTCCTTCGGCATCCGGCGCTTCGAACTCGCCGAGGACGAAGTGCGCGACTACGGGGAGGTCGTCGACTGGATCGTGGCGCAGCCCTGGTCAAACGGACGGGTCGGTGCCTACGGGGTGTCGTACGCGGGCAATACCGCGGAGATGCTCGTCGTCAACCGGCACCCGGCGGTCAAGGCGGTCGCGCCGCTCTTCAACGACTTCGACAACTTCGGGCACCTGGTCTTTCCGGGCGGCGTGCTCACCGTCGGTTTCCTGGAGAGCTGGTCGAACCGTACGCGCATGCAGGACCTGAACGACATCTGCGGGCTCTCGGGCGTGGATGGTTCGGAGTGCGATGAACTGCGTCGCAGCCAGGTGACGGGCGTCAAACCCGTGGACGCGGACCTGGACGGCGCCCTCCTCGCGGCGGCGGTGGCCGAACACGAGGCCAACACGGTGCCCTTCGGGGCGGCGCTGGAATACGAATTCCGCGACGATCCGTTCGGCCGTTACGACGAGACCAACGTCGGGCACCGGCGGAGCCCATCCGGCCACCTCCCGCAGATCGAGGAGTCGGGCGCGGCGATGTTCATTCGGGCCGGCTGGCAGGACGCCGGCACCGTGAACGGTACCCTGGGCCGCTACAACACCATCTCCAACGCGCAGCACGTCTTCATCGGGCCGTGGGACCACGGGGCGCGCAACGACGCCGATCCCTTCCGGCCGGACGACACCCCGGTCGCCCCCGACGCGGCCGCGCGGTTCACCGAGCTCGTCGCATTCTTCGACGCGCACCTCAAGGAGGGCGGCTCCGCACAGACGCCCAGCGAGATCAACTACTACACGCTCGGCGCGGACCGGTGGACCCGTACCGAAATCTGGCCGCCCGAGGGGTTCGAGGATGTCACCTGGTACTTCGGCGCGGAGGGGATGCTGACCCGGGAGGCCCCGTCCGCCGCCGACGCCGAGGACGCCTACACCGTCGACTTCACGGCCACAACGGGCACGCGCAACCGGTGGTACACCAACGGCGGGGGCGGCGACGTGGTGTACGGGGACCGGCGGGAAGTGGACGCGAAGCTGCTCACCTACACCAGCGCCCCGATGGTGGTCGACACGGAGATCACGGGCCACCCGGTCGTCACCCTGCACGTCGCCTCGACCGAGTCCGACGGCGCGTTCATCGTCTACCTGGAGGATGTCGCCCCGGACGGCACCGTGCGCTACATCACCGAGGGGCAGTTGCGCGCCGTGATGCGCGCGGTCACGGACGATCCGCCGCTCTACCGCAAGTACGGGCCACACCGCTCCGAGCTGCGCGCCGACGCGATGCCGCTCGTGCCCGGCGAGGTTGCCGAAATCAGCTTCGACCTCTGGGCCACATCCGTGGTGATTCGGGAAGGGCACCGGATCCGCGTCGCCATCGCGGGCGCGGACGCCGACACCTTCCTCCGCTATCCCCGGGACGGAAGCGCGCCGGTGCTCTCAATTCAGCGCAACGCGACCCATCCCTCCGCGATCGTGCTCCCGATGAAGTCGATGTCCTGACTGCGCCTAACCCACCCGCACGCCGAGCGCCTTCCCCGGTCGCAGGATGATTTTACGGCTCAAAATCAGCCTCGTGACCGTAACGCGTGAGCAGCGATGCCAGTTCCGGAAGCGATAGATCGAGCACAGAGGCGGCTCGCCTCACGGAGAGATTCCCCGCGTCGAGGGCATCGGCGACACACCGGACGAATTGCGCGCTGAACGCAGGAATCGCTGCTTCCCTGCCCGGTGCCGGACCACTCGCGATCGGAAGCCGGTCAGCGAGCGCGTCGACCTGCTCCCGCGACAGCAGGTAGAGGCGGCGGAGGCGGCGCACGTACACCTCCACCGGGACCCGGAGTTGCGCGGCACCCTCGATCAAACGAGCGGGGAGGTCGCGCGATCGCCTCACGCGACTCCACTCCTCCTCAGCCATGTCCGCTGCAATCATGTCCTCCGCGGTCATGCGCATCGGCTCTCCCGGGCTCACGATGCCTTCCCGCTCCCGCTCGAATCCCAACTGCCGCCGCAGAACGGGCCAGGGCATCAGGAGCGCGGTAGCAAAGCTCTCGGCTACTCGCGCAACCAGCCATCGCTTCCCCCGGCGTGGCAGGCGAACGGATTCCACTCGGTCAGGCGGAATTGCGTCCCAGGTCAACAGGCGGAAGAGTCCGTGCGCCATGCCGTAGTTCCGATGCCCTTCGAGCTCACGGCGGTTGACGAGCACGCCCTTGATTCCTTGAGCGCGGACAGCGGCACTCGCGATGCCGGGTGGGGCATCCACCTCGAGCACCAGAATCCCCAGACGATCTTCCAGCACTGACCTCAGCGTCGCCGCCGGACAATCTCCGAGTTCCATGCGCTCGGAGAACGCCGCACCCGCGTCGCGCGCGTCACTGAAGGAGGAGTGGCGCGTTAGCGAGAGCTTCAATTCCAGCCATCGAGGCTCGCGTCCCAGCTCCCGGGACAACTCCCGGTACATCGCGATCCATCGCCCCGCTCTGCGCTCGAATTCGTCGACAGCCGCGCTCGTCACGTCTGGACCCGTCCGGAACGTGAATTCCCCTTCACCCTCCAAGCGGAACGGGTCGGTGAAGTAGTCCAGGTCGACGCCGAGAAGGTCCATCGCCAGGATGAGCTGCTCTGCGCTGAGCGAGCGTTGCCCATCTTCGATGCGGGTGACGTTCTGGCGATGGTTCAGGCCCAGGCGTCCCGCCAGTTGGTACTGCGTCAGCCCGGCTCGTTTGCGGGCCGCCCTCAGACGGGCGGCAATCCGGGAGGTCAGGCCGGCAATCCGGGCTGTTGGTCGCATTCGGATGCTTGGGCCTGGAGAACGGGGAATGTTGGGCAACCAGGACCCGTTGGCCGCCGGCTGGCTGTAGCCAAGCCAGGACTGGTTGTAGCCGGGCCCGAAGCAGCCGATCCGCCGCCGGTGCCGTGCTGCCTTTTCTTGTGCAGCGGGCCCGTCTGCAGAGTGTTGCCAAATCGAAAAGGCAACATATTGTTGCATTTTGCGTTTTGCAACACGCCACGGAGGGGTCAGACAGACGATACTCTAACCCGCAGCTGATCTCGTCCAGTCCGCAGCCTGTCTCGCCAACCCGCCACCTTCATCGCCCCCTTTCCTGGCACCGGAAGGCGGTGCTGTCACTTGCACAGAATCCCAAGACCGAATTGGGTCTCAGCCGCATCAGCGCATGAACCTGGCCCGCTCAGCCCACCCGTACGTCGAGGTGCTCCAGCCCCCTGAGGACGATGCTTGGCCGGTACCTCGCCGGGCGCCTGCCGAAGCCGAGCCGGGGGAATCTCTCCAGCAGCACCTCCAGCGCGATCCTGCCCTCCAGGCGGGCGAGGGGCGCGCCCAGGCAATGGTGGATGCCGCGGCCGAACGAGATGTTCGGCTGGCCCGACCGCGTGATGTCCAGTTGCTCCGGCGCGGGGAACCGTTCGGGATCGTGATTGGCGGATCCGATGAGGAGGGTGATCATGGTACCCTCCTTGACGGCCAGACCCCCGAGTTCCATGTCCCGGAGCGCTACGCGCATGTCCAGTTGGACCGGCGGATCGTAGCGCAGGAGTTCTTCCACCGCCGAAGGGATCAGTTCGGGCCGCTCCCGCAGCAGGGCGAGCTGATCGGGGTGCCGAAGGAGGGCCCGGACTCCGTTCCCGATGAGGTTCGTGGTGGTCTCGTTGCCGGCCGTAAGGAGAAGGCGAAGCATCACCCTGGTTTCCTTGGCGGTCAGCTTGTCGCCTGCGTCCTCGGCCTCGACCAGCCGCGAGACGAGATCGTCGCGGGGCTCGCGGCGGCGCTGCTCGATGATGGCGGTGAAGTATTCCGCGAATTGCCGGGCAGCACGGTACACCTTCTCTTCCTCTTCCGGAGAAAGGAACGGCTCGAGAGCGCGCGCCAGATCGTCGGACCAGACCTTGAAGCGCTCGAGGTCGCGCTCCGGAACGCCGATCATCCTCGCGATCACGATGGTGGGAAGCGGCACCGCGAAGGCCTTCATGAGGTCGAATTCGCGGGCGTCTCCGATCTTGTCAAGGAGCGTGTGCGCGGTGGCGCGGATGTAATCCTCCATCCTTGCCACCTGACGGGGCGTGAATGCCCGGTTGACGAGCGCGCGCAGGCGGGTGTGGTCGGGCGGGTCCTGCGCGAGCATGCTCGGCGTGAGCTTCTTCCGTGTCGCAATGGAGCCCTCCGAGGAGGTCACCTTGCTGAAGTCGTTGCCGAAGTTCCTGTGATCCCGGAGGATGCGGTCGATGTCGGCGTAGCGGGACACCACGACCTGATCGGCGAAGATGCTGCGGTGAATCGGGTCGCGGTCGCGTAACTGGCGGTACAGCGGGTAGGGATCGGCGACGAAGCGGGGTGAGAGCGGCCGGTAGGCGACCCCGGTTCGCAGCCACTCCCCGGCCAGCCGGATGTACATATGGGCCACCCAGAAGGCCCTTGCAATCGCGTTCCGAGGCACCATTCCGTAGCTTTCCTCTCCTCGTTGTCTGCCGCCTGGCAGGCATGGGTGCAAGTACGCCGCCAGCCGGTACAGGTTGCATGCCGGTGCCGTGCCGGCGCGCGAGCAGTCGATTCTCCCGAAGCGGAAAAAGCAAGCATGAGAACCCAGCGCAGCTCGACCCCGAATCGCCGGCGCATCCTCCGCGCCGCGGCCGCCCTCGCTGTCCTCTCTGCGGGGACCGCGTCGTTCCCGTCCGCGCAAATCCACGCCCAATCCGCGCTTGAGACGGCCATCTCGCATCTCGAGTATCGCGAGCTAGGGCCCGCGCTCATGGGCGGGCGCATCGCGGACATCGCGGTGGTGGAGTCGAAGCCGCAGATCTTCTACATCGGCACCGGCACGGGAGGCGTGTGGAAGACCGAGAACCACGGCACCTCGTGGACGCCGGTTTTCGACGATCAGCCCACGAGCTCCATCGGAGCCGTCACGCTCGACCAGTCGAACCCGAACCTGGTCTGGGTCGGCACCGGGGAGCCGCAGAACCGGCAGTCGTCGGGCTGGGGGAACGGCGTCTACAAGTCGGTGGACGGCGGCGGGACCTGGCAGCACATGGGGCTTGAGGGGAGCAAGCATGTCGGGCGCATCCTCATCCATCCGCGCAACCCGGATGTCGTGTACGTGGCGGCGGTCGGGGATCTGTGGGGGCCCAATGAGGAGCGCGGGGTCTTCCGGACGCGGGACGGGGGCGAGAGCTGGGAGAAGGTCCTCTACATCGATGAGGACATTGGCGCCATCGACATGGCGATGGACCCGAGCGACCCTAACACCGTCTTCGCGGGGATGTACCAGCGGCGGCGCACCGGCTGGGGCTTCAATGGGGGCGGCCCGGGGGGCGGGCTCTACCGCACCCTGGACGGGGGCGACACCTGGACGGAACTGACCGAGGGACTCCCCGATGGCGACAAGGGACGCATCGGGGTGGCCGTCTTCCGCGGGGACGGGAACATCGTCTACGCGCTGATCGAGGCCGAGCCGCGGAGCCCGGGGCAGGGCTTCGGAGGGGGCGGAGGGCCGTCCCGGAGCGGGCTCTTCCGCTCGCTCGACCGCGGCAACACGTGGGAGAAGATGTCGGACACCAACCCGCGCCCGATGTACTACTCGCACGTGCGCATCGACCCGACCAACGTGGACCGGATCTACGTGCTCGGGGGCGCTCTGATGGTGTCGGACGACGGCGGGCGCACCTTCCGCAGCGACGGCGCCACCCAGGTACACGTCGATCATCACGACCTCTGGATCAACTCGGCCGACCCGGATCATCTGATCCTGGGCAGCGACGGCGGCGTGTCCGCGAGTTGGGACGGCACCGCGCACTGGCGCATGTTCGACAACCTGCCGCTCGGCCAGTTCTACGCCATCGGCCACGACATGCGCGATCCGTACTTCGTGTGCGGCGGGCTGCAGGACAACGACGCCTGGTGCGGGCCCTCCAACACGCGCTCGTTCCACGGCATCCGGCACGACGACTGGTACGAGGTGGCGTACGGGGACGGCTTCTTCGCCATCGTGGATCCCACCGATTCGACCATCGTGTACGCCGAGTCGCAGCACGGGAACATGAACCGGTACGACCTGAACACCGGCGAGAAGATCCCCATGCGGCCCATCACCGGCCCGCGCGAGAACGGCGACACCGCCAAGACCTACCGCTACAACTGGAACTCGCCGCTGCAGCTCTCGCCCCACGATCCCGCGACGGTCTATCTGGGCGCCAACTTTCTCATGCGCTCGCGGGACTATGGCATGTCGTGGGAGGAAGTCGGGGGCGTCGACCTGACGAAGCAGATCGACCGCGAGGAGCTCGAGATCATGGGTGTCCTCGGGTCGGAGCCGCAGATGTCGGTGAACGACGGCATCTCGACGTACGGCAACATCACCAGCTTCGCGGAGTCGGAGCTCGCGCAGGGGCTGCTCTACGTGGGCACCGACGACGGCAACCTGCAGGTGAGCCGCGACGATGGCGCGACCTGGACCAACGTGGTCGACCGCATTCCCGGGCTGCCCGAGCGCACCTACGTGAGCCGGGTCGAGCCTTCGCACCACGTCGAGGGGCGGATCTATGCAAGTTTCGACGGCCACCGCAACGCCGACTACGCGGCCTACGTGTACGTGAGCGAGGATTACGGGCAGAACTGGTCGCGGATTACGAACGGGCTGCCGGACGGCTGGTCGGTGAACGTCGTAACCGAGCATCACCGCGCCCCCAACCTGCTCTTCGTGGGCAACGAGACGGGCGTGTTCGTGTCGGTGGACCGGGGCGGGGAGTGGGTCCAGCTCAAGAACAACCTGCCGACGGTGCCGGTGGACGACATTCTCGTGCACCCGCGCGACAACGACCTGCTGGTGGGCACCCACGGCCGCTCGTTCTACATCCTGGCGGACGTGACCCCGCTGGAAAATCTGTCCGAGACGATGCTGGCCGAGGCCGGCCGGGTGTTCCCGGAGGCAAGGCCGACGATCATGTGGGCGGAGCGCGGCGACTGGCCCTTCCAGGGCGCGACCTACTCGGCCCCCAATCCCCCGCGCGGGTCGCTGATCCGGTACTACCTGCGCGATGAGTGGGAAGCACCGATGGCGGCTGAGGACGACGAGGAAGGAGGGAACGGGAACGGCAATGGGTCCGGGGATGGGGATTCGGGACAGGAGGCGGATGACGGCGGTGACGGGGATGGGCGCGACGATGCAGGGGTGGGACAGGACGCGGATGAGAGCGATGACGCGGCCGGGCGCTCAGATGGGGATTCGGGACAATCTTCGGATGATCAGGACGACACCTTCGCCCTGACCATCACAGACACCCAGGGCAACGACGTTCGCACCCTCGAGGCCCCGAGCGAGCCCGGCATAAACGAGGTCGTTTGGGACTGGCGTTTCGACGCTCCGTACGAGACCGATGGCCAGCAGGGCGGCGGAGGTGGCGGACCCTTCGGAGGCGGCACGCCTCAGGGACCAGTCGCACTCCCCGGCGTCTACACGGTGAGCATGGACGTCGGCGGTGAGTCTTTCTCGTCAACGATCGAAATCCAGGCCGACCCGCGGCGCCCCATGACCATGGCCGACCGCACGGCCCGCCAGGACGCACTGATGAGCCTGCACCGGCTGGCGGTGCCGATCAACGACGCGACCCAGGCCATCCGCCGTCTGGAAGGCCAGTTGGACGACGCCGAGGAACTCATCGACGGCGCCGACGATCCTCCCGAGGGCATCGAGGAGGAGCTGGAAGCCATCCGCGAAGCGCTGGAGGAGATCGAGGACGACGTGTCGGAGGCCCGCCAGAACGCAGGAGTGGCCAGAGCCATCCAGCAGTCATCGACGCATCCGACCGAGGACCACATGTGGCAGGTCGACCACGCCTGGGAGGTGATGGGCGAGACCGTCCCCGAGCTGAACGAGTTGATCGAGACGCGGGTGCCCGCGCTCAACGCGCAGCTGTACGCCGAGGGCGTGCGGCCGGATGCTGGGGACGTCGTGGAGCTGCCGGGGAGGTAGGGACATCCGGAGGCAGGCGCATCGGCCAACCGACACATAGCCGCACGTCTAACCGACACATAGCCGCACGTCTAACCGACAATTGGCCGCATCAGATCACCCTCCACCACGGCGCCGCGAGCACCCCGGGAGTGATCCACTCCACCGAGTCGCCGCCGTGTAACAGCAGGCCGGCTCGCGTGGTCCGGTGGTACTCGGTCCGGAACGCACGCAGACCCCCGGTGTCGCCGAGGCGGGGCCGCCTGGTGGCCTTCACCTCGATGGGCAGCACTGCCCCGTCCACCTCGATCACGAAGTCCACCTCCTCCCCGGTGGTCGTGCGCCAGTGCAACACTTCGGCGCGCCGGGGCCGGGAGTCTCGCCATGCCAGCAGGTCCTGAAGCACAAGGTTCTCCAAGTGGGCTCCCCGGGGTTCGTCCTCCTGGGACAGGTACATCGCCAGGCCCGTGTCGCTCCAGTACAGCTTTGGAGCCTTGATCAGCCGCTTGGTGCGATTCACCGAATAGGCGGGGATCCGCGCGAGCAGGTAGGAGGTTTCGAGCAGGTTCAGCCAGCGGTGCACGGTCGGCTGCGCGAGGCCGATGTCCCGGCCCACTTTTGCCTGATTGAGCAACGCACCAAGGCGGAGGGCCGCCGCGCGCATCAGCCGCCGAAAGTCCGGAAGAGCCGCGATCGACGAAAGAGCCTGCAGATCCCGCTCCAGATAGGTCCGCACGTAGCCATCGAACCAGATCGCCCGCTCGGCGGGAGCATCGAGATGGACGGCGGGAACGGGGAAGCCGCCGCGTCGCGCGAGCGCCCGCCAGTCCTCGGGATCCGCGGAATGCTCCGTCACTACATCGAGCCAATCCTGGTCAGGAGACTTGACCAGGTTCTCCCAGATACCGCACCGGCCAAGTCCCAGCTGCTCTCGTCGCGTCATCGGCCAGAGGGTGAGATAGCTGGCGCGGCCCGCCAATGACTCCGATACGCGCCGCATCAGAAGCAGGTTGGCGGATCCGGTCAGCAGAAAACGCCCGGGCCGACGCTCCCGGTCGATCTCTCGCTTGACGGCGCTCAGGAGGTCCGGTTCGCGCTGAATTTCGTCGAGGGTCACCGGCTGGCTGCCTCTCACCAGTGCATCGGGGTCACGGCGGGCCAGGTCTAGAACGTCCAGATCGTCGAGCGACAGGTATCGGCGGCGATCGCTCGCCGCATGTACAGACCCGTCAGGCTGCTCCGACCGGTCGAAGGCGCGAGCGAGCGTACTCTTTCCCGCTTGGCGGGCCCCGGCCACGACGACGGCTGGCATGACGCGCATCATGCTGTCAAGCGTGCCGGAAACGGCGCGGGGAAGGGGAGGATTATTCATGGTGTGAATGATAATCATTCACGCCGTGAATGAACAGTGCCACCGATGAAACACCCATCAAGAAAACAAGTTGTTTTAAATCAACAACTTACAGAACTTGCAAGTGATTTGACGGGGTTCCGATCAAGAAAACGCAATGCGGAATCTGCGTCAGGTGCCCTCCCGATCCATCACTGTGCCCAGAACGGCAGGTATCTTCGCAAGCGGGGACCCGCTGCGGGATCGGCAACCACAACCAGCCCTTCGTCAACGGCATCGGAGAGAATTCGCGACGCCGTCGAAGCGTTCTTGTCAGCGATCCCAAAACGTTCTCGCAACGAAGAGTTGGTCATGGACTGTTGGGTCACATGGCGAAGACAGGCGTGCATGTAGCAGGCATGGATACGCTCTTGGCGATCCATTTCCCGGAACGGTTTGTGGGCGAATAGCCTAGCTCGTGTGAAGCCGGGTGGTTCCTCGAAGACCGGTGCCGGAAGCGCAAAGGCCTCCACGGCGGCAACAACCTTATCGATTCCGGTGCCCCGCTCCTCGCAGATGTTCAGACGCCGCATTAGAGACGCAAGCTTCTCGTTCCGAGAACGGGGTTGTGTGTCAAGAAAGCGCTTCGTGTCGATCAGTGGCTCGCCGGGATTGCTGATCTCCAAACGACGGTCGAAAATCTCGATCATCGGCCCGGCACCTGTTACGGTGAAGTCTTGGTGGATCAGGGCGTTGGCGACGAGTTCGCGTATTGCTACCGGCGGAAACATCGGTACTTCACGGCGGAACGCGGGTCCCAGCACCTCGTTGGAAGGAGTCCAAGCACGGACGTAGCCTACCAGCCCTTTGAAGCCCGACGCGTAGCCCTTGCCGCCTTCCTGCTCGCGCTCGGCGTCCATGCGGCCGGAGCCCCGATAGCGGACTACGCGCACAGCCTTTCGCTTCAGGCTGGCGAATCGTGCTAACCGGCGGGCGAACAGAATGGCGCCCAGGTTGGTGATGTCGTAACCACCGGCCTGGTTTAGGCTGATGAGTTGATCGTGGGCCAAGGCCTTCAGGATGGCGTCGCGTCCATCCGGTAACGGGACTCCTAGCAGGTGAAAATAGGTCGGGTAGTCAAGAGTTTGGAGGATGTCTGGACCGGTGAGATGCTCGGCCGCGATGCCGTCTTCGAAGGTAGAGTCCAGCAAGAGGCGCCAAAGCTCCCTTTCCCTGGCGGGGTGATCTCGCAGTTTTCTTGTGGAACTGCCGATACGAACGAACTCGGTGCCTTGGAAAGCCACCGGTCGGTTCGTTGCACGCTCGACCGCAAGCAGGACAACTCGCGATCCGTCGACCTCGAGTTCCTTGAAGTGGAAGGAAACCTGCGGCTCCAGGAGTCGTGCAAGCCAAGGTTCGAGGGGCTCGTTCCCCTTCTTCTTGGCGCTGGGAACGAAGTTGGTTCCCACGAGTTTGTGTGTGCGGTCCTGCACTCCCCAGACGACGTAACCGCGCGGTTTGCCATGCAGAACGGCGGAGTTTGCCAAGGCGGAGATGTACCCGCCAATCGACTCAGGGCTCCTGTAGTTCGCCTTGAATTCCACCCACTCGGTCTCGTGAGGGAGGGCACGGAGTTCACCAACCAAGTCGGCGAGGTAGCGGGAGGAGCGTGGATCCGGCACCGAGCGCGGCCTTCCGTGAAACGGTTGCGTCGTCCTTCAGGATTGATCCCATTCTAGCGAGAACCGGGGTGATTCGGCCATTCGGTTTTTGATGAGACGTGTGCGGAACACTTCCAAACTGAAACACCCATCAAAAAAGTAAGGTGTTGCAGATAATAGGCTTACGGATTTCAAGGATGATTTGGCGGGTTTCCGATCAAGAAAACGACCGGATCCTAACGCCTTACAGGTCACTCCAGATGACCCCGCGGTCAGGCCCAGCAGGTGCTCCTGGAGGTCCTCCCGGTTACTTGATTCGCGTCCGTCGGCGTCACCGCCCCCGCGCCCGCCCCGGCTCCTCCACCAACCCGTCATCCAGCAACTGCTGGAAGTGATCCACGATGGATTCTGCGGCCGGCCGAAAGCTCATCCCCAGATCCGACTTCGCGTACGCGTTATCGAAGCGCAGCCGATGGCCCGCGTTGCGCCAGACCAGCTTCCGCGGGACTCCCAGCAGAGGCGAGAACAGCGTGGCCACCAGCCTGGGAGCGGTGTAGCGCGGGAAAGGGAAGCGGCTGCCGAAATGGCTCCGCAGGACCCGGACGACTTCCGGGAGGCTCATCGTTTCGCTGACCAGGATGTGGCGCCCGCTCGCTTCCGGGATCCGCCCCGCGCGCAGGTGGCCCTCGGCGACGTCGCGCACGTCGACGATCCCGAATTCGACGTGGGCCACGCCCAGGCGCAGGCGGCCGTTGCCGAGTTCGCGCATGAGCTGGACGCTCTCCGGGCTTGAGTGCGGGTCGAGGGAGGGCCCGAGCACCAGTCCGGGATTGACGGCGACCAGGTCCCATCGGTCCTGCTTCCCGGCGATGCGCCAGGCCAGGCGCTCGGCCTCGGTCTTCGCGTACGAGTACGGCAGATGGCGTTCGCTGCTGGTCTCGTTCCAGTGGCTCTCGTCGAAGCGGTCCGCCTCGATGCGCCCGAGGTCCCTCGTGTCTCCATAGATCGCCGAGACGCTGGAGGTGAGGACGACGCGCCGCACCGACGGGGTCCGGTTGGCCGCCTCCAGCACGTGGCGGGTGCCCCGGGTCGCGGGCTCGATGAGCTGGCGCACCGCGTCCTCGACGCCGCGCACGACGACGGGCGAGGCGGTGTGGAATACGAGGGCGCATCCCGCCATGGCCCGGTCGAACCCGCCGCGCTCCATCAGATCCGCCCGGAAGAGCGACAGCGTGCCGGGAAGCTCCCCGGCCATCGCCAGCAGGTGTTCCGTCTTCCGGGGATCCGCGGGATCGCGGACGGTGGCGCGGACGTCGAAGCCGCATTCGAGGAGCCGCCTGACCACCCACGACGCCACGTAGCCGTTGGCGCCCGTGACCAGGGCCGGACCCGGGATGGGTTCGCCGGACTGTTGCCGCCGCGGAGGGGAGTGCATCTTCGCCATCATCAGTTTCGCGTGCCGTGCGCGTCTCGGAGCCCCGACGAGGGGGAAAGGGAAAGAATGTACGACGTCATCGTGATCGGCGTGGGCGGGATGGGCAGCGCCACGGTCTACCAGCTCGCGCGGAGCGGCCGCAGGGTGCTGGGCCTGGAGCAGTTCACCGTCCCGCACGCGTTCGGTTCCTCGCACGGGTCCACGCGCATCATCCGCCTGGCGTACTCCGAGGGGCCGCAGTACGTGCCGCTGCTCCGGGCCGCGTATCGATACTGGCGAGAGCTGGAGGAGGTCTCGGGCGAGTCGATCCTGGTGGTGACCGGCGGTCTCGACATCGGGCCGCCCGACAGCCCCAAGGTCGAGAACTCCCGGCGCTCGTGCCTCGAGCACGGCATTCCCTTCGAGGAGCTCGACGGCGCGGAGGTCAACCGGCGCTTCCCCGGCTACCGGGTCCCCGAATCGCTGCGGGCCATCTACCAGGCGGACGCCGGCTTCGTGCGCTCGGAGGTGGCGATCCGGGCGCATGCCGCCGCGGCGCGCGATCTGGGCGCCGAGATCGTGACCGAGTCGCCGGTGCGCGGGTGGGAGAAGCGCGCGTCGGGCTTCCGCGTGGAGACGGCGAGCGGCACCTACGAGGCCAGGCAACTGGTGTTCACCGCCGGCGCGTGGGCGGGCCGACTGGTGCCGGAACTCGCGCCCCTGTGCCGGCCCGAGCGCCAGACGATGCTCTGGACGGAGCCCCTGAACGCGGCGCCGTTCGAGCCGGAGCGGTTCCCGATCTTCGTCCTGCAGGCCCCGCTAGGGCGCTACTACGGCTTCCCCAGCGACCGCGGCGAGGGGTTCAAGATCGGCAAGTATCATCTTCGCGTGCAGCCCGTGCCCGACCCGGATCACCTGGACCGGGAAATCTCCCCGGAGGACGAAGCCGCCGTGCGCGAGGGAATCGCGGCCTACTTCCCGGAGGCGAACGGCCCCACCCGCCGCATGGTGGCGTGCATGTTCACCACCAGCCCCGACGAGCACTTCATCCTGGACCGCCACCCAGCCATGGACGACGCGTTCATCGCCGCCGGCTTCTCCGGCCACGGCTACAAGTTCTGCAGCGTGATCGGCCGCATCATGGCGGACTTCTGCTTGGGCGAGGAAGGGAAGTGGGGGGTGGAGGGGTTCGGGTTGGGGGAGGGGAGGTTCTCGTGACCCCCCGACGTCATGGTGCAATCCCGGCGCGTGTGTCCTTGAGATGGTTAGCCCATGACTACAATCCACAGCACGGGAGCAGGTATGAAGCCATCAATCCTTGAATTGAATCGCCTCTTAGACGACACACTGTTCGAGGAGATCTCTCAGGGCGTTGCACATATTATTGAGAACGCCGAGAGTCTGGAGTCGATGGCGGTCCGTCTCATTGAGCTAGGCGAGTACCGCGGGGCGAAGATGTTCCGTGCTCTCGCCGCGGAAGAGTCGGCGAAAGTCCTTATCCTTGTTGACGTAGTAAGGTGCCCACTTGAGGAGTCGGACAAGCGGATCGGGACACTGAGACGCTTCTACAGTCATCTCCCCAAACACATCCACGCTAGGGCATGCCAGTGGCGCACTGCCGATTTCGCGGAGCTAAAGCGAGCAATTCACCGTGAGCGACGCACTCTCTACCTCGATGGCCCCAACGAGGTCGATTGGATCTTTCAGAACTATGCTTCGACCGAGCGAGAACGACCAATGTACGTCGACTACGTCAAGGATATCACCGAAGACGACGGCGATTGCTGGTGGTTGTCTCCCCTATCTGAACGCAAGTATTGGGAGAGCGAGTCGGCAACTCCTACGTCCCTCATCACTGCTCGTGCTCTTGACGGTATGGGGCTAACCACACCCGAAGGACTATCCATCGTTGCAGATGAATGGCGGCCGTTCAAGCCTGAGCCGGAGACAAGTTATTTCTTCGACTTATCTCCGCGAATAAAGCAGACTCTGCTTCGTGTGATGCATGAGGGACTGTGCCCCGAGATGCAGTCCCATTACTACTGGACAGTTATCGATCACTGGCCGTTTCCGCTATGGTCGCTCGATCTCACACCCTTGAAAATCACAGTAGAAGAACTGCGCGGAGAACGTAAAGAGGGTATTGAGGTTATCAAGATATTGGAAGCACAACGTGAGCCTCCGCCTCGAATATCGCGAGACACGCTGGAAGCACTGGATAAAGCATACGCAGAGTGGCGGTGCGATGAAGACCAGCTGATTAGTCGTTATGCCAGCAGCAGCGGGGATACCAGGTTGGTCGTGCTTACCGGTTCGCTAGGGCGTGAGATAGCATCGCTGGAGTCAAACAAGAAGCTGAAGGATATGGTGTTTACGCTAACTCCCGAGGAACGCATGGACCTAATCACGCTGGGGTGGTTCGGGCGAGACCCTCAATCCGGCTGGGAGCATTGCTACCATCGTGCGCGGATGGTTGGCTTGGACGACTCTATCGACTATATATGCGGACTTGGCCGGTACTGGCTAAAGGGATTCGAGCGGTGGAAAAGCGAGCCGGAGTTGCCGGCGAGCCTGAGGTCTGGTGGCCAGACGGTGTAACCGTGTTGAGACTTGTGAGGTCCGGCGTGCACTGCGGACCGCGAGAAGTCGGCGAAAACGGGAGTGGTGCGCGCTGGCCGCGGAATCACTTCGAGGAGCCGATCGGGATATGTACGACAACATCGCCTCCGAACTCCAGACCAGCTAACTTGCAAGCTTGCTTAATCCGCCTCAGTTTGTCGGTGTTGCTGCAGTGAGTGGCGATCCACCATCCGCCGGGGAGAGATAGGGAGTATTGGCGAAAATTGGGCTTGCCGGGATAGAGAAGTTCCTTGCTCTTGGCAACGTATTGGCGCACCCTGCCGTAGTGCTTTTCGGAGTACCGCCTGCAGAAGTCGGGGTCCATGGAAGCGAGGCGACGGAAGACAGCACCGAGCAACTCGGCTCCGGTGTCGAAGGTCTGGGTGCTTCCCTGGAAACTGAAGGAAGGTTTGCCTCCAGGCGCAACCGGCTGCACTTGGGGTGGAACTGGCTTGGGCGGTTTCTTCTTGGGTGCTGGTGCTTTGGTGCCTGGCGTGGCTTCGCCGATTCCGATCTGCGCGCGGATGAACGCAGCAGCACGCTCGGGATCTGGGCGAACCTGCGTGGCAGCCTCTACTTTCTGTGAGAACAGGTCTAATAGCGAGGACTGGGGTTCGGAGAGCAGCTCCCTCCAAACCGAAGCGTACTTCGACGCTGCTTCCTTCTGAAAGTGAATTCGCTCGTAGTCGCGCTGGGCCCGTTTGCGCGCTGCACCGGACCGGACATCGCCGACGTTCAGGTATCTCTGGAGCGTGCCGGCGGCATCGCTAGCATCCTCTTCGAGGAGGTTAATCCGCGCAAACTGTCGCTCGCCGTAGTCTCCCTGGCCGGCCGGGAAAAAGAAGCTCCATGTCTGACCGTCCGTTAGGACCGCGATCGGTACGCCCTGGTGAAAGCAGTATTCGAAGAGCTGCCTTTGCCCCTTGCTATCTGCTTTGCCGAGGTCCTTCACCTCGACGAGGACGGAGGGCTTGCCGGGCGGATGGCAGAGCGCGTAGTCGACCTTCCTGGAACCAATTTTGAATTCTGGAGTCACCACCTGAACGTTGAAGACTGGCCACTCCAGCTCGTGGAGGACACGCTTCACGACTCCCTGGCTGATCTCTGCCTCGCTCCGGAAGCTGCCAACGGCGATGCCCTTGGCGAGATCTTCGATTGCCGAGAGGAGGGAGTCGGACATAGGGTAGCTCATGGGGTTAGAGGGCGCGGATGCATGGACGCGACGTTAGGCATCAGTAGTCTACAGCGTCGGCATGGTCAGCGCGAACGGATGGCTCAGGACTCCGCCGACGGATGATCACGAGTCAGCTGCCCCGCTGCAGGTACGCGTTTACCTCCCGCCTCATTGCCTTCTTGAACTCGGCGGCGGAGGGTGCCGAGACTATCTTGATCCGCCCGCTGTCGGGGCTCATGACCCTACCTTCCAACGCACCTGTAGCTCTGTCCACTCCTACCCTCGCGTGGAATCTCTTGTACCGCATCGTGCCGAGTCCATTCCTTCGTACCTGCTGCTCCCATCGCTGCAGCTTCAAGTCGTGCGTATCCTGCTCGGCAGGATCAGCCGACCTATCATCTTCAGGTGAACGCTTTTGGTCGTGCACCCGGGCTGAAGCTCTGACACCTCCCCGTTCCTCCGAGTCGTCGTCGGGAAGAGCCTCACCACGCAGAGGCGCACCATCAACCCAGGGATCGAATTCTCTCGGAAGTACGCGCACCAGCGCCTCGGGACTCATCCCATAGATGTCATGAGTCCGTTCGAGCTGATCAAGGACCCGAAGCAGGTGTCGAAACCCTCCGGGGCGTCCGTGAAATCCCCGCTTGGGGCGCTTGCCATCGGTGTAGAGACCAAAGATGAGCGGAACGATCCCGACAGAGTTGAAGATCCGTTGGGACTGAAAGATGCGATCCGCGATGTCACCTCGCGCTGTCGGAGGTTGGTTCAAGAGAAAGGCCGCCTTCTCGCCATGAATCTCGTACACCTGCCAGGCAGCCCTGAGGCAGTGCCGGTGAACGCCTCGCAGGTTTTGTCGATCAAGCGGGTCGAGCACGAACATTTCATCTAACGGTGACAACTGGACCGCGCCATCCACGATTCTCACCGTTTCTTCGAAATAGTACATGCCTAGCCATGACCAGAAGGACGTCCTGTCTCCGATCCAGGCTCGAAACGGCCTCAGCTTGGGTGCCAGGTACTCCCCAATCTCTCGGCGAGACGCGAAGGGATGCCACCGAAAATCAACACTGAGATCGCCTCCGAACGGACGGGTATATTCCGGTCCCTGCAATAAGTCCCTTGGCGGACTCTTGCGGCCGTTGGGATCTTCGCGCAGCTCCCTTAGGAATTGCCGAGCTCTGGCGACCCCTCGACTGGTCAACTCGCGCGCCCTCATCGTCTTCGCGATACCTGCGTGTAGCCATCGAGCGCTTTCACCGTCTCTGCGGAAAACGCTGCCACTACGTCGTCGATCCAGGAATCCGCCTGCACAACCTTGTCATCCTGGGCATCAGAACCCAGGATGGGCGGCTCCCGGCCCGGGAGGATGCTTTTGGCGAGGTCGAACCATGCCGACCAACGTCCCTCTCTGTCCGTGGGGTCCTCGCGATCGACCAGCAGGGCTCGCTCAAGAATTGACCGCAATACCTGTGGCATCACTAGCCCTCGGAAGACTGGATCTTGCCTTACAGATCGACTGAAGTCCGGTAGGCGATTGTTGACCTTGAGCACTACCATATCATCGCCCTGCCCGTAGTCGAGGCGCCACACTTGGCTGCCGAGATCGGCGGGGACGAGGGGCAACAACGATTCGACCGGAAGTTTCGGCCGCAACTTGTCAGCAAGACCAAGCAGAAGCCCCGAGCCTCCCGCCGCGATGATGGACACGCGGAATTGGCAGGTCTCTGGTACCTCGGCCAGGACTCGGCCCTCCACTGTCGGCGGCGTCGGTGCGCCTACTGAACCCCAGTTCCATCGCTGAAACGCGTTTCCACGCCATGCTTCCACCCGTACCCGAGCATCGACTGGGAAGGCATAGGCGCTGATATCGAGATGCAGGTCGAAGTACCACTTGGCGTCCTGCGTACTTGTCGAAGTTCCCGTTCCAACGCGATGACCGTTTTCCTCCAGGCGCCGGAGGGTCACCCTCGCGCGAGAGCCAGGGATTGAGATCCGTCCAGTATTATTGAACCGTCGAATCATCTGGGCTTACCCCTGTTTGGGACCAGCCGCGTCTGGAGACAGCGGCAGTACCTTCACGACCACGTCGCGCTCATCGAAGCCCGTCACTCTGAACGAGAAGTCGGGCCCGCGCACGCGGACATGAACCTCGTTCTCAGATCTGATCTCGGGTTCACACTCATGCGATTTCATGGTCAACTGGCTGTCTCCCAGAGAGAAGTCCGGACACCCGGCTCTTAGCCCTCTCTCGAACCGAGTGAAAGCCGTCTTGGTTGTGCCACGGGCGACATCGTAGGCCATTCGAACTCGAAGAACTTCTCCGGACAGGTCGTGGGTGGCGTTTGGCCTCAATTCGAATCCACTCTGTACACGGTTCACTCTGAAGCGGGGCTTGTCCGTGGGCGAGATTGGGGATGGACGGATCCCTCTGGACCCTGGTCCTCGCCGCTCACCCGCGCTTCCCGGGAAGAGGTCGGAGAGTGCATCGCGCTGTACTTGCGCTGGCTTCTCGACGAGTGCGTCAAGAATCCTCGCTGCTGCGTGCTGCACCTCACGTACTCGCGTGGCCGCGGCTGGCCAACCCTTTTCCTTCAGTCGCGGCGCATCCGCTCTCCATGTTTCGTGCGACGGACCTTCTGCGTCACGAAGCAGATGCCCCAGGTCCGACTTGTTGTCAACGACAACCAGGGCCCTTGCGTTATGCCTGGTTAGATAGTCCATCCGTGGAATATGGAGGTGACCGCGCACGTAGTAGTCGTGACCGGATGAGAGGCTGTCGTCGCGTTCAAGAAAAACATGAAAACTGTTTGGCTTGCCATGGACCTTGGAGTGTACGCGGAACGCCAGGCGTTCTCCGTTCTGGTAGCGCTCTCGCAGCCTCGGTACTTGGTCGGGAGCAATCGCCGGTTTGTTGCGACGACCATCGGCAGCAACCAGTCCATGGCTCTGACTTAGTCCCCACCTGGCGAGCTCGATCACGCTCACGAGGGCCTCTGCCTGCTGTTCCGGATCGTCCTTGGCAACGCTCGCTACCCGGCGGGCCGCATCCGCGATACTCCGGCCATCGATCGTCACCCTGGGATGTCCTGGCGACACGATTTCCGCCACCAAATCGCCCGCGATGATTGGATAGAAATACTGTCGGATGACCGCGTAAGAGAGGTTCCTGGGATCGGTCAATTCGTCCATCGGGTGCGGGATTACGACCGAGGTGCCCGCCTCCCCTGCTGAGCGGAGCCCGAAGTCAGCAATCGCTTCGCGCACGAAATGGCCACCGTTGGCCTGGCGGTGTGTGCGGATGTCCCCTCGCGGTCCCATCGACATAACCGGCATCGGCAACCAGTCCCTGTCTTCCTTGCCTGAACCAGCAGCGAAGAAACCGTGGGGAGGGTACTTGCGATCCTCGATCTCGTGAAGCTTGAGCATCGCCTGCCCCATGAGCAGGAACCGACGTTCGTGTGAGCGCTTGGTGAGGCCAAGAAAAGCGTTCAGCCTCGACGCGTCAGGGAAGACCCACTTCCCTAGCCCCCATGAGCCTCCAGCGTCTTCGCCTTTCGGCGAAATCCCGATGGAGCGGAAGAAGCCCCAGAAGTCATTGCCCTGCGCGCGAATGTCGTTGGCACTGATGTCTCCTTGCAGACCAGTAGTGCCGAAATCCTCTACCAGCAGGAAGGGAAGTGCCCCATCGAAAAGCGCCTTTCGGCGACGAAGCTCTCGCCTTCGGCCCCGGTCGCTTCCAACCTGAGCGTCTTCGGCCTGCAACACTGCCTCGAAGTGAGGCCGCAGCCCGTTCAGGTATCTTTGGGCGCGCTCGGGTTTCACCGCTCGTCGTAGTCCACTGATCGTGAACCGCACCGTGACAGGTTCCCGTCCAGCCCTGGCGTCGAGGGAGTTCTGCACCGACTCCCGTATGAAGCGCTCCGGCAAATCTGCGCTGAAGAACTCGCCTTGAAAGGGATTCTGATTCGGTTCGGATGGAGCCATCGCCCGGAAGCGCCATCGCGGAGATGCCAATCGAGTCGTCATCCGCTCGTAACCTTGCTCGCCGATCTGCCCAACGTGGTCCAATGCGCCATTACGGCAACCGAAATACGGTCGGCGGGGACCCAAGTCAACCCTTGTCCGCCCGTCGCCAGAACGAAGTGGCCCCCAGCAATCTGGACACCTGGCCTCTGGCGTTGATTGCGCTGTTCAGCCCTCGCGGTAGACGTCCTGGATGATTGCCATGGGTGGCCCGGAGAAGTCCACCGGCTGCATGGGCTGTTCGCCGGGCGCATCCAGATGACGCGTGGCCAGGACAAGGCGGACCCCCGGGGCGATCTCCCGGTGACCACCAGCGGGCCGTCGCGCACGGCCACGTTGGCGCTGGAGGAGCCGCCGGTCATCCGGTCCCTCGCATCATCCCAGCGCCGAGTTTCGCCTCGAACCCGTCCTCGCAGTCCTCGACGACCGCTACGCCCGCCGCGGCGCGCTGCTCGCCAGCCAGGTCCCCGTCGACCACTGGCACGACGTCGTCGGGCGACCCCACCTTCGGGGACGCCATCCTCCACAGGGTCCTCAATAACGCCCACCGCATCACCCTCAAGGGCGGATCCATGACGCGGCTATACGACTCAACCAAGGAGGCCCCAAGCCCCATCGACCACGCCTGATTCATCCATGTCCAGCACGCCTTCGAGGATCACCGCTCAACCAGGACGACTTGGCTCGGAATCGGTGGACAGTTGGCCCGAAACAGGTGACCAGCTTCGCTCGGAATGGGTGGTCAACTTTGTCGGAATAGGCAAAGAACACCTTCGGATCAAGGGACGGACTACCTGGTAAGAGACCGTCGAGGAGATGCAGAAGGACTTGGACGTGTCTTGAGACCTCCAACGAGCGGCGCCCCCACCGTGGCCGCGGCGTGGAAGGGCGGACGCCCTACGACGTCTTCAAAGGGATCCCCCGAAAGCGAACCCGCAAACCCTCAGCTAGGAAGGAGGTGAAGAAAGCAGCGTAGGATCTGACCTCGGCGAGGCCCGGTGTCAGGTGATTACCGTACTTGTACACTCTGATAGGGAACAGTCTTCATGGGCAAGCCCATCCGCAGTTCAAGTATTGCACTTGAGCACTAAGAGCAAGCGACCTGCTATTCTATTCTATCGCTTTTCTTCAGGTTATGTCGTGCACACATGAGCTGTACGTTCTTTGCGGTAAGTGAGGCTCCACCCTTCGAGTACGGTAGATCGTGATCGAAGTGGAGTTCATCTCTTGCACCGCAAATAACGCATGCCCCCCTGTCCCGTTCCCAGACCTCTCGCTTTACGCTACTCGGAATCGTACGCCGTCGTGGCAGGTCCCGGCGTGGAGGTCGTGAGTCGTCCTCGTCTCCCCTGACTGCTATCACCTTGAACTTAAAAACCCTTCGCTTGCCAGACCGCTGACGCCATGAGTCCACAAGATGAAACACTCCGTTGTAGGACCAGATACCCCGACGGAGTTTCTCATAGACACGAACCCGTTCGGGCAAGCGTCTTCCCGCCTTGAAGTCCTGTGCAGCCTTATGAAACATACCGTTTTGCGTCATTCTACCGGACTCGGTTCGCTCTGGTTGGTCGATGCTCTTTGGGTCGGGTCCGTGTATTCGCCTGGGTTGATCGTGACCCTCATAGATCAATGTCGATCCGTCATCCTGTAGCTCGTCGTCATACGGCGCACCTGGTCTAACGGACATCAAGAACACAGAGTGATTTCCATTGATGTTGAACGTCATGCCCCGTTGCATACTCCTACCTTCACGCTGGCACATCTCGGTATATGATATGATCTTATTGGACATCAGGAGTACTCTCTTCCACCTTGGTCTAAGCTAAAGATCCTATTCACGATTTGCCGGGGATTATCTAACTCGATTCTTTCCTAGTCTTCGGTCGCCCTGTCGGCCTTAGCAGCGCCTTGGCCAGTTGTTCGGGCGTAGCGCCCTGCAATGTCTTTGTGCCAGTCTCGGTGGCGGCCAACTTGAGGCGCTGTCGCTCGCTCCTGTGTCATGTCCGTTTCACCCTGAGTCATTGTTCCGGTTCAATCGTCTAGTGGCATCTCAAGCGTCTCGTCGATACGCGGATACACCTTGTCCAAGTTGCGCATGAAATCATCCCATGGTAGCCATCGCCTTGGTGCCTGTTCCTGCCTTGGCTTTGGGGTGTCGGCCAACGGCTTGCAAGAAGCCCTCTTGGGTAAGGACGCGCATTTCGTTGTCGAGGACGTAACAAGGGATCTCGATGCCATTGATGTCCAACGGTTGGTCAGGTGTACCGGCGATGGCTTTCAGTGGCTCGGGGGACATCTGCGTATGGCTCCGTGGTTGGGGGGTGATGCCTAGCACCACCAACCTCTTACGATAACACAAGCGCAAGGCACGACGGAACCCCGGGTATGTTGCCTTGGCGTGTCCGGGTGGCCCAATCGTCGCCCCTGCGAGGGCGGCGTTGAAAGCTGACGCAGGTCAAGGGAGACGCGCGATGAATCCGCTTGCCGTTATCGTCGCGGTCATCGGTTGTGCAGAGTGGGCATGTACAAGTACGGTAATCACCTGGACACCCGATTTCACCGAGGCCCCGCCCGTGCAGAGCGACCGCACGCTCCACAAGCAACTCAGCCTTCCAGATCGCGACGATGTCGCGGCTGCACGACACGTCTTTCCTCGAAGTCACTGCGCACGGCTTCTCGACGACCGGGGCTCGTTGACCGCTGTCAGGCCGGGCCACCACGGCTTGCTCGAAGTACTGGATGGCCGCTACGCACCCCGCGGAAACATCCTCGCCCTCGAGCGACCCATCGAGCATCGGCATGACGTCGTCGGCGAGCCCACCCTCGGAGACGCCATCCTCGACCGCGTCAACAGATGGATGGCTTCGCTCTGAGTGGATGGACGACTTGGTCGTCAGAGGTCGCCTGGACGTAGGAAAGGGAGATTCTAACGTGATCCTTGACCCGGAGCCGGCTGCGTGGCAGGCTCCGCGTCATGTTCACCGTGAGACGAAACGCCTTTGAACCTTCCTCGAATGGAGGTTCCCACTCCAACG
Source organism: Gammaproteobacteria bacterium (assembly GCA_028821195.1). Classification (GTDB taxonomy): domain Bacteria; phylum Gemmatimonadota; class Gemmatimonadetes; order Longimicrobiales; family Gaopeijiaceae; genus BD2-11. Next base: position 70,922 of record JAPPHB010000138.1, read on the forward strand.
CAGCTGACTCAGTACACACGCGTCTCGCACCGACACCCCTGCTGGAGGAGGCGATTCGTGGGCGAACTTAGCTCAGTCGACAACGACCTGGACCGAATCTGGATCGATCCGCATTCTGGCGACGCTAGCCCGTTCGTGCCGGAGGACCCCGGCGTAAACCCAGTCTCTCGGGCGCTTGAGAAGGCTGGAATGCCCAACTGGTTGAGGTCCGACTCGCGGCTCTGGATCGAGCGCGGTGGACGAGCGGTCGTCTATTCCGTGTCCGACACCGTAGAGCATTGGCTAGAACGCTGGACGGCGATGGCGCGCGGGGTCAGGAAGGACGAGGGCGATGAGAGCCCGCTTGAGGGCATCAGCTTGGTCGTGGATCACGCCATCCGGTTCATCCACACTGAGCCGGCACCAGACACCTACCATCGAATCGTCCTGACCGTGTTAGACCGCATGTTCTGGATCCTGCTCTCGTTCATCGAGGAAGAAGCGGATCCGGAAACGCGGGCCGAGATGGCTCGACAACTCTCCGAGGTATTCGATGTAGAAGGTGACAAAGCGTAGGATCAGGGCGGACGAAACGCACTGTCGACACTCAATGCCAGGATCAGGGGACATGACTGCCAATTCACCAAGACCCCGTCCCTCCTTGAAGGCTGGAACCGAGCCATTCCATGCGGAGGGACAACCGATCGGACCAACGGTGCTTGACTACTGGCGGTGGTCCGCATCGGATCTGTTGAGCAACACGCAGAGGGGAGTATTGGCCGAGTACTTGGTCGCTACGGCGCTCGGGACTGCGGTACGGCCCCGCGACGAGTGGGCTTCCTTCGATGTCGTGAATCAGAACGGCGACGAGATCGAGGTCATGAGTGCGGCCTACCGGCAAAGTTGGGCCCAGGATCGTCCGTCGGCCATCCAATTCCGAATCGCTCCAATCCGCTGGTGGTGGAATCCAGAGACCAACGAATACAGGAAACTCGATCCGCCCCGCCGCCCGGCGAAGATCCATGTCTTCTGCGTTCTCGGTCGAAAGACCGACCTGAACCCCGATCCCCTCGACGTTTCCCAATGGCAGTTCTACGTGCTTCCGACGGCCGTTCTGAACCGTGAGATTCCGCAGCAGAAGACGATCAGCTTGGGGCCGCTACAGACGATGGTGCAGCGGACTACGGGACGGGGTGCAGTCGGATACGAGAGCCTAAGCGGTGTGATCGACTCGATTCTGTAGTCCCCACCGCTGACCTCCGCTCGGGCGTCCACGGGATTCCTGGCCCAGATGATTCGCTGGAACGCGCAGTACGACCACAAGATCCGGCGTGATCATCAGTATCTCGGCCGGGTCCGCCGTGACACCCGTACCAGATGGCAGCTGCTCGATGTCTGCCAGTCCTCGATTTTCATCGACAAGCTATCGAACAGGCGTCCGATCGCCTCCCTGTCGCGGTACGGCTGCGTCTCCGGCGTCGCTTCGATGAAGGCGTCGGGATCCCCGGCCTGAGCGAGCACCCGCCGAATCGCGAGGCCTACTGCGCGTTCCCGTTTCGTCGACCCGAGGGCCGTGCTGATGCACAACAGGACGGCCTGGAACGTGCTGATCCTAGCCGTCTTCGCCACCCACGCCACCAGCGCACCGACGCCGAGGCGACTCAGCACCATTGCCGACCGCATGTGCAACGTGCCATCCCGCAGGAGTCCAAGCGAGGTCAGGAAGCGCTGCTGCGCCGCACTGTATCTGTAGAACGCGACGAAGACGTTGCCCGTCCCCGAAACGATCCGGTTCACTTCGCGCAGGATCGCCTCGATCTGCTGCGCATCTGCCATGAAGTCGATGACGCCGGTCGCAACGATGACCGTCTCATAGGTCCCGTCAGCGAACGGCATCGCGGCCGCATTCGCGCGAACCAGGGTAAGGCCTCTGCGCAACCTGGCGTATTCCATCATCTCGGCGCTCAGATCGATGCCGTCGCATCGCAGTCCCTGACGCCGAAGCTCCTCGACGATCAGCCCCTGCCCGGAACCGACGACCATGACGGGTGGGCGAACGTCGCCGAGGATCAGACGCACGCTCGGCACGTTCAGGTAGTTGTTTTCGAGGCGCCAGTGATGCGGCGCCAGCGTGTCCCAGTAGGCGGCCGTCTTGCGCGCGGCCGACGCTCCGTTTCCCTCGGTCACGGTCAATGGCCTCCTTGATTACCCGATACCCGGAAAACATGCTGAAGCGGACGTGCAGGTTCTACTGTATGGTGTATCCATGACTAACTCCACTGGGCGGACGCTGCTGTCGATCCACGCCCTGTTCGTGACGGCCGCCATGCACGGCACGGTCGCCGCACAGACACCTGAAGCCGTCTCTAGCGACTCCCTTGCCCTCGCACTTGCCCGGGACGCATACCTCGACGATACGGCTCGTCGACTTGTGCTGGGGTTGAAAGCCACCCGCGACACAGCTCGCGTGGCCATCGACGCGTATACGGCCGTGATCCAGGAGCGTATGGGCCTCGAAATGCCTGGCGACCGGCGCAACCGGCCGTGGCTGCACGGCGGGCGCACTGCCCGTTTCAGATGGTCTCGTGAGGAGCCCACCATCGTACGCGTCCTCGGGGCGGGGTTTCGGGATCCCTCCCTTGGCCCGGACAATGCGGAGTACTTCCCCGGGCCGCAGGTGGAGCGCTTTGCGGCCGATCCGCTTGGTGATCCCTTCCATTACGCCTTCGCGGCCCTCGGGCAACCTCAGGAGTCGAATCCCATCACGCGAAGTCCGCTGGAGCCGAGTTCCGAGCGCCACTACCAGTTTCGTTCCGGAGACACGCTTTCGGTGCGACTCGGCGATGATCGCACGCTGAGCGTGGTAGCCGTCACCGTGATTCCGCGCTACCGAAGCATCCGTCTCGTCTCCGCGATCATGTGGATCGACCCGGAGTCGTTCAGGCTGGCCCGCGTCGCCTACCGGCTGGCCAAGCGCATCGACCGGGAAATGTCCTGGCAGCTCCGGGGGGGCGGACGCTGGCGGGCGGGAATGCGTTTGGATCTCGGCCCGGCCGATCCCTCTGACAGCGCGCTCGAATCGGATTCATCCGACGCTCGTCCGGGCTTCGTCGACCGACTGGTAAATGGAGTGTTCAACAGCGCGATGCCCCGCTTCCAATGGGACATCTCGACGGTGGTTGCCGACTACGGACTGTGGGAGATGCGGCACTGGTTGCCCCGCAGCGTGACATGGAGAGGCTACATGACTGCGGATGAGGGCGTCACCGCCACTGGCTACCTGCCTCCGCCCATTCCCGGGACGATCGACTGGACCGTGGAAATCGAGAATGTCCGTGAACGCGGTGCGGAGACCGCCGCCGGCAACCCGGCAACTGCTGCGGAAGCGCTGCGGCTCTGGCGCGACGAGGGGGACAGCATCAGCGGGGTGCTGGAGGAGACGGATCCCGGCGGGACGGTCACGATCACACCCGCGGACCGGCAGGCCCTGGCATCGAGCGACCTGCTGCCCCCGCCCTTCTGGGAGGACGATCGGGGAGTCGACGACGCGACCCTCGAGCAGATCGCGTCGGAACTCGCGGCCATCGGCACCGGAGAGGGAGGTGATCCGGCGGAAACGCCGAGCGCCTGGATCTTCGACCCTCCGGCCAGGACGCTGAGGCTCCTGCGCTACAATCCCGTGGAACGTCTGTCCGTGGGAACCCGTCTGCAGCGCGACCTGGGATGGGGACGGGCGGCGTTGACGGCGAGGGTCGGCACTGCGCGCCTGGAGCTGCCGGACATCGACCTTACGCTGCTGCACGACCGTCCCGGCCACAGGATGTTCGTCTCGTTCTACCGCGCGCTGCGGGACTCTGACCCGGGGCAGGGAGACACCGGCACTCCCGGCCTCTTCGTGACCGGAGCCCCTGCGGACTTCCATTGGTCGCACGGCGCCGCGATCCGAATCCTGCCACCCGCGAGCGAGCGGAACTGGCTGTCCCTTCGTCTCTTTGCCGAACAGGACACCGACATCGGGACCGACAACAGGCGCAACCGGGTCGGTGCCGGTGTTGCATGGAGGCCCTGGTGGGGCGGCCTCGCAAGCGGATCGTTCGGCGGGGGTGGCCGCGCGAGCGTCCGAGCCAGCGCCGGTGACAACCCGCATGTAAGGGCTGTCGTCGAGGGGGCGCTGCTGATCCCGCTCCCCTCCCGCATGTCGCTGGGAATGCAGGCCGCGGCTGCGCGCGTGTGGGGGGACCCGGCGCTCCAGGATCTGTGGCGCATCGGTGGCAGCGGAAGCTGGCTGCGAGGCCACGCGGAAGCGGTGCGCGCGTCTCGAATCCGGATGGCCAGGTTGGATCTGCAGCGGCCGATCCGCTTCCTCCGCTTCTCCCTGTTCACCGACTGGGCCTCGACCGGAGGCGAGGACTTCTACGCGCTGGGGGCCGGGCTCGTCTTCATGGACGGACTCATTCGGCTGGATGCGGCCAGGGGGCTGCGTCGCGGCAGAGCGGGTGGTCCCGAAGCCGTTTTCAGGCTGCACTTGCTGGACGGGGCATTCTTCTAGAGGGGCCCGGCGCCGGGAACTGCCGCACCCTGACTGGTTGGCTAGTGCGGACGGACGCCGAACTGGTTCATCCAGGCGATCACGTGCGGTCGGCGGGTCCCTGAGAGGTGGATGGCGCGGGCGACTTCGTACAACGACATCCCTCCCCTTGAGAAGAGTCCGGGGAGGTCCCGGAGGTCGATGCATGCGAAGACGTGCCACACCTGGTCGCGCTCCGTGGGAGTCGGGCGGGGCGCGCGGAAGATGCGGGCAAGCTCCGCCCCGCTGGGCCGGTTCGGGTAGCCCGCAAGATGGCCGCCCGAAAGGTGGCCAAAGAAGACGCGAACCGCATCCGGGTCCGAATCCGAGGGCCTGGATCGGGCGCGGGGGTTGTCGAACCAGACGAGCGGCAGTGGGGTTCGGCTCCGGGGGGCGAACTCGGGGTCCCAGGTGAATTGCCGCAGCGGTTTGTCCGGACCCCCAATCAGGGATCCGTGCTCACCGAGTCCCCGCTCCCTTGGGTCGCCGCCCCCCAGCAGACAACGCTCGACAGCACGGCGCTCCTCGCTGGCGTAAAGCTCCTCGCGAGTGGGAACGCGCTCCGGGTCGTCGGGAGGCGGGTTGAAGTAGTAGTGGCGGATCTTGTCGAGATCGAGCATGGTGCGAGCCGGTCAGCGTTCCCACGCCGGTGGTGGCCGGTACGGTCGGGGCGTTCTGGAATCAATCTCCTGCTGAAACTGCCGGCGAACAATGGCGACCGCGTCCGCCGCGTCCTCCGGGTAGACAGGGCGGATCAATCTTTTCTGCTGCCCGTGGCCCATGAAGTCCGGGCGAAGATAGTGCAGTTCGTTGTTGATGTCTTCAAGCTGGGGCGTGTCGATCCCCTCTAGCGCAGTCTTGAGCGCCCCCGGATCGAGGTGCCGGGAAACAGCGATGTCGTACAGATCACGCGGAACGATTTCCGCGTTGCCCAGCATGCGGTAGCGAATCTTCTTCGCGAGAATCTCGCCGTTGGTCTCAAGCGGTATGTTCGTGCCGCGAACGGTGTCGTCGGACCGCGGACTAGCGGTCCGCGGCTCACTGGTGTCGATGCTGATCTCGTCCCCGGTTTTGCCGACGATTATTTTCGCGAATCCTTCGTTGACGTGGATACTGGCGGGCTCCGCCACCATCGCATACAGCTGCCGAGACACTCTTCATCGACGGACTGGACGAAGCCCGTGAACGCGGTCGGTGGGTCCCTGACGCGACCTCACCTCACCTCCACCTCATCCACCTCGAAAAAGAAACCCCCCACCGGCCCCTCCGCCACAAACGCCAGCCCCGCAATGACCTCCGGCGTGGCTGTCGGGAAGTCCTCCAGCCGGATCTCCACCTGGGTCCACTCCTCGGGCGCGACGAACGTCACCGTGGGCGGCGGCCCGGCCGGCTCCGCGCTGCTGATCAGCATCACCGAGTACTGCCGCCCATCCCCCCGCGTGCGGAAGCGGATCGCCTCCCGGCCGGAGAAGTCCACGGGCTGCATGGGCTGCGCGCCGGGCATCCAGATCACGCCCGCCCAGGGGAAGGCGGCTCCCGGGGCGATCTCGCCGGTGACCACCAGCGCGCCGTCGCGCACGGCCACGTCGGCGCTGGAGGAGCCCCCGGCCAACTGGTCCGTCGTCACGTCCCATGCACCGAAGCTCGCCTCGAAGCCGTCCTCGAAGTCCGCGATCAAGGTTTCCGCGGGTGCGCGCGCGATCTCGGCCTGAAACCCGGCCCCCGCGGAGGCGACTGCACGATCCACGAGATACCCGTCCTTCCAGATCCCGACGATGTCGTGGCTGCGCGACACGTCCTCCTCGAGGTCGCCGCGCACCAGCACCAGGTCGGCGAGATGGCCTTCAGCGATCCGGCCGCGCTCCGCGACGCCGAACGCGTCCGCCGCCACCGAAGTCGCCGCCGCCAGCGCCTCCGCGCTTCCCATGCCGGCGCGCGCGAGCAGGCGCAGCTCCCCGTGCATGGAGATTCCCGCCCCGGTCCCCGGGTTCGGGGCGTCCGTACCCGCGATCAGCCGCACTCCGGCCGCGCGCAGCCTGCGGACGTTCTCCATCGCCACGTCTCCGCCCTCCCCGAGGCCGCCCGGGAAGCGGCCGTCGAGCGTCTGCCGCTGGATTGGCGAGAGCATCGCTTCGTCGGTCTCGCGCACCAGTTCCGCCACCGCGGGGTCATCGGCCGAGACCATGACCGAGAGCGTCGGGACCACGAAGATGTCCGCCTCCGCGAACCGCCGTGCATCCTCTTCGGAGACGACCTCGTCGCGCCAGACGTGCACCAGGCCGTCCGCGCCGAAGGCCATCGCTTCGAGAGCCGTCTCAAGCGTGCTCACGTGCACCACGGCGGCGAGTCCTTCCGCGTGCGCGGCCGCGATGACTGCGGCGACCGTCTCTCCGTCGAGCGACGCGATCTCCATGTCGAAGGCGCTGCCGTCCTCGTAGATGATCTTGATCCAGTCGGAGCCCTCGGCCTTGCGGGCCCTCACCCACTCCGCTGCCTCGTCCGGGCCGGTCAGCGTCTCCACGGGGATCCCGTACTGCGTGCCGTGGCCTTCCGGGGCGGTCGCGGTCATGCCGGCCGAGAAGAGGTCCGCCTGGGCGCCGCGCGCCACCTCCTCGCGCGCGGGCCGCATCGCCGCGGCGAAGGCCGGGTCCGTGGACTGGTCCAGCACCGTCGTCACCCCGAAGCGGAGCGCGTCTCTCAGCGAGGAGAGGAAGCTGTGCACGTGGCCGTCAATCAGTCCCGGGATCAGCGTGTGGCCCCGCCCATCCACGCGGGGGAGGTCCTCGGGCAGGTCCAGCCTCTGGCCGGCGTGGCGGATCCTCCCGTCCTCGACCCACACGTCCCATCCCTGCCGGAAGGCCTCGCCGTCGAACGCCGTGACGTCCACGATCGCGAACGTTTCCTCGGGAACGCCCCGGGCCGGGGCCTCCGCGGCCTCCGGCACCGGCAGCGTTGCGAGCACGCCGGTGAAGACCGCGACCCCGACCACGAGCCAGGTCAGGCTGCGGCCAACGAGATGACGTGCATTCTTCATCGGGATCTCCTCATCGAGAAACTGTCCGCGCGGCGGAACCCGAGCGCCGCCACGGCGAGGAAGACGACCGTTTCGCCCGCCAGAACCGCCAGGTGCATCGGGACCGGCTGCCCGGCGTCCATCGCGATGACCTTGAGCGCGAGCTGCGCGTGATGATAGGCGGGAAGCGCGAGCGCGATGTCCTGCATGACATCCGGGAACATGTAGATGGGGAGCCAGAGCCCGGAGAGCATGGCCATGGGCAGGAAGACGAGGTTGACCACGGCGACGGCCGAGCGTCCCCTGGCCCACGCGCCGATCGCCAGGCCCAGGGCGCAGAACGGGATCACGCCCGCGAGCAGCACCCCGGCCAGCGCGAACCACTGCCAGCGGTAGAGCGCCACCCCCGCCGCGTGGGCGGCCATCAGGAACAGCGCCGCCACGACCACCGCTCCGAAGATCAGCGCCGCCATGACCTTGGCGAACAGGTAGGCGCCTGCGGGCATGGGCGTGGTCTGCTTCAGGAGCAGGACCCCGGTGTCGCGTTCGTTCGCGAGCCCGGCTCCGAAGCCGAAGAGTGCCGGGCCGAGCACGCCGAAGACCCCGTAGGTCGCCAGCACGTAGGTCGGCACGGCCAGCGACACCCCGCGCACGCCCATGATCACGCCGAAGAACAGGTAGAAGATGAGCGGGAACGCCAGCGTGGGGATGGCGAACATGGGCTCCCGCAACACCTCCACGAACTGGAAGCGCGCTTCGAGGAGGTAGATGCGGAAGCGGCGGACGGGTGCCAGCCGATGGGTGTCGCGAGCTTGCATCGAAGCGCCCGCGCTGGCGTTTGCCAATGCGCCCCTCATGCCGGGCCCTCCTTGCCATCCCGCGTCAGCGCGAGAAACGCCTCTTCGAGCCCCGCGGCCACGACGGTGAGATCCGCCAACGCCTCGTCGCGGGCGAGCAGCACCCGGACCAGGGCCTCGGGCTGCGTCGTCAACGCCTCCAGATGTTGCCCCCGCGTCCTGGCCTCGACCACGCCCGGCAGGCTCGCGACGTCATCAGGCGCGATCCGGGTGACGCAGCGCACCAGCCGCCCCGCCGTGCGCGACTTGATCTCCGCCGGGGTGCCCTCCGCAATCCGCCGCCCCTTGTGGATGACCACCACGCGGTCCGCCAGCGCGTCCGCCTCGTCCAGGTTGTGCGTCGTGAGCACGGTGGTGCGCCCGGATTCCCTGAGGGCCCGGATCTCGCTCCACAGCCGGTGCCGGGCATCGACGTCGAGCCCCGTGGTGGGTTCGTCCAGGAACAGCAGCTCGGGATCACCGGCCAGTGCCAGCGCGAACATCACCCGCTGCCTCTGACCCCCGGAGAGCTTCCCGTACCGGCGCCGGGCGAGATCCTCGAGGCCCGCCATCGCGAGCAGGCGCGAAGCCGGAATCGGCGCGGGATAGTAGGCGCGGAACAGCTCGAGATGCTCGCGGACGGTCAGGTTCGCGGAGATGCCCGAGATCTGGAGCATTGCGCCCCGTCGAACCCGCACCTCCGGCGCTCCCGGAGCGAAGCCGAAGACGCTCGCCGCACCCTCCTGCACCTGCAGGCTCCCGAGGAGGAGGCTGATGGCGGTGGTCTTGCCGGCGCCGTTGGGACCCAGCACCCCCAGCACCTCGCCACGCCGGACCTCCAGATCGAGATCGTCCAGCGCCAGCACCGATCCGTATCGATGTGTTACGCGCGAGAGGCTGGCGAGGGGAGGGCTATGCGTTACAGCGGCTTGCATAGGGTCAGCCTACGAGGCGGTGGTCGGGGCTGTTTCGGGAAGGCTGCCCAGGGACCTGACAGCAAACCCGACTGGATAGCTAGCTACGAGGTGTGCCATACTGAATTCAATACAAATAACGTATGGAGCCGCACATGCACCGCACCCAGGACACCTACCCACTGAGCCACTTCCGGCAGCGCACGGGAGAGCACCTTGAACGGATCCGCGATGGCCGGGTTGAGACGATCACCCAGAACGGCCAGGCTGCAATGGTCGTGATGAGTCCGGAACGGTATGACTTCCTTGTGCATTCCGCCGAACGGGGTCACCTGTGGCGTGAGGCGATCCGTGCCTACAGGGCAGGAGAGCGCGGCGTCCCGGCAAACGATGCGATCCACAGCTTGGCGGCTGAGTTCGGCGTGGAGCTTTGAGCCGCTCACACAAGAGCCCCGAGGGATGTTTCCACCCTCGGGGCCCTTACCTCAGCGTCTTGCTGCGCCCGAAGGCTTGTGCAGTAGAGGACGACCTGAGGAATTATGTAGTGAAGTTATCGTCAACGTTGGCCCGATGCGCAACGCTGTCTGACTTCACCGATTCCTCACCGGCGTATTGAAAGGACCCGTCACTTGGCAAGGTCGGCAGCGTAGCACATGGCAGCCTGAACGGACTCGCGGGTGACCGACGGAAAATCAAAAGCGCAACTTTCGTTTTTCCCGTTTGCAGATTGTCAATCGCCTCCCCTCACACCCGCACGGTAGCCTGAAACGTCGGCGGCCGCCGCACGTTCGTCGCCTGCTCGAACGCATACGCGAGCCGGATCAGCGTCGCCTCGCTCCACGCGCGGCCGCAGAGCGACATCCCGACCGGGAGCCCGTGGATGAATCCCATGGGCACCGACATGTTGGGATAGGCTGCCATGGCCGGGGGCGTCGAGCATCCGCCCCCGCCTCCGCCCGAGGCGTCCAGCGGGTCCTGCATGGCGGGAATCCCCGACGTGATCCCGACGAGCGCGTCCAGTTGGTGCTCGTCCATCGCGCGGTCGATCCCCTCGTCGCGCGAGAGCCGATGGCTCGCCGCCAGCGCGTCGATGTAGCGCTGGTCGGTCAGCGGCCCCCGCTCCTGGGAGCGCACGTGGAGTTCCTGCCCGTAGAGGGCGAGTTCCAGATCGGCGTTCGCCTCGTTGTATTCGATGAGCTCGGCGAGCGACTTGATCGGGGCGTCGGGACCCAGCGATGCGAGATAGGCGTTCAGGTCCGCCTTGAACTCGTGGTACAGCACCTCCATCTCGTACTCGTTGCCGAATCGCAGCTCCCCGGGGAGGGTGACCGGGTCGACCACCGTCGCGCCCTCCGCCCGCATGACGTCGAGCGCCTCCTCGAACAGCGCGTCGACGCGGCTGTCGAACCCGGCGTACTCGCGCAGCACGCCGACCCGGGCACCGTCCAGGCCGGCAGGGTCCAGCACGCCGGTGTAGTCGGTGAGGAAGTTGCCCGCGCTCGTGGCGGTGAGCGGGTCGCGCGGATCCACGCCGACCATCGTCCCGAGCATGATCGCGGCGTCGCGCACGGTGCGCGCCATCGGGCCGGTGCTGTCCTGGCTGTGCGCGATGGGGATGACGCCGCCCCTGCTGTGCAGCCCGATCGTGGGCTTGATGCCGACCAGGCAGTTGCGCGACGACGGGCCGACGATGGAGCCGTCGGTCTCGGAGCCGATCGTCGCGACCGCCAGGTTGGCCGCCGCGCCCGCCCCGGACCCGGAGCTGGATCCGCCCGGCGTGCGGTCGAGCGCGTAGGGGTTCTTGCAGAAGCCGCCCCGCCCGCCGTCCCATCCGCGGCCGCTCCAGCCGGACGCCCCGAACTCGAACGACTTCCAGCCCGCCCACTCGCTCATGTTCGCCTTGCCGAGCAGGAGCGCGCCCGCCTCGCGCAGCCGCGCGGCCACGAAGGCGTCCTGCGGCGCGATCGACCCGGCCAGCGCAGTCGAGCCGGCGGTCGTCGTCATCCCGTCCGCCGTATCGATGTTGTCCTTCAGGAGAAGGGGGATGCCGTGCAGCGGCCCCCGGGGCCCCGACGCCTGGAACTCGCGGTCGAGCGCGTCGGCGATCTCGAGCGCGTCCGGATTCACCTCGAGCACCGCGAACAGCCGCGGCCCCTGCCGGTTCAGCGCCTCGATGCGGTCGACGTACATCTCCGTGATCGAGCGGCAGGTGTACTCGCCCGTCCGCATGCCCTCGTGGACTTGGTCGATCGTGATCTCGTCGAGAGCGAAGTCCGGCACACTGCCCGGGGCGCGCTCCTGCCCCGCGCCCTCGCGCCCCAAACCAGAGTCGCCGCCCGGAGCGTCGCAGCCCCCGAGCGCTACCAGAGCGCCGGCCGCCGCGCCGGTGCCGAGAAACGTGCGTCGATTCATTTCGGACATGGATCACCTCGTGCGGTCAAGCCGGTCTCGCCAGCCGCTTCCACAAGCGTAGCGGCCGAACATCCACGGTGAGTGCGCCGTGCCGTTCAGGCAATATCTCCGCGGGTGATCCGGCCGATCATTCGCCAGGTAATTACTAAATCGTCGCATTTCTTCACTATTTTGTCGCACACGCATTTGCCAAACCGCCCCCGCAGCGCGACATTTGCAGAGTCTGTAACGGCGGAACAAGGCAGCAGTTAGCTCGAGTCACATGAGCCCCGGACGCGATCATCGACCCTTCAGCAACCCGGAGCCGCATGATCCCGAAAGCCAACGGGCGGATCCCGCGCCGCGTCGATCGACTGCCTCCGTTTCCGGAGGGGTGGTACTTCATCGCGACCCGCGACACCCTGCTGCAGGACAAGCTCATCGAGAAGACCTGGATGGGCGAGCAAATCGTCGCCTGGTGCGACGACGAGGGCCGCGTCTGCGTGGCGGACGCGTTCTGCCCCCACCTGGGCTCGCACCTGGGGCCGACGGCCGGAGGCACCATCCGGGACGGCTGCCTGGTGTGTCCCTTCCACGGGTTCACCTTCGATGCCACCGGCCAGTGCGTGGCCACGCCCAACGCCCCGGCCCCCAGGGCCGCGAAGCTGAAGCTCTACGAGACCCGGGAGATCCTGGGCATGGTCTTCGCGTGGTATGGCGCCGGCGGGCGGGCGCCGCAGTGGGATCTGCCGGAGGAGCCCCCCACGGGCGCGGACTGGAGCGGGCTGCGTTCCGCCACCCTGCGCTTCCGGGGCCATCCCCAGGAGACGACCGAGAACTCCGTGGACGTGGAGCATCTGGAGTACACGCACGGCTACCACGACGTGGAGCCGACCGCCTTTTCCATCGACGGCGCCTACCTGAAGAGCTGCTTCGAATTCAGGAACGTCCGCACCATCGCAGGGCTGATCGACATCGTGTCCGAGGTGTCGGCCGTCACCCACGTCCATGGTCTGGGATTCTCGTTCGTCGAGGTTCACGAGAAGACGATCGGCATGGACTCCAGACTGTGGGTCCTTTCGACCCCGGTCGACGGCGAGTTCGTCGAGTTGACGCTGGTCAGCCAGGCGCGCGAAGTCGCCAGGCCCGGGCGCTACATCGCCGGGCTGGGGTTCCTGCCGAAGAAGCTCCGCAACAGGCTGATGAACCGCATCCTGATCTACGAGGAGCGGCGGTTCGTGGCGCAGGACGTGGTGATCTGGGAGCGGAAGCGCTACCAGTCCCCGCCGCGTCTCTGCCGGGCCGACGGGCCCATCGGCAAGTACCGGCTGTATTGCCGTCAGTTCTACTCCGACATAGGTATCAGTAAGACCGCCGGTCCAGCTTCGGATCGTGGGCTGCGCCGCGCCTGGGCGGATCGAATCGGATCCGGGCATCTGCCGGAGGGGAACGGGACATGATGGAACTGAAGCTCATGGTGAACGTACTGATGATGGCGCATCACTTTACGCTCGAGGTGACGCCGAAGAACTACGAGCACCGTGTCAGCCCCTTCCCGTCGATGAAGCCGAGCCGGAAGCCGGAGTTCCGCATCGCCGAGAGGGTCTGCGAGGTGCCGGTCTGAGACGCGGATTCATCCTCGCAAGACGATGATCCGCCAGCCGCCGCCGCGAGCCGGTTCGGGAGAGGATTTGGAAGTACCCGGTGCCTACGTCGCGGGATACGAGGCCGCCCGCCAGCACGATCCGGAGCTCGCTGAGGCCTACGTCCGCAACACGATGATCGGCGATCCGCTGGCGGATGCCGTCGTTCGGGATCTTTCGGACCTGGATCCCGGGGAACTGCACCAGACGCTGGCGCAGGCACTGGACAATCCCCACGCTCCGCAGACGGGCGCCCCCGATTCCCTCGTCGAGTTCGTGGAGTACTCGACCGCCGTGCCGGACTGGTTCGACGCCGACATCGCCCGGATGGCCTCGCGCGCCTTTCTGCGAAACTCGGACATCGTCCTCGCGGCCCTGGTGGGCGGCAGCATCGTCGAGGGGTTCTCCACCCTGATCAGCAAGTCGTTCCGGATCCGGGGACGGGTCACCAACTCGGGTGTGCGGCGCCTCAAGCAGAACGGGATGCAGCTTGTCGAGCAGTACCTCCCGGGTGGAATGGAGCCCGGGGGCGACGGATGGAGGCTCACCCTGCGCGTCCGGCTGGTGCACGCTCAGTCGCGATACCTGATCAACCAGTCGGATGAATGGGATCACGACAGGCTGGGAGAACCGATCAGCGCCGCGCACGTGCTCCTGGCGGGGGCGGCCTTCTCGGGCCGGCTGATGCGGCACGTGGCCACGCTGGGGGGTGACTTCAGCAGGGAGGAGCGGGAGGCCTACATCCACGTCTGGCGCTACACCGGACTGCTCATGGGCATCCCGGAGGATATCCTCTTCGACGACGAAGCCTCGGCATGCCGGGCGTTCGAGATCGGCTCCATGTGCGAACCTCCCGCGGACCTGGACGCGATCATCATGGCCAACAGCATCGTGAACAGCGCGCCGGTCATCATCGGTGTCACGGACTCGGCGGAACGCAGAAAAATGGCCCGCGTCGTGACCCAGGCGTCCAGGGAACTGATCGGCAACGAACTCGCCGATTCATTCATGTTCCCCACCCGCAGGCGGAAGGTGATCCCTTGGATGCGGATTCAGAACCGGTCCCGGGGCGTCATCCGCAAGGTGCTTCCCCGCCTGGGCGCGAAGCAGGACCGGGCCCGGTTCGACGCCCTGATGGAGTTCGCCGGTTTCGAGAAGCTGAGGTATTCGTACCGGTTGCCGACCGCGCTTCACGACGAACACTCGTCGGACTGGTAGATCGGGCGCTGGCAGTCCGTCCGCCGGAAGGCGCGGGCGCTCGGATGTGGATTCGGGATGCGGGTGGGCCGGGACGCCGCCGCTCATCGCAGGCGCCAGCCCACGGTGAGCCGGTGGGGTCGGTCCTATGGATATCTTCTGTCGGGACCCTCCGCAGGGTGTTGCCAACCGACAAATGCAACAAATCGTTGCGTATCTGGGGATGCAACAAATCATTGCATTCTTCATGATGCAACAAATCGTTGCTTTCTCCAGAATGCAACACCGTGCGGAGGGGTGTGGACGGAGATGAAGACGCTCACCCGGCGGTCGGCTCAGCGCGGAACGCTGAAGATGCGCCTAACCCCGGATGCGCCTAACCCCGGATGCGCCTAGCCCCCGACTCGTGTGAACGTGAACGTTCCGATGGGCGCGTCCGAGAACGGGGTCATGCCGCGGAGGCTGCGGATGGGCCGCTTGGGCGAGGAGTCGGCGTTGGCGGAGGTGTAGGTGGTCCCGTCGTCGGTGCCCGAGTCGTAGGGGTAGAGGGTCACCTCGAGTTCCTCCACCCACTGTCCCAGGTCGTCCATCAGCGACAGCGCGGAAACGCCCACGAACCAGTCCGGGCTTGGCGCGATCATGGTGACCAGGGTGACGAGTGGGTAGTCCGCCCGGACGACGACGCGGGAGATGGTCGTGCTGGCCGGGCTGGTGCCGAGCCCGGGTCCGCTGATGACGGAGAGCACGGCGGCCGGGATCTGCGCGCGGATCTCCGACCTGAGCGTGCTGGTACCGCCCGTTTCGGCCATGCTCTCGATGCCGGGGGTGGCCGTCTCGTCGCGGGCCCAGAAGCGGACGCCGTCGTCGTGCACCGCCCCGATGAGCGGCGAGAAGTGCGCGCCGCCCGGGTAGTCGGTCGGGTGGGTGGCGGCGCTCCAGGAGGCGTCGAATACGACGTTGTAGACGGCCGAGTCGGGCGGGGAGGGAAGCTCTCCCGCGGCTGCGCGGATGTCGGTCGACACTCCCTCGGCCACCGACGCCGTGAGGGTCTGGGCACCGGCCGCGTCGCCGAGCGTCCAGGTCGTGGCGGCCAGACCGGCCGCGTCCGTGGCCGCGGTGGCCGGGTCGGCGGATCCGTGCCCGGCGGCGGCGGAGAAGGTCACGGTGGCGCCCGCGAACGGCGAGCCGCCCGCGTCGTCCACCCGCACCACCACGGGCTCGGCGAGCGTGCTGCCCGCCATCCCCTCCTGCCCGCCCCCCGACACGACCACGATGGCCGCGGGGGCGCGTGGCGGCTCCCCGGGCGGCTCGGTACCGGAGTCGCCGCAGGCGGCCAGGGCGGCCAGGGCGGCGATGACGGGGATGCTTCGGAGGAGGGGCGGGAGGCCGTGGGTCAAGACGGCAGCTCGCGCACCTGTTCTGCGATGCGGAACTTGAGGTCCTTGCTCGGCTTCATGGACGGAAAGGGGCTGAATCGGAACTTGTAGTTCGCCGGGGACACCTCGATCGTGAAGTAGTGCGCGACCAAAAGGAGGTTGACGCCCAGTTGCAACCCCATCCACCGGGAGCCGAGGCACCTGTGTGTGCCCAGGCCATAGGGGGCGTACCCCGGGCTGCGGTGCTCATTGCGGGGATCCTTGTAGCGGTCGATATCGAAGGTGAAGGGGTCCGGGAAGACGTCGTCCATGAAGTGCGAGGCTGTCTGGGCGATGGCGACCCGCGTTCCAATCGGTATCTCGTAGTTCTCGACCACCCAGGTGTTCATCACGTTCCGCATGGACATCGGGACGATCGGGTACATCCGCAGGCATTCCTTGATGAAACGGTTGGTGACGTCCATCGCGGAAAGGTTGAGGTCGTCGCCACCCGGTTCGCCGTCTTCGAAGAAGACACCGGCCTCATCCCGGATTCTGGCATAGAGCTCAGGCTGTGACGCCATGGCATAGAGCGCGCAGTTGAATGCATCCCCGAGATACACGCTGGCAACCAGCGCGGCCGACAGGGCGAACCGCAGATTCGACTCCGGTACGAACTGTGGATCGCTCGCGTGCAGGCTCAGCCAGTCATCGGCAAGGCTGCGCGGGCAGCCGGCCCGCTGGGCGGGAGTATGGACGCTGTAGACCCGTTCCAGCAACGTCTCCACGGCCTGCGCCCGGCGCTTCATTCCCGGGGTCTTCAGCATGAACTTGGGAAGGCCATTCAGGATGTGGACGTTGAGTGCGCGTTCCTTGAACACGATCAGATCGTCGATGATATCCTGCGAATCCACGCTCAACATGAGAGGAGAGATCTGGCTGTTGATCATGCGTCGGCAAAGGCGTCTTGCCGGGTAGGTGTCACCCACCGTCCAATCCGCCATGTATGCACGGGCCTGACGAAACAACTGGTCTCCCTGTCCTGCCAGCCTCGCGCGTGAGACGCCTGGCGCCATGGACTTGCGAAGCCGGAAGTGGTCTGCGCCATCGAGGGAGGGCAGGACTCCGGACGCACCATAGACTTTCTCGAAGTCGGCGAAATAGTCCCTGGCTCTCAGATACCTGCGCCCGTGCCGATTAACCCGGCGGTTTGTCCGCGGTCCGGCGAGGAAGATCATGGGTTGCGAGAACGGCGGCCGGAGCTCGAACACCGGGCCGTACTCCCTGGCCAGATCCGCGACGAGCGCGGGCAGGTTGCCACTGCGCAGGTGAGGATTCAACAGCAACTTGCGCAGCGGGACACGCGGAATCTGCTTCGCGAGGCGGGACCGTTGAACCACCGGGCCACCGAGGTTGGTCACCACCGCAGCCGCGATCGAGCGGCCGATCAGGTCCATCCTGCAGATGAGCTCGATGCGCTCGTGGGCCTCGTCGTCCAGTTGGAATATGAAACGAAAGACATCACATGAGTTCACCAGGCAGATGATGATGATGTCTCTCGGGTCGGGGATCTCCTCGGTGAAGATGACCTTTCCGATGCGCGTCCTGATGAACTGGCGTGCGGTGCCTTCCTCGGTGTCGCCGTACAGTTCCGTCTGCCAGACCCTGCGAGCCAGGGTCCAGAACTCGCCGTCGTGATGTTGCAGGATCTTGAGTTCAACCAGGCGGTCCAGCGTCAGATCGATGATCGACTCGGCACGGTGCGCGAGGTGCTCGATCCAGTACTGGGCGTTCCGTTGAACTCGCTCGCCTGCGATCTCCTCCAGAATGGGGTCCAGCGCGGGGTCGCCCGTTTCCGTCGCGTCCACCAGGAACAGCGACTCCATGTCCGTGTCGATGCGCGTCAGGAGCGAGAGTTCCGCGAGCACCGCGCCGATGACGGCGCAATGCAGCCGCCAGCCGGGCACCTGGTGGAAGTAGCCGTTTTCCTCGTTGAGGAGCATCAGGATGAGCTCCTCGGGCAGCGTCAGCGCCTGGGTGGAGACATTCTCTGTCGCAACGGCCAAACCCAAGCTTCCTCCAGCTAAGGTACACTTGAACATGAGCATAGCTTCATGGGCGCGGCTGCGTCAAACGGAATCTGTCGCGAGAAAGCGTCGTTGTGACGCAACACCCGACGATTCTTGGAGGGCCGATCCCCGGATCGCGTCCGCCGGCGGTATCGCGCGCACCGCGGGGTGCCTTGACGGTGCACGGCGAGTACCCAATGAGTATCCTGTCCGTGCGCGTCCCTAGTCCAAACCCAGGCCGATCCAGCACAGATGAGTCGGAACCCAGACAACCACGGCGAACCGGGCGGCCCCATTGCCTATATGGCGAGCAACAGCGTCGCCGCCAATCTGCTGATGTTCGGGATCATTGCAGCGGGTCTGGTGTCGCTGACCGGTCTCGAGCAGGAGGGATGGCCCGATGTACCCTTCAACCAGTTCGAGATCTCCGTGCCCTTCCCCGGCGCAACCCCCGAGGAGGTGGAGGAGGCCATCGTCGTCAAGATCGAGGACCAGGTCAGGGGACTCGCCGATGTAAAGGCGGTCAGGTCCATAGCCGCCCCGGGGATGGCGTCCGTCAGGGTTGAAGTAAACTCCGGCACGGACATGGGCGCCAAGAAGGACGAGATCGAGTCGGCGGTCGCGCGTATTCAGACGTTTCCGGGCGGAGCCGAGCGGCCGCAGATACGCGAGATGACCAGCGCCCAGAGCATGATTCGCCTGATCGTCTACGGCGACGTTCCCGAGCGCTCGCTGAAGGAACTCGCGTACCGGATCGAAGACGAGCTCGCCGCGCTTCCCTCCGTCTCCCAGGTCGTGACCAGCGGAGTGCGCAACTACGAGGTTTCGATCGAGGTGCCGCTACAGCGTCTCAGGGCTCTCGGCCTGACCCTGACCGATATCGCGAACACGATTCGCAGTAACTCACTGGACCTGTCCGCGGGGAGCATCGATACCCGGGAGTCCCAGGTGCGGGTGCGCACCCTGGGCCAGAGCTACGACCAACAGGATTTCGAGGAAATCGTTCTCCTCAGCCGGGACGACGGCACGGTCGTGCGTCTGGGTGATGTCGCCGAGGTGCGCGACGGTTTTCAGGACTCCGATCTGATCGTGCGGCATCAGGGCCGGCCCGCCGTCTTCGTCGAGGTATCCCGGGCGGAGGGCGAAAGGGTCATGAGCGTGGCGCGCGCCGTCAAGGAGCATGTGGCGAACGAGGTGGTGCCTTCACTCCCCGGCGGCGTGGGCGTGGCCATCTGGAACGACGATTCCACGGCGTTCTCGGAGCGTGGCGCCCTCCTCCTCAAGAACGGGGCTCTGGGGCTGCTGCTGGTGTTGATCGCGCTGGGCCTTTTTCTGGAAGTCCGGCTGGCCTTCTGGGTAGCCGTCGGCCTTGGCGTTGCGGGGATCGGCGCCCTGGCCGCCATGATGATGTTCGACATCCCGATCCACGCTGTCTCGCTCTTCTCTTTCGTACTCGCCATCGGAATCATCGTGGACGATGCGATCGTCGTCGCCGAACATGTTCATCTGGAACGAATGCGAGGCTCGCCGGGCCCCGTCGCCGCCATCCGCGGTGCGCGGCGCATCAAGGTGCCGCTGATCTTCGCGGTGCTCACCACCATCGTTGCGTTCCTCCCCCTGCTCTTCATTCCCGCGGGGTTCGGAGAAGTCTGGAAGGCGCTGCCCATCATCGTCATCGCCATGCTGGTGATCTCACTGATCGAATCGCTGCTGGTGCTGCCCAACCACCTGTCGCACCATCTGCACGGCCCCGACTGGGCGCCCCGCACGGGCGCGGAACGGTTCGTCGCCCGCATCCAGGGTCGGGTCGACTCCCTGCTGAACAGTTTCATACAGGGCCCCCTGCATCACGGGATGCGGTTCGCGACCGATCGACCCGGTGTGACACTCTCCGCAGCCGTCGCTCTCTTCATACTCACCGTTTCCCTGCTGCCGGCCGGCATCGTACCCACCACCTTCGCGACCGAGGTCGAGGGGGACTTCGTAACCGCCACCCTTCAGATGCCGGACGGAACCACCGCGCAGCAGACGGACGCGGTGGCACGGGAACTGGAGGCGGCCGGTCGCCGGGTCATCCAGCGTCTTTCCGAGGGCCGGCCCGAAGATGCGTCTCCGCTTCTGTCCGGCGTTACGGTTGTCGTCGGCCAGCGGTCGCGGATCGAGACCGGAGGTCTCAACCCCTCGCCCACGCTGAACCCCGAAGCCAACATCGCCACCATCGAGTTCAAGCTCCTGCCGGCGCAGCAGCGGCGCATCACGTCGGGAGAAGTCATGCAGGCCTGGCGTGAGGAGGTGGGCATCCTGCCCCATGTGCGCGGGATCACCTTCATGAGCGAGATCTACACGCTGGGCAACCCGGTGGAAGCCGTGCTGTCCCATCCGGATCCGGAGCGCCTGGTCACGATCGCATCGTCCGTGGTCGATGAGCTCCGTCGAGTGGGGGGTGTCTTCGACATTCGCTCGGACCACACGCCCGGCATCCCGGAAGTCCAGTTGGGATTGCTGCCCGAAGCGCGAACCCTCGGCCTCACGCTCGACGCGCTTGCCCGGCAGACGAGAGCCGCCTTCTTTGGCGCGGAGGCCCTGCGGGTGCAGCGGGGACGCGACGAAGTCCGGGTCTACGTCCGGCTGCCCGAGGAGCAGCGCAACTCGATCACCGACATCGAGAGCTACCTCGTCCGTACGGCAACCGGCGCCGAGGTGCCGGTGAGCCGCGTGGCTTCACTGAGCGCGGCCATGTCGCCGCCGGCCATCCGTCGCCAGGACGGCCAACGCGTCGCCACGGTCACTGCCGATGTAGACGCAAGTGTGATTTCCGCCGGGGAAGCCAATGGCATTCTGGAGAACACCATCCTCGCGGGACTGGTCGATACGGAGCCTGACCTGACCTACGCCTTTGGTGGCGAACAACAGCAGCAGATCGACTCTCTGGGTGCGCTCTACCGCGGTTTCGCGATAGCGTTGCTGATTATCTTCGCGCTGCTGGCCATTCCGCTGCGTTCCTATACCAAGCCGTTCATCATCATGGCCATCATCCCGTTCGGGTTCGTCGGCGTGATCCTGGGCCACTGGATCCTGGGAGTGGCGGTGAGCGCGGAGTCCTTTGTCGGGATATTCGGCCTGGCCGGCGTGGTGGTGAACGATTCCCTGGTCATGATGGACTTCATCGATCAGGAACTTGAGGAGGGCCTTCCGGCGCGCGAGGCGATCATCGAGGGGGCCAAGGGCCGTTTTCGTCCGATCATGCTGACTTCGCTCACCACCTTCCTCGGCTTTACGCCGCTGATTCTCGAAGACGCCATTCAGGCGCAGTTCTTCGTCCCCTTCTCCGCCTCGATCGGGTGCGGCATCCTCTTTACCACGGCCATCCTGATGTTCCTGGTGCCCGCGCTTTCCTCGCTGCGCCTGCACTTGACCACCCGGGACTCCTAGCCCTGAAGAGGCTTGCGCGCCAGGAAGCAGTAGAGCGGTGTGAAGATCCCGGTCCTGCCGCCAGCGACATAGGCGTCTGCAGTCCGATCCATAAGTTCGACAACCTCCGCCGATCCCCTGGGGAACACCCGCAGCAACTCGGCCAGCCTGGATGCCCAGAAAAACATCCTGCGACCCATGGGAGCCTGGACGAGAGCGCTGCCGAGCCACCCGCGCCGGGCCTCCATGGGCTGATACCACGGCGTGGTCGAACCGG
Source organism: Gammaproteobacteria bacterium (assembly GCA_028821195.1). Taxonomy (GTDB): domain Bacteria; phylum Gemmatimonadota; class Gemmatimonadetes; order Longimicrobiales; family Gaopeijiaceae; genus BD2-11. The sequence continues at coordinate 92,574 of JAPPHB010000138.1, forward strand.
TCTCGTCGACAGCGAGGTCCGTCGCCTCCAGGATTTCGAATCCGGCGGTTTCGAGGGCCCGGTCCGTCTCCGCGAACGTTGCGATGTCCCGGAGCGCGATGCCGTGCATCAGGTCGCGCTTGATGGCCTGGTGGCGATCGTCGTGGGGATTGTACACATCCGTCATGCACATTTCCTGGCCCCAGAAAAGGGCTCCGGGCTTCAGGACACGGTGGATTTCGGCAAACGCGCGTGCCTTGTCGGGAGCATGGCAGGTCGATTCGATCGCGTAGCCCCGATCGAAGGTCGCGTCCGCGATGGAGCTCATATTCATGAAGCTGCAAGCGAGGCAGTCGATCATGTGATCGAGCCCCGCCTCGGCATTCAGCGACCTTGCCCTGCTCAACTGGACATCACTGCGGTTGATTCCCAATACCCGGACGCCGGCCTCGCGGGCGACGCGGCGCATTGGACCCCCGATCCCGCAACCGATGTCGACCACCGTCATGCCTTCACGCAGTTCCAGCCTGGTGATCATCTGCCGCTGGTGCCGGATCTTTGAGTCCTTCAGGCTCTCGCCGGGTGACAGCGGCGCAAAATGCAGGGATTCTCCCCAACCGAAGACCATCAATTCGCTACAAAGGTCGTAGTATTCCGTTGCGGTCCGGGTGTGGTCGTAGTCGGCTGCGCGGCCATCTGCGGCGAACGCTCTGTCCGTCCATCCTTCGAAATTCCGCACGCGGCGGCGGACGTTCGTGTTGCCGAACGCGGCCTTCAGTCCCCTGGATAGTCGACGCAGATGCATGGCAGGTCCTGGAGAGGCACTGGCGTTAGAGTCGTCCGCAACAGTTGTTGGCGCAAACTAAAGTGGAGGCGCACCGTGCCTTCGGGCAAGGGGGACGGCGATGGCGATGGGCAGGCGGCGCAGGGGGCGGCAACAGGAGTCGCCGCTTCATGTCGGCCACTGCCCCCAACCATGCGAGCCCTCCGGTTCCGCGAGGGGGCGCGTTCCGGTACGTTTCGAAGACTATCCGCGCAGCCGGAAGGCGGTGATCCCGGGGGTGGCACGCGATGACGACTCGACTGGTTCCCGGCGTTCTGCTCGCCGCCCTGGCGGTTGGCGCGATGCTCGGGCTCCCGATGGATGGATCCGCACAGGAGCTGGCCAGGGCACCCACTGGCTCCCCGTTGTCCCGTCCCCTGTCCGCCGATCGCCCCGACTTCACGGAAGCGGCATCCACCGTGGGCCGGGGCGTTCTCCAGATCGAATTCGGTTACACGTTTACCGGAGACTGGTCCGGCGGCAGTTCGGTCCAGACCCATACGCTGGGCGAACTGCTGCTGCGCGCGGGGGTTGCGGCGGACTGGCTCGAACTCCGGGTGGCGGCCAGCCCGGTGACCCGCGTGAGTTCCGAGGGAAGCGGAGCCAGCGACAGCGGGATCGAAGACCTCTATCTGGGCGCCAAGATCGAGCTCACCCGGCAGGCGGGCCGGCTTCCGGCGCTCGCGCTGCTGCCGCAGATGACGCTGCCCACGGGCAGCACGCTGTTCTCCGGCGGACGCGCGCTGCCGGGCGTGAACCTCGCCTACAGTTGGGACGTGCCCGGAGGATTCTCCCTGGCGGGCAGCACGCAGGTCAACCTGGCCGTCGCGGATGACGACGGCAGCTACCGCGAGTGGGCCCAGTCGGCGGTCGCGGGAGCCGGCCTCGGGACGCGCGGGGGCGTGTACGGCGAATGGTACGCGTTTCTGCCCACGGGGGCGGATGCTCCGCAGGAACACTACTTCAACGCGGGCCTGACCTGGCTCACAGCCGACGATTCGCAATGGGATGTACGGGTCGGCATCGGGCTGAACGATGCCGCCGAGGACTTCTTCGCGGGCGTGGGGGCGGCCATCAGGATGCGCTGAGCGGGCAGTCGCGAGTGCGCCGCTTCGAGACGAGGCCTCCCACTCGCCCCGAGCGACGACTTACGCCCCGGCCCGGGCCGGAACGGCGTCCACCCGCACCGTCACGATGTCGGCATCCTCGTACTTGTGGTGATGGACCGATGTAGCGAGATGGCGCAGGAGCCGCAGCGAGATCTCGTGTTCTCCGGGCTCCTCGGCGGCGCGCCCGCCGAGCACGGCCATGCGGTCCTCGATGTTGCCCTCGCCGCTGGCGGCCAGGAACTCCATCTCGACCCCGCCCGAATCGGTGCGCGCGGTCAGGCGCAGGCGCCGCTGTCCGGCCGACGCCTTGCCCTCGCCCTGTTCGATGAGCAGCAGAAGCGTCTCTTCGGCGGCGTGCCCCAGCCGGAGCCCGGTCTCGGCCCCGAGGCGCTTGCGGCTGGCGAAGCTCTCCAGGAACTCCTGGATCTTCGGCAGCGACTGTACATCGAGCGTCGTCTGCATGCGCACCCGCCTCGGCCCGGTCAGCTCCATGAACGCCGTCAGCACCAGCGCCGTCAGGCCGCCCGCCGTCATGCCGTTGCCGAGCAGCTGCTGCAGGAAGGGGTTCAGCGCCGCCGTCGAGATCTCGCCGCTCTGGCACCCGACCCCGACCCAGAACGAGACCCCCACGATCGTGGCCTTGCGGTAGTCCATGCCGTCCTGGAGGACGATCCGGGTCCCCAGCACGAACAGCACGGCGATGATCACCATGGCGTAGGCGCCGATCACGGGATCGGGGATGATGAGCAGCAGCGCCGTCAGCTTCGGAAGGAAGGCCAGCGCACAGAAGATCAATCCGATGCAGATGCCCACCCGCCGTGCCGCGATCCCCGTGATCTCGACGATGGAGACGCTGCTCGAGTAGGTGGTGTTGGGGACGGTGGCGAAGAGTCCGGAAAGCAGGTTGCCCAGGCCATCGGCGGCGACCGCTCCCTGGACCGCGCGGTAGTCCGTGGCCTGCGGCTCCCGCCACGACACCCGCTGGATCGCCACCGCGTCGCCCACGGTCTCGATCGCCCCCACGAGGGTGACGAAGGTGTAGCCGGGAAGAATCGCCCAGAAGGCGGCGCTGAAATCGAGGCCCAGCCCGGGCCAGCCGGCGGCGGGCACGCCCACCCACGCGGCCTGCGCGAGCGCGGTGGTATCGATCAGATCGAACGAGGCGGCGGCCACGCACCCGGCGGCGATGCCGATGATCGGCCCCCAGAGGCGGACCGGCCCGGTGAACTTGAGCATCACTGCGAGGGTTACGGCGAGGGTGGCCAGGACGGTGACGGGCGCCGCAAAGGGTGAGGCGCCGGGCGGGGCGTTGTCCTGAAAATCGAACAGGAAGGGCATCACGTTGACGGCGATCAGCATGATCACGGTCCCGGCGACCGTCGGCGTGATGATGCGGCGCAGGATCGAGAGGCGCCCGGCGAGGAGGAACTGGAAGAGCGACGAGGCGATCACGAGCGTCGTCAGCAGGGCAGGGCCCCCCTGCACCAGCGCGGCCACCGAGACGGCGATGAAGGCGCCCGAAGTGCCCATGATGAGGACGTATCCCGACCCCAGGCGTCCCAGCCGGATGACCTGGACGATGCTGGTCAGGCCGCTCACCATGAGCGCGCCGAACGCGCCCCAGGCGAGGTACGCGTCACTGCTCTCGGCGCTCCGAAGCACGATGGCGACGGTGAGAACGACGCCCCCGAGCGCCAGGATGCTGTACTGGAGCGCCAGCCCGATCGCCAGCGGCCACGGCGGACTCTCGTCGGGCTGGTAGCGAACGGTGGACCCGGACCCGCCTTCGTGCGATGCCATGCGGTATCTCCTCCTCCCCCAAATCCCTGCCGGTTTTTGTTGGTGGCCGCCGCGGGCGGTGCCCGGGCTCGGGCCGCGGCAGATGGTCCAGCTTCGGCCGCGGTCATGGCCGCGATGTGACTAGCGCGTCGATCCTCCTTCCGACACCGGCCGCGTCTCGGCTCCCTCTCCCTTCACGTACGTGTCGAACCAGTCGACCCAGCGCGCCCACATGTCGAGGTTGTTCTCGATTGCGCGCGGGGTGTGCGACTCGAAGGGGTACTCGAAGAGCGCCGCCGTCTTCCCCAGCCCGGTAAGCGCCTGGATCATGCGCCGCGACTGGATGGGATAGGTGCCCGAGTTGTTGTCGTCGGCGCCGTGGTAAAGGAGCAGCGGCGTGTTGATCTGGTCCGCCTTGAAGAAGGGGGACATCTCCATGTAGACGTGGGGCGCCTCCCAGATGTCGCGCGGCTCGGCCTGGAAGCCCATCGGCGTGAGCGAGCGGTTGTACGCGCCGTCGCCGGCGATGCCCGCGCTGAAGAAGGGGGTGTGGGCCAGGAAGTTGGCGGTCGCGAAGGCCCCGTAGCTGTGGCCGCCGTGCCCGATCCGGTCCATGTCGATCACCCCGAGGCCATCCACCGCGCGCATCGCCGCGTACATCGCGTCTACCATATTTGATATATAGTAGTCATTATAGTTCTCGCCGACGATGGGAATATCCGGATATACGAGCGCGTATCCCTGGGTCAGCCATAGGTCGGACCAGCGGAGCCAGGTCAGGCGGGTGTACGCGTTGTGGTTTCGCGCGCGGATGGTGGCGTTGTTGAAGGCTTCCTCGCTCCTGTACTCGCGGGGATAGGTCCAGAAGATGGCCGGAACCCTGGTGCCCTCGACATAGTCGATGGGGAGCGAAACCCGGCCCTGGATCTCGAGGCCGTCGCGGCGCGTGAACTCGAAGTCGATGCGGCGCGCGGCCGTGAGCTGGGGGAAGGGGTCCACGTTGCGGGTCAGATTCTCCATCTCGCCGCCCCCCGTCCAGAGATGGCTGTCGGGGAAGGTGTTCCTGCCCTCGCGGCTCACGATCATGCGCTCGAGGTCGGGGTCCAGCGGGACCAGCGGCCGGTCGAAGCTGTCGCGCGAGCCCTCGAAGAGCCGCTCGGTGGATCCGTCGGAAAGGGAGATGCGGTCGACGAAGGGCTGGGGACGGAAGTCCTCCTTCAGGCCGCCGCCGCGCAGGTAGGCGCTCTCGCCGTCGGAGGACACCCAGGCATGGTCGAGCCCGTTGGCGGTGCGCGCGGTGAGCAGGTCGCCGGGGAGCGAGACCGCGTCGGCGGGATCGTGGAAGGGCACGATGATGCTGCCCTGGGACCCGTCGTCCAGTGCGAAGTGGGCGAGCGCGTTCTCTCCGTCCCGGCGCACCGAGGCGAAGGCGTGGCGGCCGTCCAGCGAGTACGTCACCTCGCTGATCGGGTCGTCGCTCGACGCCACCTCTTCCTCGTCGCCGTCGCCGAAGGGGGCGCGCAGCAGCATGATGCGGTCGGGACGCGGCGCGTCCGAGCCGCCGCCGTCGTCGGGGGCGGCGCGATGCAGGTACGCGGCACCGGCCCCGTCCGGGCGCCATTGCCAGTCGCGCGGGCCACTGCCCGGGCCGCCACCGCGGCCTTCCCGCAGGTCGCGCTCTTCGAGGGTCGCCAGCACATCGCCGCTCTCGACGTCCAGTACCTCGGTCACGCGCGGGAAGCCGGTGTAGCTGGCGATGAAGGAGAAGGGCCGCTCGATGCGGGTGGCGATCAGGTGGCGTCCGTCGGGGCTGAGCGAGACCGATTCGTACATCCCCGCGTCCCCGATGGGGCGGGGAGTCCGGCCGGGCACCAGCTCGACGATCTGACTGCGCGTGTAGTACTCGAACAGGTCGGAGTCGTGGTCGCCCTCGAGCAGGAACGGCATGGTGCGCGTGGGCGTGGCCGCCGAGCGCGTGTGCCGGATGGTGGGCCCGTCGGGCAGGGAGGGCGTGGGAGGTGCGGCGCCGCGGTCCGCTGGCTCCGCCAGCGTGATGACCGATCCCGCGGGCGTCCACTGGAGCATCCGGGACGGCGCCGATCCCTGACCCCCCGACGAGGTGCCCAGGCTGGCGATGACGCGCGCGTCGCCCGCCGCGGTCACGCTGCCGTCCTCGGCCGACGCGACCCAGACCTCGGTCCGTGCCTCCAGGTGCGCGAGGAACGCCAGCCGGTCACCTTCCGGAGACCACATCAGGTCACTCACGTAGATCCCGTCGGGCAGCTCAACATCCGTAAACGAGCGCTCGCTCAGCGAATAGAAGCGGAACCCGTAGAGCCCGTAGATGTCGAGGTGCCAGGGCCGGTCGGTGGCGGCCCGGAGTTCGAGCATGGCCAGGCGCAGGGTCTCCTCGCCGACCTCCTCGAGCGTCGACAGCTCGGTCGAGAGCGGAATGACGAAGTGGTCGCCGTCGGGGCTGACGTGGTTCAGCGTGGCGTAGTTCGGATCCGTGGCGAAGAGGTCCTGGATGGCCTGGTCGGGGAGGATGTATCCCCGGTCGATGTCGAGTCCGTCGCCGGAATCCTGGGCAAAAAGCGGCGATATCAGGCAGAACTGCGTCAGAAACAGGCCGATCGCCGGTATCCAGGTCGAAGGTCGGGGGCGGCTGTGCGGGTTCATGGCTGGCTCCTGGGAACGGGCGCCGGTGAGGCGGGATGGCGGATGCGGGCTGAAGGTGGCCCACGCGGCGAGGTCGCCGCAACCCGTTTCAGGAACCCGGAACCCTCCGTGACATATCTTCTGTGGCGGTGTCGCGCCGGGCGCTGTGATGCTTGATGCCGACAGCGTCGTTCGCAACGGGAGAGATGGCTTGCCGGAGAAATTCGATGTGGTGGTGGCCGGGGCCGGCTTTGCCGGTCTCGCCTGCGCGCGCCAGGTGGCCCGGCGCGGCCTCTCGGTCCTGGTGCTGGAGCGGCAGTCGGGACCCGGCGCCCGCATCCACACCACCGGGATTCTCGTGCATGAGGCGTGGACCGAGTGGAAGGTGCCGGCCCGGCTGGTGCGGAGAATCAACCGGGTCAGAGTCTATACGCCCGCCCACGACCATATCGAGCTGGAGCGGAACGGGTACTTCTTCATGGCCACCGATACGGCCCGGCTCATGCGCCATCTGGCCCGCGAGACCCGGCGTGCGGGTGTCGAGATCCGATTCGGACAAGGATACCGGGGCGTGACGCCAGGACGAGGTCCATTGCTGCTCCAGGGCTCCGGGGTCACCTGCCGGTTCATCGTCGGAGCCGATGGGGCGCGCTCCGCAGTGGCCGCGAGCTGCGGCCTCGACCGCAACCGCCGCCTTCTGAAGGGGGTCGAGTGGGAATTCGAGCCCGTGGACGGCGTCGCCGACTGCCTGCACTGCTTCATCGATCCCGAGTTCGCCCCGGGGTACATCGGGTGGGTGGTGCCGGGGGTGGCGACGACGCAGGTGGGACTGGCGCTGCACCGCGACCGGCAGGCCGACCTGGCCGGGTTCGTGGGAAAGCTCGACCCGCTCTTCCGGCTGTCGCGGAAGAGGGTGGTGGAGAAGCGGGGCGGCATGATCCCCTTCGGAGGACTGCTTCGCAACTTCTACGGGGAACGGGTGATGCTCATCGGGGACGCGGCCGGAATGGTGTCGCCGCTGACGGCCGGGGGCATCCACCACGCCTGGCGGTTCGGGAAGATCGCCGGAGACGCCCTGGCCGACCATCTCGCGGGCGGGGCGCATCCCGGTCCGGTGGTGCGGCGCGCATACCCGAAACCGGCCTGGAAGCACGCCGCGCGCTGGGGCTACGACCGCCTTCCGGTGGCGCGGGCGCTCGAGGCCGGGCTGCTCACCCGGAGCGTGTTCCGAAAGGTGGCGGCGAAGGTCTTCTTCGGGCTGTAGCCGGGCCTCGCCATGCTGCGGTCCGCGGGCTGCTACTCCCCGACGCGCCTCGCCTGCGCCCGCCCCATCCCGATGGAGAGCGCGATCCAGATGCCCGCCAGCGGCACGGTCGACGCCGCCACCAGCGCCAGCGTCATGCCGAGGGCGGCGAAGGTGGCGTCGATCCCGGCGCCCGTCGCATCCCCGGCGCGATACAGGAACACGTCGACCACGGGCTTCGCCTTGTACTTCTCGGAGGGAGTGACGACGCTGAACAGCGTCTCCCGCGAGGGCCGTGAGATGGCGTAACGGGTCGCCCGGTGCACCGCCTGGAAGATCAGGATGACCCCGTACACGGGCCACACCGCCAGCACCGCGAACCCGGCGACCGTCACCAGCGGCAGGATCGCGAGGGTCCAGCCCACGCCCAGCTTCTTGATGATGCGCGTTGTGATGAAGATCTGGGTCAGGAGCGTCGCGAACTGGGCCAGGAAGTCGAAGTTGGCGAAGCTCTCCACCCGCTGGCTGAAGGTGTCGGTGGCCTGCTGGATGATGTTGGCCTGGGTGAAGTAGATCATGGTGTTGGAGATGGCCATGAACACCACCCACAGCCCGACGCCCAGCAGGTACGGGGAGGCCACGACCGCCTTGGCGCCCTCCCAGAAGGTGCCGCCGATCCGGGTGCTGCCGTCGGGCGCCGCGATGTCGCGGCGACCCTTCGGGAGCGCCTCCAGGCGGGACGCGCGCGACCGGAGGGCCATCCGGTCCAGCCACAGCACCGTCGCGATCGCGATGCCGTAGCAGGCGCAGGCGAGCAGCATCAGCCCGGCGGGCAGGTAGGACGACTCCGTCATCCCGCTGATGATGCTGGTGGCCTCCGCCCCGGCCAGCGCGCCCAGGGTGCCGCCGATGCCGATGAAGGCGAACATCCTCTTCCCCTGGTCCACGTCGAAGATGTCGACCATGAAGGCCCAGAAGAGACTGGTGGTGAAGAGGTTGATCACCGTCAGCCACACGAAGAAGGTGTAGCCCACGCCGCGCGCGAGGGCGGTTTCGGCATCGGTGCCGATGAGCCCGCCGCCGGCCCGCACGTCCTGGATGATCAGCCCCGAGAAGACGAACAGGCACCCGATCACGAAGAGGAAGGCCACGGGGATGAAACGGCGCCGGTTCATGCGCGCCACCACTCCGCCGAAGGCGAGCACCGCCAGCAGCGAAACGATCGAGGTGACGACGAAGAGCCAGCGCAGCTCGTCCATTCCGCGGGCCACGCCCATGGCTTCGCGCACCGGCCGCAGGAAGAAGTACCCGCAGAGAACGAAGAAGAAGAAGATCGCGGAGAAGACGGCGAGAGGCAGTTCGCCGCGCTCCATGTTGAGGAGGCGCGTCGCGATGCCCTGATCCTGCGTCGTCGAGTCTGCCATGCGCCCCCGATCCTCCGCGACAGTGCCGCCTCGCGCCGTGCGTCGTCGAGAAAACGAAGCACGCCGGGAGGCCTGGATGGCCCTCCCGGAAGGCTCGGCCGGTGATGTGGGTTCGATGTAGGGAGGGTGCCGGATCAAGTCAAGCCGACGGGCGTCCTCGAGCGGGGTGTCGCCCGGTGTCAATCGGGCGTCTCTCCGAGGGCTCACGCCACCCGGAGAGGGCGCATTCATGTGGCGTTGGGACGACTTCGCCCGGTTCCCTTTGCGCGCGCGCTGGGTGCGGCTACCATCAGGATTGCGAGCCTTCCATCGCCCATCCCGGAGGTCACCCGATGAACCTGTCCGCATCGCGCCCTTTTTATTTCCGGAGTCCGCGATCGCGCGTGCGCGCCGGATCCACGAGTCCTCTTGCACTCGTCCTGCTGGCCCTTCCGCTCGCGCTCTCGTGCGCGCCCGCGGCCTCCGCGCAGGCGCCCCAACTCGTGTTCCTGTCCAACATCACGGGGACCACGGACGGCGACCGCGCCCTCACCACCATCGAGGAGCAGACCACGGCCGCGCTGGATGCCCTGGGGGCGGAGCTCGCCGGGCACGGGCTCGGATACGAGGACGTCGTCGCCGTCAACGTGTTTCTGCGGGACACACGTCACTTTCAGGGGATGAACGGCGTCTATCGCACCTATTTCACGGAGAATGCGCCCACGCGCGCGACCGTGAGGGCAGACCTGCCCGACGTGGGCGCGCTGATTCAGATCTCGGCGGTGGCAACCCCGGACGACACCGAGGTCATTTCTCCGTCGGGGCTGCAGTCGCCGGCGCTGCCCTACTCGTGGGGGATCCGGGCGGGCGATGTCCTCTTCATCGCGGGCGCCACGAGCCGCGATCCCGACACCTACCAGCCGGTGCGGGGCGACGTGCAGGTGCAGACCCGGCGCGTGTTCGGCAACATCGGGATGATTCTCGAGTCGGCGGGCATGGACTACGGGGACCTGGTCAGCTGTCAGGTCTTCCTCGACGACGTGCGTCTCTGGGGCGACATGAACGAGGCCTACCGCGAGTTCGTGACCGCGGACGATCCGCCCGCCCGTGCAGCGGTGCGCGGCGGGCTCATGAACTCCGACTTCCTGGTCGAGATCCAGTGCGTCGCGGAGGCTTCCGACGCACGCGCGGTGGTCCGTCCCGCCGGACAGGGTCCGGGTCGGGCGCCGCTTTCGCCGGCGATCGACACGGGCGAGCGGCTGTGGCTGTCGGGGATGCTGGCGGCGGGGGAGGACATTCCCGCGGAGACGCGCAACACGCTGGACAGGTTAAATGCAACATTGGAAGCTGCCGGGTTGGATTTTTCCAACGTAGCCAACGTCTGGGTGTACCTCACGGACGTGCGCGACGCGGAAACGGTGCTGGAGGTTCTGGGCGAAGTGATGCCCGAGGGAGCCCCGGAGCCGACCGTCGCGGGCCTTCCCCTCGTGGGTCGTCTCGGCGTAGAGATCCAGATGATGGCGGTCCGCTGACATGGGAATGAAGCCGAAGCCGCTCAGCGTGGCGCTGCTGGGAACCGGGCGTATCTCCGAGACCCAGTTGGTCCCGGCTCTGGCCTCGGCCTCCGGGCTTCGTCTGTGGAGCGTTCTGAGCCGGGACCGCGGGCGGGCCGCCGACTTTGCACGACGCCATCGGGCGAGGTCGCCGGAGCCGGGCTTCGACCATCTGGACGAAATGCTGGCCGATCCGGGGCTCGACGCCGTGCTGATCGCAACACCGGACGCCCTGCACGCCGATCAGGCCCTGGCGGCCATCGCGGCGGGCAAGCACGTCTTCGTGGAGAAGCCGATGGTGACCTCCTCGGCCGACGGGCGCTGGGTGGTGGAGGCCGCCGAGGCCGCCGGCGTGACCGTGGGGGTCGCCTACCACCTGCGCTGGCACGGGGGCCACCGCGCCATGGAGCGTCTCGTCAGGGGCGGGGCGCTCGGGGCGCTCCGGCACATGCGGGTGCAGTGGACTTGGCCTGCCCCCGACGACTCCAACTGGCGCGCGGGGTCGGATGTGGGACGCTGGTGGAGCCTCGCCGGGGTGGGCACCCACTGCCTGGACATGATCCGCTGGTTCATGGTGCCGGGTTGCGGCGAGGTCGTGGAGGTGCGCGCGGTGACGAGCAACGCGGTTTGGGGCGGGTCCCGCGACGAGACCGCGCTGGTGGCGCTGACCTTCGAGTCGGGGGCCACCGCGGAGTTCTGTTCCTCGGTGCAGTTCGAGTCGCCCTCGCGGGTGGAGGTCTACGGCGACCAGGGATACGTCATCGGGAACCACACCCTGGGACCGCGGGGTGCGGGCACGGTCTTCACCAGGGCCGGAATGGTGCCCTACGTGGTCCAGAACCCCTACGTGGGCGAGCTGGCGGACTTTGCCGCGGCGGTGCGAAATGGACGCCCCCCGGCGGTCGACGCGCGCGAGGGTCTCCGCAATGTGGAACTGCTGGAGGAGATCAACTGATGGCAGTGGAGCGACTGATCGCAGGGAAGACACGACGCGCCCGCCCGCGCGCGAGGGCGAAGGCAGGGCAGGTGAAGGTACCCCCTCTCCCACCCTCGGCCGCCGCCCTGGCGGCCGCCCTGGCCGCGGCCGGCTGCGACGTCCCCGCCCCCGCCCCCATCGACGTGGTGGAAGCCACCATCGCGGGCGTCCAGGAGGCGATCTTCTCGGGCGCTACCACCTGCCGCCTGGTGGTCGAGGCCCACCTCGACCGCATCGAGGCCTACGAGGACCGCATCAACGCGATCACCGTGGTGAACCCCGCCGCCCTCGACCGCGCCGACGAGCTGGACGCGGCGCTGGCCGCCGGCGAGGAGCCGGACCCCCTCTTCTGCGTACCCATCCTGGTGAAGGACAACTTCGACACCCACGACATGGTGACCACGGCCGGCTCTATCGGGCTCGCCGAGAGCGTGCCGCCCGACGACGCGTTCATGGTGCGCCGCATCCGCGAGGAGGGCGCCATCGTGGTGGCCAAGACCAACATGGCGGAGTGGGCCTTCAGCCCGCGCCAGTCGGTGAGCTCGTCGTTCGACACCACCCGCAACGCCTACGCGCTGGACCGCGTTCCGGCCGGGTCGAGCGGCGGCACCGCCTCGGGAGTCGCGGCCGGCTTCGGCCTGATCGGGCTCGGAAGCGATACCGGCAACTCCATCCGCGGCCCCTCTTCGCGCCTGGCGCTGGTGGGCATCCGTTCGACCATCGGCCTCACCAGCCGGGACGGTGTGGTTCCACTCGCCTTCGATCGCGACATCGCCGGTCCCATGGGGCGCACCGTGGAGGACGTGGCCCGGCTCTTCAACGTGGTGGCGGGCTACGACCCGGCCGATCCCTACACGGAGGCCGGGCGCGGGCGCAAGGAGGACGACTACACCAGCTTCCTCGACCCGAACGGCCTCGAGGGCGCGCGCATCGGGGTCCTGCGCGCGCTGGTCGACACCGAAGACGCGGACGAGGAGGTCGTCGCCGTCTTCGAGAACGCGCTGGGGGAGCTGGCCGGGCTCGGCGCCGAGATCGTCGATCCGCTCGGCTTCGATCTGCAGGCGCAGCTGGAGCGCGAGGGCATGTCGTGCCGCCGCTTCCGTTACGACATGTACGTCTACCTGCAGTCGCTGGGAGACGCGGCCCCGTTCACCGACGTGCTGGCCGTGCTCGAGACCGGGGAGTTCGGGGGCGACGCGGAGAGCGGGCTGCGCCGGTCGGAGGGCACGCCGCTGGACGTCCCCCCGCCCGAGTGGGATCCGCCCTGCCCGGACTACCTCGACAACGAGCAGCGGCAGGGCTACTTGGCCGACCTGACCGAGGCCATGGATGCCGCCGGGGTGGACGCCGTCGTCTATCCCACCTGGCTGAGCCCACCGGCGCACATCGACCGCGGCAACGAGGAGTACAGCGGCGACAACAGCCAGCGGGTCGCGCCCGCCACCGGGATGCCCGCCATCACGGTGCCCATGGGGTTCACCGAGGGAACGCACCCGGCGGGACTGCAGATTCTGGCACGCCCGTACGACGAGGGCCTGCTCTTCCGCCTCGCCTACGCGTACGAGCAGGGAACGCGCCATCGGCGCCCGCCGCCGGGATTCCCGGAGCTCGCCCATCCCTGACCCGGGCGGGACCGCCGCATCCGGCAGGAGCGCCCACCGCGGTCTGGAAGGGTTGAGGTGAGCGCACGATGATCCGACGCGTCCTCGAGCGCACCTTCGGCTACTCCGGGTTCCGGGGGCAGCAGGAAGAAGTCATCCGCCACACGGTGGACGGGGGCGACTGCCTGGTGCTCATGCCCACCGGCGGCGGCAAATCGCTCTGTTACCAGATTCCCGGCATCGTGCGCGAGGGAACCGGGGTCGTGGTCTCGCCGCTCATCGCGCTCATGCGCGACCAGGTCGAGGCGCTCCGCCAACTGGGGGTGCGCGCCGCCGGCCTCAACTCCTCCCTCTCCTACCGGGAGGTGCTGGAGGCGGAAGCCGCCGTGCGCGCGGGTCGGTTGGACCTGCTCTACGTCGCGCCCGAACGCCTGCTCGGCGAGCGCACGCTGAACCTCCTGGCCGAGGCCCGGCTGTCGCTTTTCGCCATCGACGAGGCGCACTGCGTGTCGCAGTGGGGGCACGATTTTCGCCCCGAATACCTCCAGCTCTCCGCGCTGCGCGATCACTTTCCCGACGTGCCCCGCATCGCGCTCACCGCCACCGCCGACGAACTCACGCGGCGCGAGATCGTCGACCGCCTGGGGCTCCGGGGCGCTCCCGTCTTCGTGAGCGGCTTCGACCGCCCCAACATCCGCTACAGCGTGGTCCCGAAGAACAATGCGCGCGCCCAGTTCCGGGGCTTCCTCGACCGGCATCACCGGGGCGACGCGGGCATCGTCTACTGCCTGTCGCGCAAGAAGGTGGACGCCACCGCGGAATGGCTTCAGGGCGAGGGAGTCGACGCCCTCCCCTACCACGCGGGGCTCGGCGCCGCCGAGCGCCGGCGCAACCAGGACCGCTTCCAGCGCGACGAGGGCGTGGTCATGGTGGCGACCATCGCCTTCGGCATGGGCATCGACAAGTCCAACGTCCGCTTCGTGGCCCATCTCGATCTGCCCAAGAGCATCGAGGCATACTACCAGGAGACGGGACGCGGGGGGCGCGACGGGCTCCCGGCCAGCGCGTGGATGGTGTACGGGCTGCAGGAGGTGGTGACCCTGCGCAGCATGGTGGAGGGATCGGACGCGGGCGAGGCGCGCAAGCGGCTGGAGGTGCGCAAGCTCGATGCGATGCTGGGCTACTGCGAGCTCACCACCTGCCGCCGCCAGACCCTGCTCGCCTATTTCGGCGAGACCCACCCCGAGCCCTGCGGCAACTGTGACAACTGCCTCACCCCCGTTGATTCCTGGGATGCGACCGAGGCGTCCCAGAAAGCGATGTCGTGCGTATATCGCACCGGGCAGCGCTTCGGCGCCGCGTATCTCATCGATGTCCTGCGAGGCAGGGAAACGGACCGAATCCAGCGCTTCGGGCACGACCGCATTCCGACCCACGGGGTGGGCGCCGATCTGAGCGCCTACGAGTGGCGCTCGGTGTTCCGCCAACTGGTCGCGCGCGGGCTGCTCTGGGTCGACATGGAGGGGTTCGGCTCGATCCGCCTCACGGACGAGAGCTGGCCCGTGCTGCGGGGCGAGATGCACGTGCACATGCGGCGGGACGTGCGCCCGCCGGCTGCCGCGCGCAAGCGCAAACCCCGGGCCGAGCAGCCACCTCCCGATCCCGCAACATGGGACGAGGGGCTGTGGGAGGCGCTGCGCGCGCATCGGCTGGAGCTCGCGCGGGCACAGGGCGTGCCGCCGTACGTCATCTTCCACGACGCCACTCTGCGCGAGATGGTCGAACGCCGTCCGGGAACGCCGGAGGAACTGGCCGGCATTACCGGGGTGGGCGAAACCAAGCTGGAGCGTTACGGTGAAGATTTCCTGGGCGTGATCGCGAAGGCGGAGCGAGGGAGCGGATGAGGTACGACTACCACGCGGCGAGGGGCGATTTCTTCGGCGGGGTCACCTCCGCCATCGTAGCGCTGCCGGTGGCGTTGGCCTTCGGCGTGGCCTCGGGGCTGGGTGCGGCCGCCGGCCTCTACAGCGCGATCGCGGTGGGCTTCTTCGCGGCGGTGTTCGGCGGCACGCGCTCGCAGATCTCCGGTCCCACCGCGCCCATGACCGTCGCCATGGCGGCGATCCTCACCACCCACTCCGCCACGCTCGCGGAGGCCATGATCGTGGTGATCATGGCGGGATTGCTGCAGATCGCCATGGGGGCGCTCAGGATCGGCCGTTTCGTCGCGTACACGCCCGCGGTGGTCGTGTCCGGCTTCATGTCCGGGATCGGCATCATCATCATCCTGATCCAGAGCATGCCGTTCCTCGGACTGCCCCCGGTCGCCGGTGGAGCGATGGGCGCGTTTCGGGCGCTGCCGGACGCGCTGGCCAACCTCGACCCCGGCGCGGTGGCGGTCGCCGTGATCACCCTGGCGGTCGCGGTGGCCTGGCCGCCCCGGCTGAGGAAGCTGGTGCCGCCGCCGTTGGTGGCCCTGGTGGTGGGCACGACGGTCGGAGTTCTCTGGATCGGCGACATCCCGGTCATCGGCGAGATCCCCACGGGGATGCCGACGCTTCAGTTCGCGCTTCCCTCCGCGGCGTTCCTGGTGAGCGCCCTGCAGCCCGCCCTGATCCTCGCGATCCTCGGCTCCGTGGACAGCCTGCTCACGTCCCTGGTTGCGGATTCGATCACCGGCACCCGCCACAAGGCCAACCGGGAGCTGATCGGGCAGGGCATCGGCAACATCGCCTCGGGGCTCATCGGTGGGCTGCCGGGGGCGGGGGCGACCATGGGCACCGTGGTCAACATCCGCGCCGGGGGCAGCACTCCGGCTTCCGGGGCCCTGCGCGCGGTGCTGGTCCTGGCCCTGCTCCTGGGTCTCGGCCAGTACGTGGAACCGATCCCCCACGCGGTGCTCGCCGCCATCCTGGTGAAAGTGGGATGGGACATCATCGACTGGCGCGTCCTCGTCCGCGTCCATCACCTGCGCCGCGAGCACATGATCGTCATGCTGGTCACGCTCGGGCTGACGGTGTTCGTTGACCTGATGACGGGGGTCGCGATCGGACTGATCGTCGCGGGGATGGCGCATGCCAGCCAGTTGGAGCACCTGGAGCTGGACAGCGTGGTGTCCGTGCCCCTGCTCGACCAGATGTTCCTCGGCGAACACGAGGATCCGGCGTTCCTGGACTGGTACTCGGCCCGGGTCGGGCTGGTCGCCCTCAAGGGGAGCTTCACCGTGGCCTCCGCGCACAAGCTGGTCGCCGTGATCGGGGGAGACATCAAGGAGCACGAGGTCACCATCTTCGACTTCACCGCCGTGACCTACCTCGACGACAGCGCCGCCATGCTCATACGCCAGCTGCTCGACGTCGCCGAGCGCGAGGAAACCGACGTGATCGTGATGGGCCTATCGGGTTCGCCGGCCGAGACCCTGCGGACCCTGGACATCCTGGACGGAGTGCCCCGCAAGCAGAGGGTGAGGACGCTCGACAGCGCGCGCGATGTCGCGATCGAACTCCTCAAGAAGCGCGATTCAGGTGCCCGGCAGCTGATCGGCTGAGAGTGTTCTAGCCCCCCGGTGGCCAGCTCGGCAGGGCGCGCCCTGTCGTCCACGGCACGCCCGCCTCCTCCAGCCGCCCCTCCAGAGCGGGAAGGTCGGTCTCCACCAGCCGCTGCAGCTCGGGATACATGGCGCTGAACGCCTCGCGCGCGACGCGGTACTGCTCCCGATGGGTGCCCGTTGGTCCGTGGGTGCCGTTCCAGTGTCCTCGCACGACCTGGTTGACCCGCCCGGCGATCCCCGGCAAGTCGGGTTCGGCGCGCGAGGTGCGAGTACGTGAACCGTCGAGCGTTTCGCGCAGGTCGAGCAGGCGCAGCTCCAGCGCCCGCGCCTCCCCCATGAGGGTGGCCGGCGCGGCGGGCCAGCCATCGAGCGCCTGCTTGACGGCACCGATGCGCTGGGCGGCCCCCGCGGCCGCGCGCTGCGAACCGGTGACGGCGCGCAGGAGCTCACCGGTCTCGCGCTGGAAGGCGAGCACGACGGCCCGGTCCTGGGCGGCGATGGCGGGCTTGGTGAGCGGGGCTATCTCGAAGGAGACGGGACCGGCCAGTTCGGTCACCTCGCCGTCCACCCGCTGCGCCAGCGACACCGTGTAGCTGCCCGGCAGCGCCATCGGCCCGTTGCCGCCGCCGAAGCCGCCGAAGCCGCCCCCGCCACCCCCGCCGGTGACGGGCGTGTACGCGGGGTAGCGGTAGTTCCAGACCGCACGGTGAACGCCCCGCGACGTCGAGCCGTTGACCACGTTCACCATCTGTCCGCCCTCGTCGCGCACGGTCAGGTACACGCGGGGCGCCTCCTCGCGGTCCTCCGCCACCAGCTCTTCCCACGACGGGTACGGGGTGTCCTCGCCCCGGCCCGCGGCCCGCCGCTCCTCGGCCTGCCGCTCGGCCCGCCGCGTGCGCAGCGTCTCGCCGACCCAGTAGGTAAAGGTCACGCCCACGGGCGGATTGTCAGCCGCATAGAAGTCGGCGCCGTTCGCTCCGCCGGGGTTCCAGGGCACGTACATGTCGCCATCGGCCACCTCGAACAGGTGTCCCGCGGAGGCGAGGATCGGCTGCGACCCCCGCGCCAGCTCGCGCAGCGGCGTATAGTCGTCGATCACGTAGAAGCTGCGCCCGAAGGTGGCCGCCACCAGGTCGCCCTCCCGCTGCTGGATCTCCAGGTCGCGCACCGGAATCGTGGGCAGCCCGCTGGCGAACTCCATCCACGACTCGCCCCCGTTCACCGACACGAAGGCCCCGAATTCCGCCCCCAGGAAGAGCAGGTCGGGCTCGACATGGTCCTGAACGATGGAGAAGGACGGGCTGTTGTCGGGCAGCCCGCCGGTGATCGCGTTCCAGCTGCGCCCGCGATCCTCGGACTTCAGGACATAGGGCCGGAAATCGCCGCGCTTGAAGTTGTTCACCACCACGAACACGCCGTTCGGGTCATGCACGGAAGCCTCGACATCGTGCACGAAGCTGGTGTCGGGAACGCCCGGCAGGCTCGCGATCTCGCGCCAGGTCGCGCCCCCGTCTTCCGTGACCTGCACGAGGCCGTCGTCCGTACCGACATAGATCAGTCCCTCGACCAGCGGCGACTCGGAGATGGCCACGATGTGCCCGAACACTGACGTCGACCGGTTCTTGCCCACCGCGTCGACGCTCCACACGCGCCCCATCACCTCCAACTGGTTGCGGTCGATGTCGCGCGACAGATCCCCGGAGATCGCGCGCCAGCTCGAGCCCTGGTCGTCGCTCCGGAAGAGGATCTGGGCCCCGAAATAGAGCCGGTGATTGTCGTGCGGCGACATGATCAGCCCCGCATCCCAGTACCAGCGCAGCGGCGGTCCGCCGGGATCGGCCTGGGGCTGAATATCGAGCCGCTCCTTGCTCCCCCGGTCGAAGCGCGACAGTACGCCGTGCTGCAACTGTGAATAGATGATGTCCGGATTCTCGGGATCGATCACCGGATCGAAGCCGTCGCCTCCCAGCGTCACATACCAGTCCGAGTTGCGGATGCCGCCCCCGAGCGTCTGCGACGGCCCGCCCATGGTATTATTGTCCTGCGTCCCCCCATACACATAGTAGAAGGGCTCGTCGTTGGAGGTCGCGACCTTGTAGTACTGGGTGAGGGGAAGATTGGCGAAGTGGTTCCAGTTCTCCCCGAAGTCGAAGGTCTCGTACAGTCCGCCGTCGTTCCCCAGAATCAGATGCTCCGGATCGTCCGGGTCGAAGGCGATGGCGTGATGGTCGACATGCACGTTTTGAGTGGGCAGCCGGCTCCACGTCTCGCCCCCGTCGTCGGACATCTCCAGGAAGGTGTCCATGGCGTAGATGCGGTCGAAGCGATGCGGATCGGCATAGAGTTCGTGATAGTACATCGGAGCGGTCGACTGGTAGCGTGACGTGCGGCTCCAGTTCTCGCCCATGTTCTCCGAGCGGAAGGTCCCGCCGTCATTCCCCGACGCCTCGACGATGGCGTAGAGCACATCCGGGTTGATCGGCGAAATCGCCATCCCGATGCGTCCCTTGTCCCCGGAGGGGAGCCCGCGGTTGATGGCCCGCCAGGTCTCGCCGCCGTCGGTGGACTTGTGGATGCCCGAGCCGGGACCCCCGTCGATCATGGTCCACTGGTGCCGGCGCCGCTGCCACGACGACGCGTACATCACATCCGGGTTGCGCGGATCGAAGTAGACCTCGTTGACCCCCGAGTGCTCATCGATCTCGAGCACCCGTTCCCAGCTCTCGCCGCCGTCGCGCGTCCGGTAGAGTCCGCGCTCGCCGCCCGCGTTCCAGAGCGGCCCCTGCGCCGCCACGAAGACGGTGCGCGAATCGTCCGGATGCACGGCGATCATGCCGATGTGCCTGGAGGTCTCGAGTCCCATGTTCGCAAACGAGCGCCCGCCGTCCACCGACTTGTACACGCCGTCGCCGTAGCCTACCGAGCGCTGGCCGTTGTTCTCGCCCGTACCCACCCAGAGGGTCAGGTGGTCGTTCGGGTCGAGCGCGATGGCCCCGATGGAGTACGAGCCGTAGTCGTCGAAGATGGGCGTCCAGGTGGTCCCCGCGTTGGTCGTCTTCCAGACGTTCCCGGAGGAAGCGGCCACGTACCACGTGCTGCGGTCGGTCGGGTCGATGGCGATGTCGGCGATGCGGCCCGATGCGACGGCGGGGCCGATGCTCCGCCATCTGAACGACGAGAGCAGGCCGGAGTTGAGTTCCGCCGGGGCGTCCTCGTCGGATTCCTGGGCATGGAGTCCGCCGGGCCGGCCCCCCGCCGTGGACGCCGCCGGGAGCAGTGCCGTAAGCAGAATCAGGGTCGACACGGCAGAGATGCAGCGGAAGAAGACGCGGCCGGAGTGCCGGAACGCCTGGCGCGTTCGGAGACGGAGGTTGTACATCGTGTGTTCCTCGGGGCGGTAGTGTGTGTAGGGACGGGAAAGAGTGTAGACGGGGGACGCCTCGACCGCCAAGTTGCCGGAACAGCATCCGTCTTCGACCAGGGATCGTGAATCATGTCGGCCAGAGTATTCCGCCGCGGCGTCATCGTGCTCATTCTCGCATCTGTGAGCCCGAGCCTGTCCGTTGTCACAAGTCCGGACGGGGGCATCCCGTCACCGGCGGCGCCCCTTGCCGCCCAGACCCCGGAGCAGCGCTACCGCGACTGGACCCGGCTGGAGTTCCGGGCCCAGGAGTACGCATACCGCCGCGCGCGCATCCTGGACGGCCTGCGCGCCAGCGGGGGCGGGCTCCTGCTCACGCCCTCCTCCGACGGGCTCACCCACGGCGAG
Source organism: Gammaproteobacteria bacterium (assembly GCA_028821195.1). Classification (GTDB taxonomy): domain Bacteria; phylum Gemmatimonadota; class Gemmatimonadetes; order Longimicrobiales; family Gaopeijiaceae; genus BD2-11. The sequence continues at coordinate 113,017 of JAPPHB010000138.1, forward strand.
ACCTTCCGCCAACTGGAGGACTTCTGGTATCTGACCGGCCTCGAAGTCGTGCATTCGATGCTGGTTCTGGACGCCGGGCGGGACCGCTCCATCCTCTTCATGCCCCGGCGGGATCCACGCTTCGACAATCGGGGGCGGCCCAACGACTTCCCCGGGCGCCCGCTGCTCGACGACTATCAGTTGCGCAGCATCGCCGGTATCGACGAGTACCGGGACATCGACGAGTTCGACGACTTTCTCCGTCTTCAGGTGCGGGGCGGAGCGACCCTGCGGGTGAACGCGGGCTCGACCGGCGAGATCACGCCCCCGGCCGTCCCCCTGATCGGAAGCCTGGACCCGACGGCGTCGCTGATACTCCGGCTCGGCACCGACCATCCGAATGCGGAAATCGTCAACGCCTTCGACGTCGTCGCCCGCCTGCGCATGATAAAGACCCCCGCCGAGATCGATCACATGCGCGTCGCCGCCGATGCGACCATGGCGGGGATCCAGTCGGCGGCCTGGCGCATCCGTCCCGGCGTGGACGAGCGCACGCTTCAGGGCGAGTTCGAGAACACCTGCCGCACCTTCGGGTCCCAGGCGCTGCCCTTCACGCCCATCATCAAGTCGGGTCCCAACAGCCTTTGGCCCTGGCGCGTGCTGGCCGCCCACTACGACCGCCGCAACCGCAGAATGGAAGACGGCGACCTTGTCATCTTCGACGTCGGATGCGAGGTGGACGGCTACATCAGCGATGTCGGGCGCACGTTCCCGGTAAATGGGACCTTCACGGACATCCAGCGGGAGAAGCTGCTGGTCAGCACACGGGCCGCCGACGCGATCATCGCCGCGATCCGGCCCGGCGTCACCCTCGGCGAACTCACCGCAGTCGCCTACGAGGCGATCCCGGACGAGGAGGAGCCCCACATGCAGACAGGTTCGTTCTTCGGTCACCACATCGGCCTCTCAGCGGGCGATCCCGCGCTGATGGACGAGCCCCTCGCGCCCGGCATGGTGTTCACCGTCGAGCCGTGGTACTACAACCACGACATCGGCGTCGCGGTCTTCGTGGAGGACGTGATCCTGGTGACCGAGGACGGCGCCGAGGTGCTGACCGCCACGCTACCGCGATCGCCCGAGGAACTGGAAGCGCTGATGCGGTGACCGGCGCGCGGCCACCTATGCTTCGCTGGCGGTGAACAACAGGAGAAGCATCAACAGGAGTGCGGCGGGCATCCACGCGATGGCGAGTGGCCCGGGGGACGCGAGACTCGGGAGTTCCCACCCCGCGATGCCTGCGCCCGTCAGCCACTCCCGAAGCGACCTCCAGGCATTCCCCGGAAGGGGTGCGACGATCACTCCCAATCCAATGGCCGACGCCCCGCACGCAATCCCTATGGGAAGCAGTGTCCGCCACGACGCCTTGGACCGCCGGCGAATCCGGGCCTTGAGCCAGATCAGGCGGGGGTCCGGCAGAGGAGCCGTTCCCGAGTCCACGGTGTGGCCGAGCTCGATCATCCATCGAATCGCGGTGCTGGCTTCGCGGCACGAGTCGCATCGCGCCACATGAGCCGTCAGGTCGTCGCTCCATCTTCGCGCCCGCGCCGCCTCGGCCACGGCCTCCCCCCTGGGACATGGATCCGCAATCATGCCACCTCCTCCGGGCCCCACCCGTGGCCCTCCAGAATCCCCGCCAACCTCTTGCGCGCCCGGTACAGCACGACACGGACGCTGTTCTCACCGATGCCCAGCGAAGCTGCGATCTCGCGGTGGCTGGCACCCTCCACATACGCGAGCCAGAGAAGCGTCTGCTCCCTCTCCGAGAGCCGGGCGAAGAGTCGCTCCATGTCGAGCGTCAGGTCATGTCTCGGACTCTCCGAAACCGGCGTGTTCCATCTCTGTTGGTGTTTTCGCTCGCGACCCACTCTCCGTCCTTGGTCGGCAACCAGCGTCCGGGCCGTCTTGTACAGGTAGGACCGCACCTGACCGATGGCTGCATCCTCCAGGTCGGCGCGGAGCAGGCGGTAGTAGGCCTCCTGAAGGACGTCATCCGCCAGTGCTGGATCCCTCCCTCACGGCCAGGTGCAGGTACGCCCGAAGCCGCGGCGCCGTACGCTCGTATACCCGGCGGAACGCGGCTTCGTCCTCATGCATTCGCTACTGACGCCACTGATCCGACAGCTTCTTCGAGATGACGGCGGCAGCGATGAGACCGAGGCCGAGCGCCGTCGTCCCGACGCCGGGAAAGAGAAAGCCGTCTTCCCATATCATGAGCAGAAGGAGACCGAACCCCAGAACGGACGAAACGATTCCCGCGGAAAGAACGACCAGCATCATGCGATGCGGGTCGGACTCGAACTGACCCAGGAACTGCTTGCCGTCCTCCGTTTCGATGAACTCCGCGAGTTCGCGGCCCGACTGGAACTTGGCCAGTAGTTGCTGCTGGGTCTCGGCCAGCCTCGCCAGCCGAGCCTGATTCACCCTGGCCCTCAGCCAGACGATCCCCACGATGGCTGCGAAAAACCCCAACGTCATCACTATGTCTTCGATCGCGTTCCAGTTCACTTTGTCACCTCTCGTCTCGTGCTTGCGGGGCCATCGTCCAACGGGTCGTGCCGGGGCGGCGGGAATAGCCGTTGCTCGACCGCGGCGATCCGTTTCTCCACCATGTAGAACGTTCGATGCACGCAACCGGTTAACAGCCGCGGCAGAACAGGCGGGTGGCGAGGGTGCCTGATCCCGTCAGCCGGCGCGCGAGGTCAAGCCCCTGTCGGCCGACTCGCGGACGACCCGGTCTCCATCCGGTCAATCAGCGTCCCAGGGCTGCTCTGCCACGTCATCGGCTGGTCCGATTCGGAGTTCCCGGGAGGTGCCCGACAGGATTCGCTTCTGGTGCGGGACGATGGCGCCCGACAGGATCGCCATGGCGACCGCAGCCGCGATCACCTCCAGCAAGCCTCCGAACTCCGTTCCGAGGAATCCCCCGAAGAACCCGCCCACGCCCTGCGCCGCGCGGACCCATCCTCGGGACGGGCGGCTCTCGGGGTGGCTCGGCGGCCTGCCTGATTCCACACGGTGACGTGCGACCAGCAACAGCCAGAGCCAGACGGCCCCCAGGAATGTCGTCACTCCGAGCATCGGTGTCCGCCCAAGTGCCTTTGATGTCCAGTCGAGAGGGAACACGCGCTCGCGCAGGCGGCCCTGCGTCCGACTCGCGATGACACCCACAACCCCTTTACTATGCCCGTCCGAGGCAGCCGGGCCAACCGGCACCCGAGCATCGACCCGTTTTTTCAGGAGGAGTGGCATGCTCAAGCGATCCTTGCTCATCGGCGGCGCGATCACCCTGTTCGCTTTCACGGGCCCCAGCGAGGCCACCGCCCAGGACCCGTCCGGAAGCCTTTCCGCCGACGGCATGTTCACCGTGGCGCTCACGGGAGACGCCATCATCACGCGGCGGCTCTCGCCCTACAAGGAGCGCGAGTACCTCGACATGATCGAGCTCGTGCGGAGCGCGGACGCCTCGTTCGTCAACCTGGAGGTGCTCTTCCACGACTACGAGCCGTATCCGGCCGCCCGCAGCGGCGGGACCTGGATGCGCGCGGACCCGAACCTGGCCAACGAGCTCGTCTGGGCCGGATTCGACATGGTGTCGATGGCGAACAACCACACGGGCGACTACGCCGCCGACGGACATCGGATTACGCGCCGGCATTCGGAAGCGGCGGGGCTGCTCACCGCGGGAACCGGGGAGAACCTGGCCGAGGCCCGCGAGGCTCGCTTTCTCGAGACGCACGACGGCCGCGTCGCGCTGATCTCGGTGTCATCGGCATTCCCCGAACACTCGGTCGCCGGTCCGGCCAAGGGCGGGGTGCGCGGACGTCCCGGCCTCAACCCGCTGCACGTGCTCACCACGCACTACGTGGAGCGGGGCCAGTTGGAGCAGCTGCGCCAGTCGCTTCAGGGGATGGACCTGGAGGCTATCGGACAGCAGGGTGATCTGGGCGCTCCCGGCGAGCCCCTGAACGTGTTCGGCACGACGCTCCATCCGGCGGACGAGTCGGGCATCGACAGCGACCCCGATCCCGTGGACATGGCGGAAATCGCGGCGGTCGTGAACAACGCTTCGCGGCTGGCCGAATACGTGGTGGTGACCATCCACGCCCACAACCAGGGCCCGTATCTCAAGAAGTTTGCGCACGCGATGATCGACGCCGGTGCGGACGTGTTCGTGGGGCACGGACCCCATTACCTGACCGGCATCGACATCTACCAGGGCAAGCCCATCCTGTACTCGCTGGGCGACTTCATCTTCCAGAACGAGACCCTGCTGCGGCTTCCCTACGACAACTACGCCGGCCTGGGGCTCGAGGGCGAAGCCAATGCCTGGGTTGCGGACTTCAACGCGACCCGCTACCAGAACGAAACCACCGGCTTTCCCGCGCGGGCCGAAATCTGGGAGTCGGTCGTCGCCATGCCAACGTTCCGGGGCGAGGAGCTGGTGAGCCTCGAGCTGCACCCCATCTCGCTGGGGTTCGGGCAGCCCACCACCGTGCGCGGCCGGCCGATGTTCGCGGACCGCGAGCTGGGCAGGAAGATCATCCAGGACCTGATCGACGCCTCCGAGCCGCACGGCACCGTGGTCGAGTGGGACGACGCGCGCGGCATCGGCTTCGTGCGCCTCCCGGCGGTCGCGACGGATGGCGGGAGGTCGGGTCGGGGCGGCTGAGCCCGGCGAGGCGGGTCGCTGATCCGGCAGGCCCGAGCCGCTGACATCCTTCGGCCCCGGGTGGAGGGTCCTTCCCGACCTTCCCCCGGGGCCGTTTTGACAAACCGACCGCGTCCGCGGTACTCTGCCCCTTGGCACATTCTGGTATGGAGGGCGATATGAAGCGCTTTGTGTTGGTCACCTTCCTCTCATTCCTCGCCCTTTCCGCCAACGACCTCTCCGCCCAGATGTTCGGCTCGCTGGGCGGCGCCGAACCCGGCGAGGATGTCGTGTCGGTGGGCGTGATCTTCGGGCAGATGAACCCGACGACCCGGTTCCGGGACGGCGGAGGCTTCGACACCGCCACGTTGCTCGGAGGCACCGTCAGCTTCTGGTTCCACCGCCACATGGGCGTGCAGGTCAACGCTCTGTCGACCGAGCACGGGACCCTGGGGGCCTCCGACGGACGCTCGTCGATCGTATCGGGGCGTGATCCGCGCATCTGGACCATTCAGGGCGACTTCGTGGTCCGTCTTCCTCTCGCGGCAGGGGCCATGACGGTTTCGCCCTACGGTGCCGCCGGCGCGGGATGGAAGTCGTACAAGTGGGTCTTCGACCCTCAGGGCGGACCGGACGCGCGTGGATTCGACGGCGCGTGGAGCTTTGCGGGCGGGGTGGAGGCCCGCTTCGGAGCGGACAGCCGCATCGGGCTCCGCGGGGAGTTCCGGCAGCTCCACACATCGTTTACCCGCTTCGGCGAAGACCTCACGCACAAGGACCGGGTCCTCACCGGCGCGCTTCTGATCAACTTCTGAGGCGCCGCCGGGCATGAGCCCGCTCCAGCGGCTGAGCCCGCTCCTCGCGAGCGTTGCGCTGTTCGCGCTGGTTCCCGGTGCGGCTTCCGCGCAGGCCCCCGGAAGTATTGCCGGGCAGGTGGTCTACAGTGGTGGCCCGGTCGTGCCCGGCGTCCAGGTCCTCTTCCCCGAGTTGGGGCTGCGCGCGGATACCGACGCCGACGGGCGATTCGAACTGGCCGTCGTGCGTCCGGGCGAGCACCGGCTGTCGGTCTACGCGCTGGGCTGCGAACTCGCGACCCGGGCCGTCCAGGTCGAGGCCGGGCAGGCCGTCCAGGTCACCGTGCAGGTAGGCCCGCGGGCCTTCGCGCTCGATGAACTGGTGGTCACGGGCACACCTGCGGAGCGTTCGCGGGCCGAGCTCCCGTTCTCCGTGGAGGAACTGAGCGGCGAGCGACTGCGGACCGAGACGGCTGCGGGGAGTGTTGCCAACCTCCTTCGGGGCATCGCCGGCGGGAGAGTGGTGCGCGGAAGCGGCCTTCCGGGACAGGAGGCCGACATTCTCCTTCGGGGTCCCGCCACTCTGGGCGGGGCGGAGCAGAAGCCGCTGGTCGTCGTGGACGGGATCATCGCGGGCCACAGCACGGCCGGAATCGATCCCATGGACATCGAGCGCATCGAAGTGCTGAAGGGCGCTGCTGCCGCGGCGCACTACGGGTCGCGAGCCCAGGGCGGGGTGATCGAGATCACCACCAAGCGTCGCCCGCCGGACCCGGAGCCGGTGGAAGCGCAGCCGCTGCTGGTCGTTGACGGGTACGTTTCAGACGGGGACCTGGGGGATGTCGATACCCGCGACATCGTCGACATCCGCGTGCTCCGCGGTCCCGCCGCAACGCTGGTGGCCGGCCCGCGAGGGGGCGCGGGCATCATCCGCGTAACCACCGCTCGCGACTTCCGCAATATCGCACAATGTCCCGCGGATCTGCGCCGTTGATGGCCCCTTGGAACGCGGGCTCTGCTTGACAACGGTTTGCAGCGCGGCGTAGTCTGCCGGTATGTAATCGATTAAGGGAAGGATGCAGGAGCATGGCGGTACTCTTTGCCGCGTCGGCCCGGGGTAGGACCACCTACTCGCAGGGGCCTGCGCGGTTTTTTTGCGTTTGTCCGAGCGCCGAAGGGCGTGTCCGGACCTCGCGGGTTGTCTGAAAGTTTGAACGTGGGGGCTCATCATGGATGGAGCGCGCGTTAGGAAGACATCGTCTTCGTTGATCGCTGCAACGGCCGCCCTGGCGATGGCCGCAAGCAGCCTTGCGGCGCAGGTGGGGACCGTCACCGGAACGGTCACGGACGCGAACACCGGCGAGCCCATCGCCACTGTTCAGGTCCACATCCCCGACCTGCAGCTCGGAATGCTCACGAACGCCGATGGGGCCTACGCGCTCCCGAACGTGCCCGTCGGCCAGTACGAGATCCGCGCGGAACTCATCGGTCGCCAGACCGACGCCCAGGTCATCGACGTCACTTCCGGGGCCCCCGTGGTTGCGAACTTCATGCTGGAGTCGCGGGTGCTGGCGATGGACGCCGTGGTGGTGACCGGGGTCGCGGGTGCAACCCCCGAGACCGAGCTGGCGTTCACCGTCGAGCAGGTCGAGGTGGAGACCGCGCAGATCGCTTCGGCGCTCAACGTGGCGAGCTTGCTGCAGGGCCGCACGGCCGGAACCCGGGTGATCCAGGGCACCGGCCAGCCCGGGGACGAGCCCTCCGTCCAGTTCCGGGGTCCGACGAGCATCATGCAGAGCCAGGCGCCGCTGTTGATCGTTGATGGCGTGATCTCCACGGGATCCCTCGCGGACATCGACCCGAACGACATCGAAAACATCGAAATCGTGCGCGGAGCGGCGGCGGCATCGCTGTACGGCTCGCGGGCGCAGGCCGGAGTCATGGAGGTGACCACCCGCCGGGGCGCCGCGCTCCGGGAGGGCACCCACGAGTTTACGATCCGCAGCCAGTACCAGTTCAACGACATCGAGTACGTCATGGGGCTGACCGAGTCCCACGAGTACCGCATGAACGCCGCGGGCACGGCCATCCTCGACCGTAACGGCAACGAACTCGACCTCCATAACCGCAACCAGCAGCTCAGCACCGGGTCGTACGCGCTCAACGACAACTTCGGTCGGCCCGGTGGTGCCGGCCGCGACCAGTGGACGACGTTCCAGGACCAGCCGATTCCGCCCAACCTCTACGGGGGTTCCGTCTGGGACCACATGCTGTCGTCCGGCAACTCCTACAACACCTACGTGTCCGCGTCCGGCAACGAGGGAAGCACGCAGTACCGCGCCTCGGCCGCGTACCAGCGCGACGAGGGCGTCATGCAGTTCCACAATGGCGCGGAGCAGACCAACGTTCGGCTCAACCTCGATCAGTCGGTCGGTGATCAGCTCCAGTTCTCCCTGAGTTCCTATGTCACGCTGCGGGAGCAGGACGTGATCTTCCAGCAGGAGCGGATCGGACTGAGCAACCTCACCGATCTGGTTGGCTACGAGCCGCGGGATCCCACCGCCTCCGGGGGCACGGCCAGGCGCGGACTCTTTCTCGGCAGCGACCACTACCGCGCCGGCACCGACCTCTTTTCCCGCGACGAGGACGGCGATCTCCATGTGATCGGCGACCTGATCAGCAGGAGGACCAACCCGTTCTATCAGCTGGAGAACCAGGACTGGACCCGTGACCGGCTGCGCGTCATGGGCGCCATGGATGCACAGTACTCCCCGTTCTCGTGGCTGTCGTTCCAGGGGAACCTGTCCTACGATCGCACCAACCTGAAGGAAGTCAACATCACGCCGAGCCCGTGGAAGCGGGCCTACCCCCGACCTCCCCTGGACGGCGCGATGTTCCGGCTCGAGGATCTGCGGGAGGAGCTCAACGGCAACCTCACGGCGTCGATCCAGCACAGCTTCGGGGACCTCACGATGCGGACCCGATTCCGCTGGCTGGCGGAGCAGACGTCTTCCGACAATTTCGTGGCCGGCGGCTCCACCTTCTCGGTTGTCGGAGTGCCGCAGATGGGGCTCCTCACGACCGGCCTGTACACGCGCTCGCACGCCGAGACGGTTCGTTCGCAGGGGCTGTTCGCCATTACCGCCCTGACGTACAAGAGCAAGTACATCCTCGACCTCCTCGCCCGCCGCGACGGAAGCTCGCTCTTCGGTCCCGACGAGCGCTGGCAGAACTACTACCGTGTCTCCGCCGCGTGGCGCATGGCGGAGGAGGAGTGGTTCCCGCTCGACTTCTTCACCGAGTTCAGGCCCCGGTACTCGAGGGGCACCGCGGGCGGACGTCCCGGCTTCTCCTACCAGTACCAGACCTACGCGGTCGACCGCGGGCGCATCATCCCCAAGCTGCTCGGCAATAGCGGCCTCAAGCCGGAGCTCGCGACCGAGCAGGAATACGGGATCGACATGATGCTCGTCGATCGGTATCGCGTGCAGCTGAACTACGTCGACCTCGAGGTGAGGGACCAGCTCCTGCTGGTGCCGCTCAGCTCCGCCCTCGGCTTCGAGTCGCAGTGGCGGAACGCCGGGACCGTCGCTTCCACCACCTGGGAAGCTTCGATCGAGGCGGCCTTCGTCGAGCGTCCGGACCTCGTCTGGACGGCTCGCCTCAACCTCGACCGGACCCGTCAGGAGATCACTGAACTCAACGTTCCCCCGTTCGAGTTCCGCGATCTGCGGGCGCGCATGATGGTGCGGGAAGGCGAGGAACTGGGTGCGTTCTACGGTTCCAACTGGCTGAGGAGCTGCAGCGAACTCCCCGGCGGAATGGACTGCAACCAGTTCGACGTCAACGACGACGGACTGCTCGTCTACGTCGGTGCGGGCAACGACTACAGGGACGGGGCCGCGAAGTCCCTCTGGGGCACCACGGGGAATGTCGACGGCACGACCCTCGACTGGGGCATGCCCATCAAGCACAACCGGTTCGACAACACCCCCCGGCCGCTGGGCTCGTCGCAGCCGGACCTGAACGTCTCCTTCCTGCAGGACTTCCAGTTCCGCAACATGGGGGTCACGCTCCTGTTCGAGGGCGAGTTCGGGGCCCAGATCATGAACCAGACCCGCCAATGGGGTTCACGGAGCGGCGTCGGGGCCATCGATCAGCGCGGCAAGCCCGAGGAACTCAAGAAACCGCTGCCGTACTACGGGGCCGCCTTCCTCTACGACCGCAACAATCGGAACGACTGGTACGTGGAGGACGGGGACTTCATCAAGCTGAGGGAGCTGTCGGTGCGCTACACCTTCGACCAGAGCAACCTGCCAGGGCTATTGGCGCAAATCGGGTTCGAGCGTGCCACGGTCAACCTGGCCGGCCGCAACCTGGTCACCTTCACCGGCTACCAGGGTCACGATCCGGAAGTCGGCAAGACGACCTTCGGAGGCTCCGCGGCCATCGGCCGGATCGACGAGTACTTCTACCCGAACTACCGGCAGATCGGACTAGATGTCGAGCTCGTGTTCTGATGCGACGCCCGAGCAACACAACCGCCACGGAAGCGCGTTCGACACACGGACTCGTAGAGCAGGAGGGTGAGACGTGAGATTCCTACCGTCAAAGCTGCAGACCCTGGCGGTTGCCGGGGCCGTGAGTCTGGTCGGGGTTTCGGCCTGCGACCTGGAAGTGGTGAACCCCAACGAGCCCGATCGCGACCGTGCGCTCTCCGAGCCCGGAGACATCGAGTCGCTCATTGCAGGCACCTATTCGACCTGGTGGGACCAGGTGCACGGGGCCGGCGACGAGCTCGCCATGGTCCGGGCCCTCAGCAGCGCCTCCGAGGTTCTCGCGTCCGCGGCCGCGAACCATTTCGCCTCCGACAACAACCAGCAGCCCCGGATCAACCTGACGAACGCCATCGGTTACCAGTGGGGCCGTTCGCTGCGGGCTCCCTGGATGGAGCTGAACCAGGCGCTCGCCGCGATCCGCGACGGGGTTCTGGTCATTGAGGGGAGCAACCTCGAGATCGGGGCGGGCGGTCAGGACACTCCACGTACCCTGGCATTCGCGAAGCTCATGCAGGGGCTGATCCACGCGTACATCGCGAACGTCTTCAATCAGGGGTTCATCATCGACGAAACCGTGGACACGGAGGCGGCGGTGGAGAGCGCCGACCTGCGTTCCTATGGCGAGGTCGCGCAGGCCGCGAGGGGCTATCTGCAGGCGGCCCGGCAGATCGCGGGATCGAACTCGTTCACGATTCCGGCGGGCTGGATGGGCACCAGCGTCTCGAGCGCCGACCTGGTCCGGATGATCAACTCCTGGGAGGCCCGTCTGATGACGACGGTGGCGCGGACTCCCGAGGAGCGGGCCAGCGTGAACTGGAGCGAGGTGATGAGTCTTGCTCAAGCTGGAGTGACGTCCGACTACGGCATCAACACCGTGCCGGGCGACGTCTGGGACGACGCATACAACCTGCCCCACAACCTCGCCATACGCTTCCTCGGCCCCTCGGATCAGTCCGGCGGCTGGCAGGCCTACGAGGCGGCGGGTCCGAGGGACAGATTCCCCTTCCACGTGGAGACGGACGACCAGCGGGTCCACGCGCCCGGCGACCCCCATGCCTCCGGAACGCTCGTCGAGATTCCGGGCACGCTCTTCGGGGACGCGCAGCGCGGCATCTGGTTCGTCACGCCCTACCGCACCTGGAAGTGGCGGGACAAGGCGGACACCGGCTTCGGGTTCATCAACGAACTGACGGTGCGGGAGATGGAGTTCCTCATGGCGGAGGCCCATATCAGGATGGGCAACCCGGAGGCGGCGCTTCCCTACATCAACCCGAGCCGCGAAGCGGCAGGGCTTCCTCCGGCGACGGTCGAAGGGGTGTCGGGCGACCGGTGCGTGCCCCGGACGATCACTGGCGCGTGCGGCAGCGTGCTCTTCGCCATGTGGTACGAGAAGAGCATGGAACTGCTCTTCGAGTCGGGCGGGCTCGACTTCTTCGATCAGCGCGGCTTCGGGACGCTGAGGATGGGGACCCCGCTGCACATGCCCGTGATCGCCGAGGAGCTCGAGGCGCTCAGCCTGGAAGTGTATTCCTTCGGTGGCGAGGGAACTCCCGGCACCGCCGCCGGATGGAGCTTGAGGTAGGCTAGGCCGGTCCGCGAATCCGCACGCCCGCGTTGATGTTCATCATGAGTTCGTCGGAGACGCTTCTCATGTGATCCTCGAAATCGGGGGTGGCGAGCGGTGACCAGTCTCCGCCGGGGTGGATGCCGCGAACGGCGTTTTCGACCCGGATCTCGACATCGTAGAAGTCGGATCCGCCCCTGCGCCCCTGCACGATGAACCTCGTCCGCACCTCCTGCACGCCTCGCTCGGCTTCGTCCTCGAACGGAGCCCGGTAGAGCCAGGAGCTCTCGTAGTAGATGCTCGTGCGCGTCTCTCTGCGCTGATTGATCGTGTAACCGTGGTCGGCCAGCACCTCCGGCACGTGCAGCTGTATGTCCCGGAGCGTCGCGCGGCCGATGTCGGCCCGGTTCTGGCGCCCGAGTGAGGCACCACAGCCGGTGAGAAGAATGGCCAGCGCCATAGCGGCCCATACTCGGCCTGCGCCTGCGATCGACATCGACACCTCCTGACTCGCGAGGGAAGGTATGAGATGTACCCCCGTAGCAGCGAGCAGAGCCCTTCTGTGCTCGCCGACGTCGCTCGCTGTTCGTATCATGAAGAGTCCCGACCATTACATCGCCCCGACTCCGGTTTCCCCTCCCACGCGAGGTCCAGATGCGCTTCCTCTCCGCCGCCCTCACTGTTTCCGTCGCCGCACTCGCCACATTCGGCTCACCGCTGGCCGCGCAGCAGCGCCCGTTCACGTTCATGGATGTTCAGGAGCTGAAGCGCGCCGGCTCGTGGACGCCGAGTCCGGACGGGGCGTGGATGCTCTACACCGTCACGACCCCCGACTGGGACGCGGCGGAGTCCCAGACCGACATCCACCTGGTGTCGCTGAGTGAGGGCGTCTCTTCGAGCCGGCAGCTCACCTACACCGACGACAGGAACGAAACCAGCCCGGCCTGGGCCGCGGACGGCTCGTTCTTCGTCTTCTCGTCGAACCGCGACGGGGAGGAAAACCAGTTGTACATGATGCGCCACGACGGCGGCGAGGCGCGCAAGGTCACCGACGCCGGGGAAGGGGTGTCGGGGTTTGCGTTCAGCCCGGATGGGCAGTGGCTGGTGTACCGCTCCGGCGAGAGCGACCGGGAGCAGTTATACCGGCTGCCGGCCGGCGACCTGGTCGGAGGCGAGCCCGAGCAGCTCACCGATGGCGAAGCCGGGATCGACCAGTGGGACTTCTCCCCCGACGGAAGCCGCATCTACTTCGCGCGTCCGGACTCGTTCGACGAGGACGAGGTGAAGCGGCGCGAGCAGGGCTTCACGGTCGACGTGCGCAACGCCGTCACCCCGCTCTCGAGCCTGTGGAGCGTGGACGTCGCGGCGGCAACCGAGCGGCGCGAGACCAGCGACGCATCCTACAGCGTCAACAGCTTCACGCTTTCCGACGATGGTCGCTGGATCGGAATCACGGGCGGCTCGCCGGAGCGCTACGAGCGCAACATCACCGCGCAGCGGCTCTATGCCGATCTCTATCTGAAGGAGATCGCGACAGGTGAGATCGAGCGCCTCACCGACAACTACGAGATCGGCGAGGGCGGGATGAGCTTCTCCCCCGATGGCCGCTGGGTCGCCTTCTCGGCGCCGGACGACCTGGACCGCTACTCGATGACCGAGAACCGCGTCTACATCCGTGAAGTGGATGATCGCGGGGGCGCCTTCCGGAAGCTGGGCGCGGACTTCGATCAGAGCTCGAGCGTGGGGTTCTGGTCCGATGACTCGGAGACCATCTACTTCAACGCCGGCGTGACGGTGACCACGCAGTTGCACGCGCTCGACGTGGAGAGCGGCGAAGTTCGGCAGCTCACCGAGGAGCGGGCCGCGCTCTCGGTGTCCCGCGACGACGACACGGGCACCATCCTCATCGGCTACAGCGACCCGAAAACACCCCCCACCGTTTTCACCGCAGCAAGCGTGGACGATGTGGCCGACCGCTCGGCGTGGACGCAGCTCGTGGACGTCAACCCGCAGATCCGCGACATCGCCCTCGGCGAGGAAGTCGAGGTCAACTGGCGTTCGTCGGACGGAAAGATGGTCGGCGGGGTGCTGGTCTATCCCGTGGGCTACGAGGAGGGGACGCGATATCCGCTGATCGTCGCGATCCACGGCGGACCGGCGTCCGCGGATGTCCTCCGCTTCAACGGCGGTTACAACGCGCAGGTGTACGCGGGCGCGGGCTACGCGGTGCTCAAGCCCAACTACCGCGGCTCGCGCAACTACGGGAACGCGCATCGCACCGACATCGTCGGCGACTACTTCACGATGGGCTACGAGGACATCATCACCGGCGTGGACCATCTCATCGCCGAGGGCATCGTGGACGGCGACCGCATGGGCGCGCTGGGCTGGAGCGCTGGCGGCCACTGGTCCAACTGGATCCTCACCCAGACCGACCGCTTCAAGGCGATCAGCTCCGGCGCGGGGACGATGAACTGGATCAGCATGTACGCGCAGAGCGACGTGCAGCGGAACCGCCAGTTCTACGTCGGCGACGGCTTCCTGTACGAGGACTTCGACACCTATTTCGACCAGTCGCCGCTCAAGTACATCACGAACGCGGTCACCCCGACCATGATCCACGTCGTGGAGGGCGACCCGCGCGTGCCCAGCCCGCAGTCGGTCGAGTTGCACATGGCGCTCAAGAAGCTGGACGTGCCGACCGAGCTGTTCATGTATCCCGGACGCAGCCACGGCATCCCGGACCCGCGCAACCGCCTCGTCAAGGCCGTGAGCGAGATGTCCTGGATGGACTACTACGTGCGCGGCATCGGCGAGAAGTTCGAGTGGCGGCAGGTGCTGGAGACGCTGGAGGGGGAGGACGGGCCGGTGGTGGTGTCGGACCCGGAGCGGTAGGCGATAGCAGGGAATGACGAGCCGACTGAGCTGGCTGACGGTCCGGATCGCGGCCGGCGTAGCGCTTGTCGTCGTACCCTTCGGCTATGCGGTGACCGGCGTCGAGACGGATGTTCTGATCGGCGCGGGTTGCGGGTTGGCAGTCGCGGTTGGGGTTGGCCTCCGGGGGGGATCGTCCAGCGGCCCGTGGACCGGCATTCTGGTCGGGTCGATTGTCGGAATCACCGCCGTGCTGATCGCCGGCGCGGTGCCCCTCGACGGGTGGGGAGTTCTCATCCTGCCGATTCTTGCCCTGGCGGTCGGCTTGATCGACGGGTTCAGCGGGTCATCGCTCTCCGGGTATCGCGACGTGGTGCGGGAGACGTTCATCCTGTCCGTCCTGATTGCCCTGGGGCTCCTGCCTGCCACGATAGCGTTGTTGGGTCGGGTCAGCCTCGGGGGGTTCCCCATCCTGATTGTGTCGTTGATGCCCATCGTTTGCGTACCGATGGTCGCGCTTGTTGCCGGGATGCTCAGCCGCCGGCGGGAAGGATGGCGCGACGCCCGTCCTCCCTGGCTGTTGTTACTGGGCGCGCTTGCGCTGCTCGTCATCGGGACTCTCTTGACGGCGGACGAGCTTCGCATCAGCGGGATCTCGCAAATCGGCGTCATCCTGATAGTCGTCTTTGTGACAACCCTCACGCTGGTGGTGCTTCCGGCGGCCGCGTTTCTTCTGGGGCGCACTGCCATTGTCTGGCTCCAACCGAGGCTTCGTGTATACGGTCATCTCGCCGACTATCTGCGCGTGATGTGGGTTCCGATCGGCGGGTTCGCGGTCGGCTACGTGACGATCATCCTCCTGTTCTCCGGGTTCTACGGGATGCTCGAGCACTTTCGCCCGGGCGCGTTTTCCAGCGCCAGCGCCGGGATCGCCGACTGGTTCTCCTTTGCGTTTTTCACCGCCCTCGGCCAGGACTTCACGACCGTTGCCCCAGTCTCCGTCAGTGCGAGGATGCTCGTTGGCGCCCACCTGATCCTCTCGGCGGGCTGGGCGCTCGTGCTGTTCGCGGCGGTGATGTCATCCATCGGGCCGAAGCTGGACAGGATCGCCCGGCATCACGCGGAGGAGGCCGACGACTGACTTGCTTCTTCTCGCTGGTCTCCTGCTCAGCCTTGCCACGCCGGGGCCGAGGCCGGGCCTGTACGAGATCAAGGTGGAGATCGAGATCCCCGACCACCCCCCGGTCTCCCGCACGAGAAGGCTGCGCGTGACCCCGCCTGTGCTGCGGGCGTCCCGTTGATAGTGACAATACCGGTGTCCTGAATGCGCGTTTTTGTCGGTCGCGCGAACACCCTGAAACGGGTGTCCGCCCTGTCGGTTGCGGAACCCCAAAACGGCGTGTACGCTGGAGGCAGGACAGTGGGTGATGGGTCCCAGGGCGACCCAAATGAGCCCGTACCGGACAAACCAAAGAGCGGGATCTCGCATGATTCGGTGGCGAGACAAGGGTATGGGTGTGGCCCGATCGGGCGAGGGCACCGATACCGCCGCCTTCAGTGGAACCCCGCGTAGTTCGCACCCTCTGACCCGCCGATCGCTCCTGCGATCCGGGTTTGCCGCGCTGGCCGCCGCTCCCTTCGCGAAGCCGCTGGCCGCTTCCGCCCCGTCCATTCGCCGGAGCCGCCGCAACGTCGTCAAACAGGCCGATGACATCGTACTCGGCGTGTCGGCCGCGTTCTCGGGTCCCTCTCGCGGTCTGGGCACCGAGCTGTATCGCGGCGCGATGGCCTGGTTCAGCTACATCAATGACAATGGAGGGGTGAACGGCCGCCGTATCGTCCTCAAGCTCTACGACGACGGATACCAGCCCGATACCTGCGTCGCGAACACCCTCCGGCTCATGCAGGAGGACGACGTCTTCCTGCTCTTCGGGTACGTCGGCACGCCGACCGTCACCCGGGTGCTGCCGCTGCTGAAGAGATTCAGCGACCGGCAGGTCTACCTCTTCTTCCCCTTCACGGGCGCGGAGCCGCAGCGCGAACCTCCCTACGGCGAGTTCGCCTTCAACCTGCGTGCCTCCTACAGGCAGGAGACGGCCGGGCTGGTCGACAATTTCGTCCGCATCGGACGCCGGCGCGTGGCGGTCTTCTATCAGATCGACGCGTACGGGCGGAGCGGCTGGGCAGGAGTGCGCGAGGCGCTGGCACGGCACGGAGAGACAATCGCGGGCGAGGCGACGTACACGCGCGGCACCTCGTTCGGCGCGAGCATGAGGCGCCAGGTGGAGATCCTGAGGGGCGGGTCGCCGGACGCCGTCATCTGTATCGGCGCTTACGCGGCGTGCGCCGCCTTCGCGCGCGACGCCGTCGATCTGGGGCTGCACGTCCCGGTGGCCAATCTGTCCTTCGTGGGGAGCGAAAACCTGCAGCGGGTCCTGCGCGAGAGACGCTCCGACCCGGATTCGTACACCCGGTTCCTGGTCAATTCACAGGTCGTGCCCGCCTTCGACGACGCTACGTTCCCGTCCGTGAACGAATACCATCGGCTGATGTTCCAGTACGACCCTCAACTCCCCGGGGATCTCGAGAAACTCGCCGAGGGTGAATCGTATCAACCCCTTGCCCGCGGCTTTGTCAGCCTGGAGGGGTTTCTCAACGCGAAGCTGATGACGGAAATCCTGCGGCGCCTGGGCGGGCGCCCGGACAGGTCCCAATTGGAGCAGGCGGTATTCACCGTGCGCAACTTCCCCCTGGGAATCGGCGAATCCGTGTCCTTCGGACCCGACCGCCGGCAGGGGATGCAGAGAGTCTACTATACCGTCGCCGACGGCGACCACTTCGCGCTTCTCGACAACTGGGAAGCGAAGTTCGGCGTGTCGTGACCATGATGAGAACAGCAGCAGCCATCGCCATGTTCTTCGCCCTCGCGCACGGGGGGCCAGCCACCGCGCAGGGAACTTTGCGGGGAACGGTCACGCTGGCCGGCTCGGGCAGTGCCATCGCGGGAGCCCAGGTCAGCCTGGCAGGCCTGAACATCGGGACCATAACCGGCGCTGACGGGACCTACCTGGTCGAGCCCATCCCGGTGGGAATCCACGAAGTGGTGGTCGTGCTGATCGGCTACGAGACGGAACGGCGGCAGGTGACCATCGCGGATGGCCAGCCGACCACACTGAACGTTGTGCTCAGCGAGACCGTGCTCGAACTCGAGGGCGTGGTCGCGGTCGGGAGCCGCGCGCGGCCCCGCACCGTCACGGAGTCGCCCGTCCCCGTCGACGTGATTCCGGCCGCGGAGATTCTGCAGCAGGGCGACACCGACTTCGCCAACCTGCTGCGCAACGTGGTTCCGTCGTTCAACGTGAACATTCAGCCCATCAGCGATGCGGCCACCTTCGTGCGGCCCGCGAACCTCCGTGGCCTCGCCCCGGACCACACCCTCGTCCTCGTCAACGGGAAGCGGCGCCATCGCGGGGCGGTCATCACCTGGTACGGCAACGGCCTCTCCGACGGCTCGCAGGGCCCCGACATCGCCCTCATCCCGGGGCTGGTGCTGCAGCAGGCCGAGGTCCTGCGCGACGGCGCCTCCGCCCAGTACGGCTCCGACGCGATCGCGGGCGTCGTGAACTTCGTCCTCAGGAACGAACGCTCCGGCGGCTCCATCGACTTCAAGACCGGCGGGTACGCCCTGGGGGAGACCAGCGAGCCGTTCGAGGAGGGCACGTTCCCCGGGGATGGCGAGGTGTACACACTGTCCGGCAACGTGGGCCTGCCGCTCGGGGAAACCGGCTTCCTGAACCTGACCGGCGAGTACGGCAACGCCAATCCCACGGACCGCAGCACGCAGCGCAACGACGCCCTGGCGCTGCTGGCGTCGGGCAACTCGAGCGTCCGGGCACCGGCGCAGATCTGGGGCGCGCCCCAGATATCCAACGAGCTCAAGCTGTGGGCGAACATGGGGTACGTGTTCAACGACGACATGCAGCTCTATTCCCACGGCAACTACGTGAGCAAGCAGGTCGAGGGCGGCTTCTACTTCCGCAACCCGGGAACGCGCAGCGGGGTGTTCGGGACGAGGAACGCCGATGGCCAGCGGATCCTCCTCATCGGCGACATGCTCGACGCGCGCGACGGCGTGCTGGACGGATCGGCGGGCTGTCCCGAGGTGCGGGTCGACGACGATGGCGTCGTGCTCGACCAGCGGGCCTTCGACCACGTCCTCGCCGATCCCGACTGCTTCACCTTCCAGAAGCTCTTCCCCGGGGGATTCACCCCGCAGTTCGGCTCATACCTTCTCGACGCATCCGCGGTGGCCGGGCTGAAGGGCGCCAGCGGCGACCTGAGCTGGGACGCGAGCGCGTCCTGGGGCCGGTCCAACCTCGACTTCTACATGTACAACACGGTGAACGCTTCGCTGGGACCGGACCAGCCCTGTGCCGACGCCAGCCGGGAGATCTCCTTCGTCGTGCCGGATCAACCCTGTACGCCCTGGTTCAACCCGGGAATCTACGATCAGCAGGAGACCAACTTCAACGTGGACCTGTCCTACGCCCTCAATGAGCGGACCAACCTCGCGGGCGGCGCCGAGTGGCGCAACGAGCGCTTCGAGATCATCCGGGGCAGCACGGAATCGTGGACCGAGGGCCCGCTCGCGACGCAGGGATTCACCCCGGGCTCCAACGGGTTCACCGGATTCGGACCCCTTACCGAGGGAGCCTGGAACCGGAACAACTTCGCCGCCTACGGCGACCTGGAGGTCCGTGAACCCGAGGGCGCCTGGACGTTCGGCGCGGCGGGCCGCGTCGAGCGGTTTTCGGACTTCGGGACGACGGTCAACGGGAAGCTCGCGGGACGCGTGAGCGCGTCGGAGAAGCTGGGGCTCCGAGCCAGCGTCAGCACCGGTTTCCGCGCCCCCTCGCCGGGACAGCAGAACGCGTTCAACATCTCGACGATCTACGATCCCGCCATCATGGACCTCACCAACAACGGCACGATTCCGTCGACGTCACCCCTGGCGAGGGAATTCGGCGGCGAGCCGCTCAAGCCTGAGACGTCCGTCAACCTGGCCCTGGGGACAGTGTACGACGATGGCCCGTTCAGTCTCTCGCTGGACTTCTTCCAGATCAGGGTTTCGGACCGTCTGACGACCAGCGCCGACCGGGAGCTGACCCCGGCGGAGATCGAGCAGCTCATCGCCCAGGACATCATCCGGCCGGGCGGCGTGCTCGCGCGCTTCCGCTTCTTCATCAACGACTTCGCGACCCGGACGGACGGCATCGACCTGGTGGGCGCGTACGATGTTCGAGGAGCGGGCGGTTCCACCACAACCTTCAGCAGCGCGTGGAACTGGACCCGGACCACGGTGACCGATTTCAACCCGAAGACCCTCACCTCGCACCGGATCCGCATACTCGAGCAAGGACTCCCCGGCGTGCGCGGCAACCTCGCCATGAATCACGCCTTCCCCGGCGGATCTCGCTTCCTGGTGCGCGCCAGCTACTGGGGCGGCTACTTCGACGGCGAGCAGCCCTACTACGAGTCGGATCCGGAAAACACCATCGACTACCCGGCCCGCATCCTCTTCGATGTGGAGGCGTCCCGAAAACTGGCCGAGCGCTGGACGCTCACGGCCGGTGCCCAGAACCTGCTCAACACCTATCCCGAGGAGTATCCGGGCGCCGCGGCCGGCGTCGGCAACCGCTTCGGCCAGTTCACCCCCTTCGGCTTCAACGGCGGCTTCTACTACACGCGACTCGGCTACAGCTGGTAGGCTGAGGCGGCGCTGCTCTGCCGCCATCGCTCCGTTTCGTCGGCTATTCCAGAGACTCTTCCATCGCTTCGCGCGCCGCAGCCTCGATTCTCCAGGGGATGGCGGAATCGCGATAGACCGCCGCTCCGTTGGAGAGCACGGGATCTTCACCCACTCGCGGGGCGCCGCGATGCGCTGATGGGACCGGTGGCAAGCCTGGGACCGGCGGCAAGCTCGATCTCTCGCCACCCCGAGCCGCCCTGGGCCTGCTCGGCGCGTCCACCAGCATCCTTCCCTTCGGCGTGAAGAACAGCACAGTTCCGTCGCCGTTGACGGATACCTTCACCCGCCCCTCGTGAACAGCTCGATGGTGCCGCCGACAGAGGAGCAGCGTGTTCCGGAGACTGGTCTCGCCCCCGTCGGCCCAGTGCTTCACGTGATGGGCCTCGGTGAACCTGCACCCGCACCCGGGGAACCGACATCCCCGGTCGCGCTCCTCCAGCGCCCGCCGGATGTGCCGCGGAATGGTGCGCGTCCGGCGCCCCACGCTCAGCATCGAGCCGTCCTTCGCGTGGACCATCGCGACCACCGCGGCGTCGCACGCCATGCGCCGCGACGTCTCCGCGGAAACGCGAATCCCGTCGAGGTCCGAGCGCCCGGGCTCACCTTCGGCCGCGAGCGTCGCGGCGTCGCAATGGACCATGACCTGGTAGCGCTCGGCCCGGGTGCCGGACCCGACGCGGGCTGACGTGTTCGCCGCATTCTCCGCTTTGGCTCCCGGCTTTCCCACGGGCGCTCCCCGCGGGGCTGCATCTGATTCGGTAGTCTGAGCTGCATCCAGTTCATCGAGGTGGCCACCCACGTCATCCACATCGCCTTCCGATTCACGGCACTCGCCACCCCCGAACCCCGCGGTCAGCGCCCGCTCGGCCAAGAGCCCCACCGCATCCGCCCGGCGCTGCTTCGGCTCCGGGCGCGCATCGCCGGCCTCGCCACTGACACCCCTTCCACTTTCCGCCCCGTCCCGGGCATCGCCCTCGGACCGGAACAGCGCATCCGACGCCGCCTCGACCGCCCGCATCAGCACGGCCCCGACCTCCGGCTCGAGCCGCCCCTTCACCACGTACATCCCGTCGCCGTCCACGAAAACCGAGAAGGTGCGGCTCCGGCGCCGGGCCTGCTCGGCGGTCAACTCCGCGTCGCGCGACAGCTTCTTCCACATGCGCACCGTCCGTTCCAGCTTCGCCGCCGACCCCGCGCGCGCGAACTCGAGCAGCTCCGCCTCGCGCTCGGGGGTCGCCACCCGGGTGAGCGCCCGCACCTTGGCGTACGAGATGGTCCCGTGCTTCAGAGCGTCCGCGGTTTGAGGCAGTCGCTCGAGCGCGCGGGCGGTCCGCACCCGTTCGCGGGCCGTACCGATCTTCGTGCCGGTCCTCCAGGCGAGCCATTCGGCGCAGGAGGAGTAGCCGCCGTCCTTCCACCCGCCCCGCCGGTCGAACTCGGCGATCAGAGTCATCATGCGCGCCTCGGCCGAGTTGATGCGGGCCGCCAGTTCGGCGATGCGCTCGCCCAGCTTGCGGAGTTCGTCGTTGTCTCCCGAGGGCTCGGGACCGGAGGGAGCCGGGATGGCATCGGTGGACACGGTGCTGGCGCCCATGGGTTCCCGCACCATCGCAGGCCACGGGGAGCGCCTCCGGCGAGTGTCATAGAGAGAGTTCGCAGATGCGATCATCATTCCTCTCAACGTGAGATTGTACAATTGTTACCCGGCATGTAAAGTTTCCCTGAAGTCGGCATGTAAAATGTCCCACA
>JAPPHB010000091.1 GCA_028821195.1 Gammaproteobacteria bacterium
GCGCCGACCTGGTCGTGTACGCCACCCCCCTCGACGTGACCCTGCGCCTGCTCGCCGACCACCGGGACCGCTGGCCGGCGGGAGCGGTCGTGACCGACGTGGTCAGCCTGAAGGGCCCGGTGGAGGAAGCGATGGGGACCCTCGGCGAGAGTGTCCGCTACACCGGATCGCACCCCATGGCGGGCGGGGAGGGGTCGGGGTTCGGTCACTCCGCCGTCCACCTGTTCGCGGGCGCGACCGTCTGGTTGACGGGGACGGGGGCGGGGGCGGCTGCCGTGGAGGCGCTCTGGCAGGCCGTGGGCGCCCGTCCGCGCTGGACCACCGCCACCGAGCACGACCGGCTCATGTCGTGGTGCAGCCACCTTCCCCAACTGGCCTCCAACGCACTTGCGCGCGTTCTGGAGGAATCCGGTCACGCCCCTTCCGACCTGGGCACCGGCGGTGCCGACATGGTGCGCCTCGCGGGCAGTTCTCCGGAGATGTGGCTTCCGCTGCTGGCGCGCAGCGAGGCCGGTGACGCGCTCCGGGACCTCGCGCGGGTGGCGCGGGAGTTTGCGGACGCGCTCGACCGCCGCGATCTGGAGGCCATCGAAGCCTGGATGAGCTCCACCCGCTGCTGGCGCGCGGGCGGCGGCCCCGGCGAAGCCGGCCGGACCGGCCAGTGACGACCGAGCTGAGGGTGCCCGGCGACAAGTCCATCTCCCACCGGGCGCTGCTGCTGGCCGCGCTGGCGGCCGGCGAGAGCCGCATCCGCGGCATCCTTACCGGAGAGGATCCCCAGGCCACGGCCTCCATCCTCAGGGCACTGGGCGTGCGCGTCCCACCCCTGGTCGCCGACGCGGAGCTGCGCATCACCGGGGTGGGCGTGCGCGGCCTGCGCGCTCCGGGCCGGATCCTCGACTGCGCCAACAGCGGCACCACCGCGCGGCTGATGCTGGGTGTCCTGGCGGGACAGGAACTCGAGGCCACCCTCACCGGCGACGAGTCCCTGCGGCGGCGGCCGATGCGGCGGGTGACCGACCCGTTGTCGCGGATGGGCGCGCGCTTCGAACCGCTTGCCGCTCCCGGCAGACTCCCGCTTCGCATTGCTGGCGGCCCCCTGCACGCCCTCGACTATCGCCTCCCCGTGGCCAGCGCGCAGCTCAAGAGTGCGCTCCTGCTCGCCGGGGTGACCGGCGGCGTGCCTGTGCGGCTCCTCGAGCCGGGCTTCTCGCGCGACCACACCGAGCGCATGCTGGCAGCCGTGGGGTGTGCGCTGACCAGTTCCCCGGAGCGCGACGCCAACCGGGTGCGCCTGACCGCCGCGCCGGCCGCCCTCGATCCTCTGGACGTAGTCGTGCCGGGTGATTTCTCGTCCGCGGCCTTTCCGCTCGCGCTCGCCCTGCTGGGTGGGGCCGGCGAAGGGATCGTGCTCCGTGGTATCGGGCTCAATCCGACACGGACCGGACTCCTGCCCGTACTGCAGAGGATGAACGCACGCATCGAAGTGGAGATCGGGTCCGCGCCGGAAGGCGGCGAGCCTGCCGGCGACCTGATCGTCCACGCGTCCGACCTGACCGGCACCCACGTGGAGCGCCAGGAGATCCCGGGGCTTATCGACGAGGTGCCCGTCCTGGCGGTGCTCGCCGCCCGCGCCCGGGGCGTCACGCGCATCACCGGCGCGGAGGAGCTGCGGGTCAAGGAATCCGACCGGCTGGGCGCGCTGGCGGCCAACCTTTCCAACCTGGGCGTGGAGGTGGAGGAGCTTCCCGACGGCCTGGTGATCGAAGGGGCCGGCCGCCCGCTGACCGGTGCCGTCGAGGCGCGCGGCGACCACCGCATCGCGATGGCTTTCGGCGTGCTCGGCGCCCTCGCAGGCAACGCCATCACCGTTGACGCGCCGGCGGCCGTGGGCGTCAGCTACCCCGGCTTCTGGGAGATGCTCGAGCGGGCTTCCAGGCCGGCCGGACGACCCTCCGTCGGGGATTCCGGCGAGGACGATCTGGAGTCCGCGAGACCCGTCCGCGAGCGCGGGCGCGGACCCGTGATCGTCATCGACGGCCCGGCGGGATCCGGCAAGTCCACCACGGCCCGCGAGGTGGCGCGCCGGCTTGGCTTCCGCCACCTGGACTCGGGTGCGCTCTACCGGGCCCTCACCTGCGCTCTGCTCGAGTCGGGCCGGCCGCCGGAGTCATGGCCCGCGCTGACGGAATCGGACCTGAACGCACATCCCGTGCGGATGGTGGCCGCCGGATCCGCATTTCGGATGATGCTCGGCGCGCGCGCCCTGACCACCGAACTGAGGAGCCCCGAAGTCGACGCGCACGTTTCCGCCGTCGCGCGGCTGCCCGCGGTGCGCGGATGGCTGCTCGACCGCCAGCGGCAGGCGGGGAAGGAGGGGTCGCTGGTGGGCGACGGGCGCGACCTGGGCACGGTAGTGTTCCCGGATGCGGAGGCGAAGATCTTCCTGGTCGCCGATGTCACCGAACGCGCCCGCCGCCGCCTGCGCGACAAAGGGCGCGATCCGGACTCGGACGGTGCGGTGGCGGCGGAGGCGGCACGCCTGCGCGCCCGCGACCGCATCGACGCGACCCGCGGGATTGCGCCGCTGAAGAAGGCGGCGGAAGCGTTCGAAGTCGACGGAACCCGCCTCTCGTTCGAAGAGCAGGTGGAGGCAATCCTCGGCGTGGTGCGCGCCCGGGTCGGCGATCGGGACGCCAGGGTTCCGACTTCCAGGGAGTGATTGACGCATGGTCGGCCGAACCATACCTTAAAGTGCTGAGAAGTAGTCGTTTGCCCTACATCCCGTAAACCCTGAACCCGGCCCGCGACATCCGGGACCGGCAAGAAACGGCGCTCCCTTCAAGGCGTGCGCCAGGGACGACAACCGATGACCGACCAGACAGAAGGCACTCACTCCCCTTCACCGGAATCCGTACCCGCCTCCGCCCTCCCCTCCGGCGACTCTCAGGGAACCGATTCCAATGAGGGTGGAGATTCCGACGATACCGCCCGCGTCGATCCGTCCCCGAGCCAGGCCTTCGGGGACTTCGCGGCGTTCGACGCCCCGG
>JAPPHB010000011.1 GCA_028821195.1 Gammaproteobacteria bacterium
ATCCACGCTTGCCCAACCGGGGGCGTCCACATACAGCACACGCCACGTTGAACGTTGGCGGCTGGCGAGGGGGCTGCGACCCCTTCGACCCCAGCTTCACACGCCGATGGCGAGAGCATCGGACAGGGGCAGCGTGAGTCGCCCCCCTGAGCCGCCGCGAACCCGTGCGACATGGTATCTTCCTTGAATTGCCGGACGGCAAGCCTCAAGGCGGAGGCATGTCCGAATCGCGGGGAAGACACGATGGCCGGACCGAACAAGAAGCTGGTTGCCGCCGTGGAGGCGTACTTCGCCGATCTTCGGCGCGTGCGCGCATCGGGCGGGGCGACGGCGGAGCGCTCGTACTATCCGGCGCTGGAGGGCCTGTTGCGCGCGGTCGGGGCCACGCTCAAGCCCAAGGTGTTCTGCGTGCAGGAACTGGCGGATCAGGGAGCCGGGCATCCCGATCTTGCCCTGTACACGGCGAGGCAGGTTCAGAAGGGCCGACCGAGGCCGGGACAGGTTCCCGAGCGTGGCGTCGTCGAGGTCAAGGGCGTCGACGACGATGCGTGGTTGACGGCGGGGTCCGGGCAGGTAAGCCGCTATTGGGGCCGTTACCGTCTGGTGCTCGTCACGAATCTACGGAACTTCGTCTTGGTGGGCGCGGACGCGCAGGGCAGCCCCGCCAAGCTCGAAGCCTTCACGCTGGCCGAAGATGCCGAGGACTTCTGGCGCAACGTGGAGACTCCCCGCGCCTTCGCCCGCAAGGTCGGTGCGGGTCTCGGTGAGTATCTGGCCCGAGTGCTTTCGCACCGGGCCGCCCTGGCCGAGCCGAAGGACTTGGCGTGGCTGCTGGCTTCCTATGCCCGCGACGGCTTGGCGCGAGTCGAGGCGGCGGGGAACGTGTCGTCCCTTCTGGCCGTCCGCTCGGCGATGGAGGAGGCGCTCGGGATTCGCTTCGAGGGCGAGCGCGGGGAGCGCTTCTTCCGTTCGACCCTGATCCAGACGCTGTTCTACGGCATCTTCTCCGCATGGGTGCTGTGGTCCCGCCATGAGCAGAAGAAGAACGGACCGCTGTTCGAGGGCCACCACAGCCCGCAGCGGTTTAGGTGGCGCGAGGCAGCGTGGCACCTGCGGGCACCGGTGCTCCGAGCGCTGTTCCGGCGCTTGTCCGACCCGGACGAGCTGCGGTCACTCGGCCTTGTCGAGGTGTTGGACTGGACATCAGCGGCACTCGACCGTGTGGACCAAGCCGCGTTTTTCTCGCGATTCAACGAGGGCGAGGCGGTACCGTACTTCTACGAACCGTTCCTCGAAGCGTTCGACCCGGCGCTCCGCAAACAGTTGGGCGTGTGGTACACGCCGACCGAGGTGGTCCGCTACATGGTGGCGCGTGTGGACAAGGCGCTGAAGGACGATCTGGGCATCGCAGCGGGGCTCGCAGCCGAGAATGTCTATGTGTTGGACCCGTGCTGCGGGACCGGGGCCTATCTGGCGGAGGTGCTTCGCCGGATCGCGGGCAATCTCGGCGAGCATGGCCTCGGGGCGCTCGCTGGCGCGGCGGTCAGGAAGGCGGCAACCGAGCGGGTGTTCGGGTTCGAGATCATGCCCGCGCCGTTCGTGGTCGCACACTTGCAGGTCGGCCTCACGATGCAGAATCTGGGCGCGCCGCTGGCGGAGGACGGATCGGAGCGCGCCGGGGTGTTCCTCACCAACGCGCTGACCGGCTGGGAGCCGCGCACGACCAAGCCCTTGCCGTTCCCGGAACTAGAGGAGGAGCGCGATCTCGCCGAATCGGTGAAGCAGGACATTCCGATCCTCGTGATCCTCGGCAATCCGCCCTACAACGGGTTCGCGGGCATGGCGGTGGACGAGGAACGCGAACTTTCCGAAGCCTACCGCACGACGAAGGAGGTACGGAAGCCGGAGGGCCAAGGCCTGAACGATCTCTACGTCCGGTTCTTCCGAATGGCGGAGCGGCGCATCGCCGAGAAGACCGGCCAAGGCGTGGTCTGCTTCATCTCGAACTACTCGTGGCTCGACGGGCTGTCCTTCACCGGGATGCGGGAGCGCTACCTCGAAGCGTTCGACGCGATCCGGATCGACTGCCTGAACGGCGACAAGTACAAGACGGGCAAGGTCGCGCCGGACGGCTCGCCGGACCCGAGCATCTTTTCCACAGAAGGCGATCCGGTCGGCATCCAAGTGGGTACTGCCATCGCCACGCTGGTGCGCAAGGTGGACCACGAACCCGCCGAAGCGGTCGGGTTCCGGCACTTGTGGGGACAGGCCAAGCCAGCGGAGTTGACCGCCACGGCCGACGCGGAGCCGGACGTGCTGTACTCCGAAGTCGCACCGTTGCTCCCGCTGGGCCTGCCGTTCGCCGAGACCGCGGTGAGTACCGATTGGTTCGACTGGCCCGCGCTGCCGGACCTGTTCCCGGTCTCGTTTCCAGGCGTCAAGACGAGCCGCGACGGATTCGTGGTGGACACCGACCTCGACCGCCTCCGGGCGGGAGTTGGCGACTACTTCAACCCGACATTGAGCCATGAGGAGATCGCGCGACGCCATCCGAGGGTCATGAAGTCCACGGCGCGTTTCGATGCCCGAGCCGTGCGCGACACGCTGCTGAGGCGTGGCGGGCCGGACGAGTCCGGGTTCATCCGCTTCGCCTACCGGCCGTTCGACACGCGGTGGCTCTACTGGGAGCGGGATGGCGAACTGCTGGACCGGCCACGCCCCGATTACAGGCCGCATGTGTTCGAGGGGAACTGGTGGCTATCCTCCGCCCAGCATCTGCGGAAGGGAGCCGGTGAGCCGCAGACTTGTTGTACGAGTGACATGGGTTCCCTGCATCTGATCGAGCGCGGGGCGCTGATGTTTCCGGCATGGCTTCGCGAGGACGGTTTGGGCTCGGTTACAGGCACCGACCGCCGTGCCAATCTCTCGGGAGCGGCACGGCGGTATCTCATCCGCCTCAGTCTCGGTGTCGAGGATCTGTTCCACCATGTGCTCGCCACCCTTCACGATCCGGTGTATCGGGAGGCCAACGCCGGAGCGCTGCGCATGGAATGGCCGCGCATTCCGCTGCCCGGCTGGCCGGACGGAGAGTCCGACGGAGCGGCGGAAGCACTCGTTGGATCAGCGAAAAACGGATGTCGCAACCCACGGCATGAAATCGTCTAAGTTCAACCGGGACTGCACGATCTGCCACTCGTGCCGTTTGATGATTCTGATTCCCCAACGACACGATCACGGGAAAGACGAGATCGTTTGGCGGGAAACCCGATGTGGGCCGTCCGCAGAACTGGCAATACGTCTCTGGCGGCAACCTTGACCCACCGCCGTGCGCTGACGATCGAGAAGCTCATCTTCAGGACACACGCCTACGGCGTTCGGCGGCAAGCTGTCTCGTGACTCCGGTGACACGGATACGATATTCCACCATGTCCTTGCTCAGAATCCGATTTCTTGCGATCGTCGCGGGCGTCTTTCCCTGCCTCAGGTCGTGAACCAGGGCGAAGCGCGGCAGGAGGAGGCATCCGGAGAGCCATGCTGCCTCCTCTTCCTGCTGCTTTTCGCCGGAGAGGAAGGCGATGCTCCCAAGACGTTCGAGACGCGAGAAGTTGTGGCCGAGCACGATATGGGCCACCTCATGAGCAATGTCGCTGTTTCGCCTCTTGTCCGACATCAGCGGATTGAAGACGATGGCGTAGCGATTGCCGGGCAGCTTGAACGTGCAGGCAAAGAACGCGTCGCGCTGGATGCGACGGAGTTCCTCCAGCTTCCCGATGTCGACCAGAGCGTCCGCCGGCCGCACGATGCAGTGCAGGTGTTCGGCCAGCTTCACAGCATCCATCCCGTCGTTGGGCGTGAGGCTCATTTCGCTCCAGAGGTCCTTCGCGAGGCGCTCGGCCTCAGCCTTGAAGCCACGGCGGAGAGCCATCGTCACTCCTCGTCCAAGAGGGCTTGACGCATTTCGCCGAGTAGGTCGGCGAAGAGCACCGAAGCCTCGGGCCTGAACGTGGAAGCCGCCCGGAGGTGGAAAGCGGTTGCCGCATCGGTAGGTTCCGCCAGTCGGCCGTACAACTCCCTGACGAGCCCGGCGATTGCTGCTGCGGCACCGGAGGAAAGCGCCGGGTCACCGCGCAGGTGGGCCTCGATCAACTCCGGGGTCGAATCGGATGTGACACCCCCGGGCTCAAGGAAGTCCGCTGCGGAGCGCCCCACCCAGCGGGCAATGCGACTGAAGGTCTCAATGTCCGGGACATGGCCCTTCTCAACGCGGGCGAGCGTATTGAAGGACACCCCTGCCTCCTCTGCCGCAGCTCGCAGACCAAGGCCCTTCGTGGCTCTCCGGTCTCTGAGCAGCTTCGCGAGATCCTGGACCCGCAGAGTCTCGCCCTGTCTTCGCACGGAATCTCCTGTATCGTACCTGGTACGCGCTAGCGGTTGACGCACGGATGTCGATTCAGTACCGTCCAGTGTGCGCCGGTCGATACGGTCATCGTGGACGGCGCACACAGCAACGATACGCAAGGTAGCGTCGCTTGACAACCACCAAGGTGCAAGGAGATGTGCCAGATGAGTACTCAAGACCGACAATTGGGCCATGGCCGGGACCGGTTCCGCGTGGCCGTGGCCAACGCCGACTTCGATTTCCGTGGCTTGAAGGTGGACGATCCCAAGCCCACGGGTCGGCAACTGCTCGCGGCGGCAGGCTTCCGGCCCCCGGAGGAGCACCTGATCTTCCAAGTGCTCCATGATGGGGCGCTTCAAGAGCGGCGGCTCGATGAGACGGTCGAGTTGCGCGAGAAAGGAGCCGAGCGCTTCATCGCCTTCAGAAGTGATCGATCGTTCCGCGTCGAGGTTGACGAGCGACGCTTCGAATGGGGCAGCGCTAAGCTGACCGGGTTGATCGCGAAGCAGCTGGCAGGTGCGGATGATCCAGCGTGCATCGGCGTCTGGCTGGAACGGCGAGACGAGCCCGATCTCTTCATCGAGGACACGGATGTCGTGGAACTCGCAACCGAAGGCATCGAGAAGCTGCGCACCGGCCAGTTGTTCCTCCTGTATATCGAAGAGAAGGAGTTTCGGTGGCCAAAGCCGACCATCATCACAGAGCAGATCGCCGAGTTGGGTGGCTGGGACCCGTCGGAGGGCGTCCAGCAGATCGACTTGGCGACGAACGAGGCCCGAACTCTCGAGCCTGGAGCAATCGTGGATCTGAAGGAACTCAAGACCTTCGCGAAGAAGATCGGCTGGCGTCGTGGATGAGCGTGAACTCCGCCTTCAGCAGGAGCACCAGTTGATCGCCAGTGTCTTTCCGAGCGTGATCCGATCGGGGGACTGGTTCCTGCTCGAACACGACGCCCGAGCGACGCGGGGTGGCTGGAGTCCAGATCCCTTTCCAGTTGCTTTTCACGCACAGCAGGAACATCCCTGGCAGGAACCCTACGGCATCTACGTGCCGTCTTCCGCCCGCGTGGGCGGCCAGCCCCCGAACGACTTTGTCGCCGACGCGAGCAATCGCCCGCCGTTTAGCGGGCAATGGGGTGTCCTCTCATGGCAGGGTAACGCCGATGGCAGGCCATGGACCGCGAAGCAGGATATTCGTGAGGGGGCTAACCTGCTGAATTATCTGATCACCTTCGAACAGCGGTTCCGGCAGGGTGTCTGAATCCACTGCGCGACGGACGCTTTGCTTCGCTAGCAAGCGCCAGTTCCGTGCCCTTCGCTCCGCGCTCGTGCTTGAGGGCAGCGCGCACGGGCGCGAGCAAGGGGCCTTTCTCTTCGCTTCTCCAGCCGAAAACGGGGCGCTGAGGGTCCTCGATGTCACGGTGCTCAGGCGGGAGGATTTCGCCATGCAGACGGCCTACTACCTGGAGTTGCAGGAGAACGTGCTCCAGGAGATGATTCTCCATGCCCACAGTACCAACACTGCGCTCGTGGAAGCCCACTCCCACCCATTCACCAGAGGGCCACGCGTGCGCTTCTCGCCTCTCGATTGCGAGGGATTGGCCGATGTCGGGCCGCACGTGTCCTGGCGACTCCCCGGTCGGCCCTACGTCGCCCTGGTCTTGGGATGGGATGCATTCGACTCCCTCTATTGGGAAGGCCGACAGCGGGGGCCACAGGGCCATGTGGACCTTCTCGTCGGCGGGCAGGTGCTTCGTGCGAGCCGTGAATCCGAACGCTTCTGGGGGGAAGTTCGTGGATAGGTTCGACCGGCAGCGGAGGATATTCGGAGACGAGGGCCAGGAACGGCTCGCCGCCGCGACCATCGGTGTGGTCGGTGGCGGAGGGCTCGGTTCGTTCGTGGTGCTGGAACTCGCCTATCTTGGGGTTGGGAAGATTCTGATCGTCGACGATGACTGCTTGGACGACGAGAAGTCGAATCGAAACCGGCTGGTTGGAGCTTGGGAGTCGCACCCGCTCGGGGTCCCCAAGGTCGAAATACTCCGTGATCTCGCGCTGATGATCGACTCCGGGATAGAAATCGAGATGGTCGAGGACCGCCTGGAGTGCGACAAAGCGAAGGCCGCGCTCGCAGCTGTGGATGTCGTCGTTGGCTGCGTCGACCACGACGGTCCCCGTTTCGCGCTCAACAAGTTCTGCTGCCAGCACGGGCTGCCATTGATCGACTCAGCAAGCGACACGATGCCGGAAGAAGAGGAGGTCGTTTTCGGAGGACGGGTTTGCGTAGCGACCCCCGAGACTGGTTGCCTCGTGTGTTTCGGTGTGCTGGACCGCGACGAAGTGAACGAGTACCTGGAATCGCCAGAGCAGCGCGCGGATCGGGAAGCGGTCTACGGTGTCCATGAGGATGCTCTGACACAGGGTGGTCCATCAGTGATTACGGTCAACGGAGTCGTAGCCTCAATCGCGGCGACGGAATTGATGGTATTGGTGACCGGTATCCGCGCTCCCATCGCCCATCAGGACTGGCGTGGTCATCAGGGCTCTCTCCGCCGTGTCTCCGACCGCGAAGAAGCCTGCTACTACTGTGGTCTGCGTCCCGCTTCTCCGGTACCGTGATGGCGGATAGACCAAGCTGAGAAGCCAAGGCTGGGACTGATCGACACCGGCGCGGAAACGGGCGTGCGAGACAGCGGCTGCTGACACATGATCCTACTCTGCACGACATCTCCCCTCAAGAGCGCCGGCACGCCACCGAGACCCTCAGGCGTCATGAGCAGACCCTCGTCGGGGCCGGGGGCAAGCACAACCGCTGATGGCTTCGATGAGCAGTGCGACCATCCTTTCCTCGCACACTGGCGACCACCCTATTTCCGAAACCCCATCCCACCAGAGCGGGCCTGGCTTCGAAAGGGGGGTCGGTCTCACCATGTGGCAATCTCCTCAGCTGTTGCCAAAATGACGGCTCTCGCGAGTCCCGTTTGAGAGCCGATCAACGCGAGGTTCTGCCATGCCACGAGGAACTTCATGGCCAAGTAGTCTCGGGCGTCTCCGCCGTGCTTCTCAAGCACCTCGATCGCTGCGTCGCGCGCCGCCGTCATACCGGCTGCACACGCAGAGTTGACGTGGCACTGAAAAAAACCCCGGAAGCTGCTGCGCAGGACGTCCAACGGAGCTCGATCAATTGAAAGTGCCCTCTGGAACGCCACACTCGATGCCTCGTCTTCGAACTGACGAACCGGGCCCAGGTAGAGTGCGAGTTCGAACCTCACTAGGTCTAATGCGGGATGGCCGGGTCCTGACGCCTCGTAGTCGATCAGGCGCACCTCGCTCTCGCCCCGGATCAGGACGTTTCGCAAATGGAGGTCGCCGTGCACGATGGCCGAGTTCTCCATGCGCCGAACACGCTCCGCAGCAGCCCTCCGCGCGCTCGCAGCGGAATCATTCAGCCCCCAGACGAATCCCTCGCGCTCTAGCGCGTCGAGGTGCGTCGCCGGGGGATTGACGAAGGACTGGCGATTCCAATTGGACGGTGGCGCGTTGCTGTTCAGTTCTGCCAGGGTTCGCGCGACGCGCATCAGCGCCATCCCCAAGAACACGCCGTCCTGCTCCGCCTCTTCCGGATTGCTCTGGAGCCACTGTTCATTCCAGACGTAGTGCAAACGGTCTTCAAGGGACTCGGCCGGAGTCGAAGGGTCGCTGTCACCGCGCACGAGGCGGAAGAGGATGACCGCGGTTTCTCCGTGAAGGTGACAATCGGGGCTCAGTTCATCGTTCAACGGCTGTACGAACGTCCTGAATCGTAGCATCTCGTCCAGCGCGCGGTCTTTGGGCGCGATCTTGGCTACGAACGTTGGAGTGTTGCCGCACACGACCGTTGCCAGCTTGGCTTCCGAACGGCCCCCTGTTAGAAAGCGAACGGTCAATTCCTCAGCGTCCAACTCGGGTCCGAGGCTCCCAGCCCGCACTCGGTCTCGGGCTGCGGCAACGAGCAGTTGAACTTCGGCTGGCGTCAACTCGCCGAGAGTGAACGACGCCGACTCATGAGCTTGCAGCAGCTCCGCCGCGTTCTGGTAGAAGGACAGCTCTGTTCCCTGAATCGTCCCGTCCGACCGAAACCACAGAACGTCGTGTGGGACATGGGTCCCGAGCTGTCGTGCCGTCTTGAGGATCTGGGACACTCGTTCAGGGGATACTCTTAGCCCCGCACCCTCGTGTACCCGAATCGCTATGAAGCTGGAATACTCCGCCAGAGTCGTGAACAAGGCTACCTGGGCTTCGGTGTCGAGGACCGTGAGTGCTGACTGGTCGATCGCGCACCCACATACTCCGGTGCTCGTCGCCAGCACCCGTTCTAGGTCACTAGGAGTTTCTACGACCATCGGGTCCAACTCAGCGTCCTCAAGCAGTCGTCGGTTAGCGACCTGCCGATCAGGATGTGACAGTAGGAGAACTGCCGAATGGCCCAGCCGCTCTTGACCTGTTTCGTGCGACGCGGAGGCCTCGTGGTCCCTTTCTACGGCAGGAGCCGGCGTGTCCGTTGTTACTTCCGCCCTAGGCGCCGTTGATCGCCGTCGAGACCCGTACAACTCCAGCCGTGCGCTGGCCGGGACTACGGTGGCCACGGCCATGCGCAAGTGAGCGGGGAATCCACGCGCCGCCCGAGCAACCCGATACGCTCGGCTCCCACGAAGCGCAAGACCCCGCAGTAGCGTTTCTAGACGGTGTGCCTGGGTGCGCCTGGACAGACGGGGATTCCGGCTGAGAGCATCTCCGATGTCACGTACGAGCTGCGGGGCAGCGTCTGCACCTACTTGCTGCCAACGTCCAGGCTTCAGCGCGTCCTGAGCAGTCCGATCGGCATCGGCCGCCACACGCCTGATGAACTCCTCGCGCGTCATCGCGTCGTCGCGATCACGGCCAACGCCGTCCTAGTCATTCGACTCAGCCAGAAGCTCCCCGTAGTAGCGTTCACGTTTAGCGAACGCTTCTGCGCCACCTTCTAGGAGGTTGAGAATCTCCTGCTTCCGACCATCCACGCTGCCGGTCAGCGCCGGCGCTGCGCTCTTTGGGCCCTTCATGCTCATCACTACGATCCTCTCCGCTTCACCCAGCACCGGGATGTTCGCGTTGTGAGTGACGAAGATCAGTTGCCGCTTGGACTTGAGCTGACGCACGGTGGCGACCAACGACTTGAAGACGAAGCTGTTGTCGAGATCGTCTTCCGGCTGGTCGAACAGCAACGGATAGGGTAGCGGCCGCAGGATGATCGGTAGCAGAGCGGTTGCTCGCTGACCCTTGGAGAGCGTCTCGACCGGCTTGGGCTCCCCATCATCAAAAAAGGTGACCTCTAAGCGATTCGCCGGCAGCTCTGTTTCCAGGTCATACAGGTCGTCATGATCCCCGAGCTGGGCGACGATCCGCGTCATCTGCCCCAGATCGCGTCCCAGCAGATCCGCGAGTTGGTGGGCGTCACCCGCCTCAGCCAGATCGATCAGAGTGCTCGGTTCGAGGCGGTCCACGATGGAGCGCGCCACCTCTTCTTGCGCGTGGATCCGCGAACCAACGAGAAGCTCGCGCAGGTGATCCGCGTACGCGCGGGTGTTCGATGATGAACTCAACGTGAGCTGGACCGTATCGCCGTGTTCGTCATTGATCGAATCGATCTCCGCGATTCGCAAATCGTAGAGTTGGTCATCGATTTGCCGCAGTTTCCCGCGCAGCTTTCTCCTCTCATTGAGCAGATCCGACTCCTTCTTCCGTTCACCTTCTGCCTCACTTCTCAGCTGTTCGAGGTGTTCTACCTGTCGCTTCAGGACGTGCTGCTGCTTGAGTGACTCATTCACGGCTTGCTCCTGCTGCCGCAATTGATAGTACCGCTCGCTCGCGTCCTCGAAGCGCCGCTCAAGATCCTCGATGAGCCGCGTCAAGCTTATCGCATCGATCTTCGATGTTACCGTCGTCAGTTCGCCAACCGCGCCAAGTAGCTCCTCTAGAGGGGACATCTCGTCCGCCAACGTGTCCCCCGAATCTTCCGTGATCGTTGCTACGGACTCGGCCAGTTGGTGGGCCGACGCGCGTACACCTGCCAGACGATTCGCGAGACCTCTCCGCTCGGCTTCTGCGCTCTTCAGGGCTCCCAGGACTCGCTGTCGACGCTCGTGGCCCTGGCGCTCCGCTTCCAACTCTGGGCTCGCGACGGGGGCAGCCTGGGTCAGGCGGTCGAGTTGGCTCCGGGCTGGATCCAGTTGGGTGACTTCGTGATCCAAGGTCGAGAGCCGCCCCCGGACCACTCTCAGCTCC
Source organism: Gammaproteobacteria bacterium (assembly GCA_028821195.1). Taxonomy (GTDB): domain Bacteria; phylum Gemmatimonadota; class Gemmatimonadetes; order Longimicrobiales; family Gaopeijiaceae; genus BD2-11. Next base: position 10,702 of record JAPPHB010000011.1, read on the forward strand.
GGCCCAAGGCGACTCAGTGCCTCGGCTGTTTCTCGTCGCTCCGTATTCAGCTTTGCTACTTGGCTTCTGTTCGGGCGGTCGATTAGCGCGAGACGCAACTCGTCGTTGTCGTCCTCTGCGATCCGCTGAAGGTCTCCCTGAGAGAACACCTCGATTTCCCCTAGGAGGTCGTGGCTCGTGTGTTCGCGAACTCCATCCAGGAAGATGCGCGGCTGGCCACCTACTTCGCGTTCCAGCGTGACCTCGTGCTCCGAACCGTTGTCGGCCCTCTCCAGCTCACAGCGCACACTGCCCGCGCGCAGCGTGGCTTTGATGATCCCGAACGTCGGCAGACTTTGGTCGCCGACGTTCTCGTCTTTGACGAGCGTGGCTACCCGGGCTCCGTCCGTCTCGAACGCGAAGCGGATGCTCTCGATGAGCGTGGACTTGCAGGTCCCACGCGCGCCGATGACGCAGGTGAGGCTACGTCCGAACTCCACGGGACAGGCCTCCAAGAAGCCCGACGAGGTAGATACTCTCTTCAGATAGGTGCTCATAACGGGTCACCGGGGTTATCGTTTCTTGATTACGGTACGCCTTGATACTAATCTCATTCAATGGATGAGATCAAGACGCCTCGCGACTACTCCGCGCTGCTGCGGCCGGGAGACAGTCCGGATGCTTGGGGAACGTCGGCCGGTATCGACGTCTTCTTGAGACTCCATGCTGAGCTGGCCCGACTTCCGGACCGCACCCTCGTGGTGCTCGACTACTCCCGTATCGTGCGCTCGGATATCAGCTTTCAACGAGAGGCGGTGGTGGAGACGGTGAGAAGACATCGTCCCCGGCTCCTCTTCGTCGCCTCGAATGTGGGCAACGAAGACGTGCTCGCGAACTTGGCCGCCGCATTGGAGGCTCGCGGTGAGATTCTGCTTGTCCGGGTTCAGGAGGGACGACTCCGTATTGTCGGCCGGCGGTTAGCCACGGAGCATGAGGACACCCTATTAGCAATCCAGGAGCATCATCAGTTCACATCTACCCAGCTGACCCTCCCACCGCATGGGCTGGAAGGGTCTACGGCCTCTGCCCGGCTGACAGCACTCTGGAAGGCAGGGTTGATCGGTCGCATCCGAGGAGCCTCTACGAGCGGTGGCCGAGAGTACCGGTACTATCCGATCCGCTGACGCTTGGGAACGCGCCGTAGCGCTCCAGATCCCGAACTATCTTTATCCAGACCGCGTTCGCCGCTGCCGCGCCCCGTTCCCTGGGCGAAGTCCCAGAAAACGCGTAACTGCTAGCGGGCTCCTTGGCGTTGAGCTTCCGAAGCCCCTCGCCGCTCATTCCAGCACCTTGAACACGCCGTCCTCCGCGTCCCGGTAGAATTCGATGTTCACCTTCGTCCAGAGGTCGTCGGGGAGGTTCATCAACTCGCGCCGCTCGCCGACCGGCATGAGCAGCACGGTGGCTTGTTTGTCCACTGCCAGTTCAGCGATGGCCACCGGGTCGGGGATGCGCTCCAGCGATCCGCCGAGATTGAGCGGCCCCGCTACGATAGTCGCGCCCCGCGTCCGGCGTTCCAAGAGCCCCCCGACCAGCGCCGCCAGCACCGGTAGTCCCAAGCCCCCCCCCGAACGCTCGTTGTCGCGGGGCTGCATCTGGATCGTGTACTGGTGGCCGCGCGGGTCACGGTCTCCCAGCAAGGCGCTTCCAGCCGTGTAGAGGTTCTGTTCGCCCACCCTGACGCTCTCTCGAAAGGCCGGCGGAACCGGGTGATTGAGGATCTTCGCGCCTCCGGCTCCTCGTCCCACGACCACCTCAATGCGATAGAGTCCCGGTCCGCACCCTTCCACACCTGGCCCGATCGCCCACACTTGACCCGGCGGCAGCGGGTCGCTGTCGATCGCCTCGTCGCTGCGCAGCTCCGGGGTGGCCACGAAGCTCTCCGTGCCGTCCACCCCGAGGGTGTACGAGAAGTGGGTGCTCCGGAACTCGGCCTTGAGGCACCGCTTCTGCTGTTCCTTGACCCGCCGCCGCGATTCGAGCGCGAGCCGTACCATCCACTCCAGATCGTCGTCCTCGACCTCCATTTCGGGATCCGGGAACAGCAGCTTGAGAAGGCCGGATATCGTCTTATGCACGGCCTCGATGTCGCGACCAGAAAGCGCGCTGCCCCAGAAGACGCGGTTCTGGAGGATCGGGAGTCGGGTCGTGTCGCGCAGCTTCGTCCAGCAGGCGCTCAGGAAGTCGTTTACGAGCCCGAAGTGATCGGTGAGGTGTTCGGCCGGATTGAGCTTGGGAAAATCCCATCCGGGCGCGTAGGAGTGGATGCGGTCGTGGAAGGCGGTGTCGTTGCGCATCTGCTTGGGGAGCGGGCTGAGCAGGTGCCCGATCCGCTGTTGCTGCTCAACCGACACGTCGAAGTTGCCAACCAAGACTAGCGACCCCTCGGCACGGATGCTCTCCTTGCCCCGACTGAACTCCCCCGACGCCATGTAGCCCTTCATGATGTTGACGCCGTCCTTCTGGTCGAAGGAGATCCCCGCGACCTCGTCGAAACAGACGACATCGTACTGGCAGACGAGACCGCGCTGTCCGTTCGCCATGTTGACGAACATCTTCGCCACCGTGGCCTTGCCCCCAGACAGAAGGTGCGAGAACGGCGACAGCTGCTGGTAGACGTGGCTCTTGCCGGTGCCGCGCGGCCCCAGCTCGACCATGTTGTAGTTGCGCTCCACGAAGGGGATCAGCCTCAGGAGGGCGACCCGCGCCGCGCCCTCGTCGAGCGCGTCCGGTTCGAGTCCCGTCGAGCGAAGCAGTAGGCGCTTCCACTCTTCCGTGTTGAAGCGTCGCCGCCCCTTGGCGAGCACGTCGAGCACCGACGGATTCGACATCTGGATCGGGCGCATGGCGGCGATGCTGAAGGGACGGCCCTGTTTCTCCTGGGCGATGACGGGATCGTATTCCAGCGTGACCTCGGCGTAGAAGCCGTCGGCTAGAATGCGCTCGTTCTCGACGACGAACCCGGTGCCGATCCGCACATCCTTGAGGCCCAGGCTCGGCAGTTCGGCCAGATAGCAGTCGTTCTTGGCGTCCAGGCGCGCCCGCACGATGTCGATCAGGCGCACCGAGCCCCGTTCCCGGGCGCGGGACTTGAAGATCTCGCGTTCGGCGGGCCGTACCGTCCGGCCCTCCAACTGGTCCTTCACGATGTCGAGCCCCTCCGCGATCTCGACCGGTTCCACGCTCGCGCAGTATCGCCCCAACAGGAACTCGACGACGTACGTAGGCACGGGATACTGCCGTGCGTACTGGCGCACCAGATCCTTCCGGACGAGGTAGCCGGGGAAGGCCTCGTTGGCCGCTTGGTCGAGGTCGTCGAGCCGAAAATCGGCGGCGGACGCGGATTCGGTAGGCTCGGTCATGCGGGAGGGTCTCCCGTTCTCGTGTTCCGGTGTGCGAGGACGTGGCCGTCCGAAGCGGTGACGACGAGAACCAGCGCCGCGTCCTCGTGGGCATCGTCGCGCAGGATCAGGCTGGCGCATCCGTCCGCGTCGATGGGCTTCGGACTCGACGCGACGGACTCTCCAGAGGGGGTCCCCAGGCGAAGGTCGGCTGCCGCGCCTTCCGGCGGCGCTTCTACCAAGATGTTGCACCGCATCCGGAGCCACGAGACCGACCGGATGACCGTGCGGGCGAGTCCGGCGCGGCCCAGCCGCCCGTCCGTAGCGGCGGCGCGGACGCGAATGTCCGGAATAAGGCACTCCTGCACGCTCAGGCCTCCGTGCGCGTATTCCGGACGCTTGCTGAAACAGGCGATCCCGTGAGGCGAGGCGAAGCGCTCGTCCGGGTTCCAGTGCCACGGGTGAAGCGGGGCGTCAGGCCGGGCGTCTTCAGCGAGCACGGCCGCCCTCGCCCACTTGGAAGCCGTCAGGTGTCCGGGAAGCGTGACCATGGGAAGCCCGCCGGGCAGCAGGAGCCAGCCGTGATCGGTGACGATTCGGACGGATGCCCAACCCGCTTCGATGAGTTCGAGGACGCGGCGCGCAATCCGGTCGAGTTCAGCCTCGACCAGCCGTGCGAATCCGGCCGCGTCGTGGTGGTGGCCGTGGTGGTCGATCTTGCCGGTCTCCAGCCAGCCGCGCGCACCGGGCGGGGGGCCGAGATCCAAGGTGCCGTCGCCGACGATCTCATAGCCGCGCTCTCTTATGGCTTCCCGCAAGGTGGCGGCAACCGCGGGACGGCCCGATCTGCGCATGACAGGCTGGAAATCCGCGCCGAGACGGTCTCCGGCGATTCGGTCCGCGACAGGAGTGACCGCGGGCTTGGCAGTGGCGGTGACGGTCGGGATCGCGGCCCAGCGGGACCGTACGTTGGCGGTCAAGCCGCAGTCCCGGAGACGCTCGGCGAGGCAGCAGCCGAGCTCGTAGCGGAGACCATCGACGAACAGCAGGCACTCGTTTTCAGCGGCGGCGATGGGATGGCGGGTCTCCGCGTCCGCGGCGGAAAGCCCCGCCTCGACTGCTCCGGTACGGACGGACGGGAGCGGGTGATCGCGGACCGCCGCCTGGAAAGCCCGGGCCGATTCGTCCATCCACGGCTCCGCCAAGTGGCGAACCGTGTCGGCGATCAACTGCTCGTGCGTGGGGCTGGCGAACGCAAGAGCCTCGCGCGCGCTCCGGTCGGCCTGCCAACCCCGCTCGGAGTAGACCCGCACGATGTCGTCCGGTGTCGCGCCCCCCACCGATTTCCCGGCGGCCTCGGCAAGGAGGGCCAGCGGCCGAAGCGCTTTGGCGAGGGGGGAGTCTCCCAACTTCGCCCATATCCACGCGCGGCGGGGCCCGTGCTCCGCCTCAAGCCGCTCGATCTCCGCGCAGGCGGCGGGTTGCGGGAACTGCGGCAACCCGACGAGCGCCGCGCGCAGGGCCATCTCGTCCTCGTCGTTCAGATCCGGCCAGCGCTCCCGGCCTTCAAGTACGAGTTCGCCCTCCGGTCGGCTTCTCCGGAGCACGTCCGCAACGCCCGGGAAGGACTCTGGAGTCTCGCCGAAGCGCGACCACACATACCTCCACCTCCCTTTGCCCTCGGCAAGCTTCGCACCTGCTTCCACGTCGGACCCGGCCTCGGGGTCGAACCGGAGCGCGCGGAGTGCCTGGTCCCGGAAGGCATCCCACCTATCGCCCATCGTCTGGCGGGTCACTTCCGGATTGCCCAGCCAGCGAAGGATGTCGCGCTCGATCTCCACGCCGGCAATCCGGTTGAAGGCGTTGGCGTCGAGGCGGCGGCCCCGCAACTCTTCGAGCGGTGTCTGCGCGACCTCCCCGATGGCGCGCAGCAGCGCCTCGCGCGTCTCCGAGTCGCCCGCGATGTCGAGACCGGGTCCTGCGGGTACGCCGTCGGCACGAAGCGTGAGAAACGCGCGCGCGCTCCAGTCGCGTCCGTTGGAATGGTGCCAGGCCACGCCCCGGTACAGGAGTTCGACGAGGGGTCGGAGAACTTCGGGACAGTCCTCGCCCGCGTGAAGCTGTCCCCGTTCGATCCCCGGCAGGTAGACGACCGGAGGCCGTTCGCCCGGAACATCCGGGAGTTGGATCCTTCCGTCGATCACGCAGCGCAACCAGATGGCGGGACCGGTGCGGTCATCCGGGCGGTAGTCGCCGAGCACGAGCAGTTCCGGGATGCGCGAACGCACGGCAGGAAGGAGTCGGTGCCAGTCCTGGTTGGCGTCCGGCCACAGGATCGCCGCTGGACGCTCCATGGCCCCGGACACGTCGGCCTTGGCGCGGATGGCCCTGGCGAGGAGATCGAGCGCGGTCATGGCCTGTAGGTTAGTGCCTCGCCGAACGGAGAGCGAACGGTTGCCGGGGCCGACATCCAACCGCGACGTTCGGCGCGCATATCGGGTGGCGGCGGCGCGCATAAGCCATGAAACGACCGACGGCGCATGGCTTTACGTGGCGCGCGCATCGGACGCGAACCCTGCGCAAATCGCGCATTGCTCTCCGGTAAAACGCGCGCGGAAATGCGCGTTTCGCATTTCGATCGCATTTCTTGGTTCAGCTCCGCCGAAAATGCGCGAACAATGCGAATTGTAGCTGCCGTCCGTCCACAGGGATGGCGGTGGCGAGGAAGGTCGAGCAACGGCGATGCCCGTAGCTCCGCATCCGCGCGCATGCCGGACGGCGGCTGCGCGCATAATCCTGCGAAGTGCTCACGGCACATGACTTTAGGCGCCGCGCACATCGGACGTGAAGGCTGCGCAAATCGTCACTCGGGGGGGATGGCGAGCACGTAGCGGGTGCCGCGTCCCGCGCCCCTGCCGGCCAGTACCTTGAGGGCCACGAGCCGACGCAGCTCGCGCAGTGCACCGTGGCGGTCCATCCCGAATAGTGCCCGGTAGTCGGCGTTCCTAAGCGCCGCTGCGCGGTCGAAGTAGGCACGCAACTCCGGAATGCGGGCCTCCAGAAATCGGGCGTCCGCTTCGAGAGCGGACACGATCGAATAGGTCGGTGCCGCACCCTCCGCGTCGAGCTGCCGTTCGGCGATGCCCTTGGCGCAGAGATCCCGGACGCCACGCCTGGACTCATCTTCACCCGTCCCGTTCACCCGCTGGTAGTCCTGCTCGGTGAAGCCGGTCGGGCGTGCCAGCAGCAACCTGCGTTGACCATCCGAGACCAGAAGGGTGCTCAGAAGGTGGCTCCAACCCGGCCTCATCTCCCCGGACACGGGCTCGTTGAAGAGCGTCATCCGGAACAGCCCGCTCGCCGAGTCGAGCTCGGGTTCCCGCAGCAGGCTGGCGGCCATCTCCCGGAACACCCGCGCGACGCCCTCCCCCTCGTCGCGCATGATCTCGGCGTCCGCGAGCACCCGAACGAGCATGGGGTTCCGGGTGACGTGGGCGGCGGCGCCTTCCCGCAAAGCCTCGACGGTCACGGGCGGCAAGAGTTCGCCGGGGCTGGAAACCTCCAAACGGTCGTCGAAGAACCAGACCTCCGTTTCGCGTCCCCGGACCTCGTAGTCGCGGTGCGCGACCGCGTTGACGAGCGCCTCCTGCCAAGCGAATTCGGGATACTCCGGGATGTCTTCAAAAAACAGGCCACGCAGACGTTCAGACCTCCGAATCTGGCTTCGCACCAACTCCTTGGCTTCCACAATGGCGCTGGCCAGCGGAGGATCGCCGCGCCCGATCTGGGTCACGTTTCTCTGCCGACCGTATTCGATCCGGGTTCCGGAAACCCGAAACACGCGCAGGCCCGCGCGCGGATGCCAGCGCAACGCGGGGCGGCGGGCGAAGAGGAGGAGGGCGGCGTTGGTGACCCGCCAGTCGAGTCCGTCCGCCTCGATCAGGCCGTAGTACCGGAGCGCCTCCCGGACCGGACGACCACCGACCGGGGTCTCCCGCAGAAAGGACTCGGCGAGGTCCAGGTTCAGGTCGCCGAGGGTGGCTCCCGGGCAGAATCGCTGTTCGTAACCTATATGCCGGTACGCCTGCTTCCGTTCGTTGATTGCCTCCTGCGGCTCACGGACGATCAAGCTTCCCACGCGGTAGGGGAACCCGTTGCCGCCGATCATCACGGCCTCTGGCGCAATCGGCACTTGGAACGCGAGGATCTCGTGGCCGTCGAGGTTGAAGCGCGCTGTCCGGCAATCCGGGGTGGGCGTCAACCGGCGGCGCGGCACCTCGAAGAAGGCCGACACGTCCTGTTCCGAATAGCCGTGGCCACTCACAGCACCGTCGTCGTCCACTCCAACCAGCAGCAGGCCTCCGTCGGCGTTGGCGAAGGCCGCGACGACATCGGCGATCTTGTCCCGCAGGGCTCGGCGCCAGAGAGGCTTGGCAGGCTTGGAGCCAAGATCCCACGCCGACTTGAACTCCACGAATTGACCCTCGCCACGCGAAAGGATCGTCCGCAACTCCGAGTCGGAAAGGAACGGGGCTGTCACGAACCCGCCAACCGCCGTGTGAGTACCATTACGTTGACATCGTGTCGAAAGGCTACCCACAGGCGGGACATGTGTCCTCCCCGAGTTGATCCATGTCAGGTACCTCCCCTCCGCGCCCGCGCCGCCTCCTTGACCCCTCGCGAATAGTGCAGGTCGTTCCAGCGATTTCCGTCGAACTCCGCGTCGGCGGCGGCCTCGAAGTCAGTTCGTACCTCGACGACGCCCTTCCCGGGGCACCCCCAGAACCACGGGAAGTCTTCGCGGGGCCTCGGCTCTTCCGGCTCCTTTCCCCGGTCCTTCCCCCACTTCACGTTGGGTTTCCGGACGAGGATGCCCGCACCGGCGCGGCCGCCCTTGCGCAGCTCGGCGCGCATGAACGGACGGATGTTCAGGCGCACTCCGTCGTCAAGGTCCGGCTCCCAGCCGATCGCCTGGGCGCGGAGCGGCTTCCAACGCACGAAGAGGTCGCACGGAGGATCACCCGTGAGGATCCGCTCCAACTGCTGCCGGAGATCCATCGCGTGCGCGAGGCGGTCGTCGGCTCCGGCCACGCCGTCGCTCCGTTCGGCCCGCTGAAGCCCGATCCAGTCGTTCAGGTAGGCGTAGGTGAGCGACTCCAGCGTCCGTCTGCCCTCGCCGCCGGGACCCGCGAGCCGGTGGTAGTTGACGAGCGCGTGGAAGCCGTCCTTGCGCCCGTCCCAGATGTGCCAGACGAATGGACGGTGCTGGAAGAGCTTGCAATGTTCGATGAAGAAGTTGTCACGGAGCCAGACTTCGAGCGAGCGGGGCGTCCTGCCGTCCGGGTTGGTGGCTGCGGACCACTCGTCGCCGTAGGCGTGCATGAGAAGCGCGCGCAGGCGGTCGGCGGCGCTGACCTCGCCGCGCGCCGGGGAAAGGCAGACGATGCCGTCTTCGTCGGCAAGATCGTCGTAGTTAGCACAGCCTTCAACGACGGCGCGCTGCTCGGGCGCGAGTCGCATGTCCGGATCGAGTTCGGCGGGCCAGCGGTAGCCCAGGAGGCGTGCGACGGCGACTTGGAGGACGGTGTGGTCGAACCGGGTCAGACCGTGCGCCGTGACTTTGGCTTGCTCGTCCCAGATGACGCTCCGGCACGGGTCGCCGTGGAAAATCCACTGCGTAGGCTCGTCCGAGTAGGGTTCGGGGAGGCCATTCGGGTAGCGCTCGGCGGCGACCTTGGTCCAGTGATCAAGGTCAAAGGGGACTTTGACGAGGGCTGCGTTCGTGACGCTCAGTTTCTGGTTGATCTCACGAACAGCCGCGTGATAGTCAGGAGATGAGCAGAAGGCCCAGACGGCGGCCAACTGGTCTCCCGACAGGGGACCCGCGACGGCGGCGTTGTTGTCGAACTTCTCGCCAGTGTACCGGGTCACGGGGAGTGCGCCGATTTGGGAGACGGCGACGCCTTGGTGGTTCCAGACCGTTCGTCCCCGATATCCGTAGTCCCTCGCCGTCAACAGAGGAGATGGGGATTCGCCCCAATGCAACGCGTATTCGAGTCCACCGAAGTCAACCGTTTGCTTCACCGTGCCTTGCTGAAACACCCACGGCTCGCTAACTCCGACGTCCAGAACTTCCCAGCACCGCCTGACATAGGCAGGTCGATCATTAGCGATCATCCCGACAAAGCCGTTGCAATACCGCCCCAGCAAGGTCCGCTCCCCCACCGGCCGCATCAGAACAGCGGCGTCTGGATTCTTCAACTGTTCTGCCTGAACCGACTCGATCACTTCCGCGCCATCCGCCAGCAGCCGGGCCTTCTCGGCGGCCCGAATCGGCGGCTCACCACGCGGAGACGACACATCCAGCCCCGCCATCTCCGAATCCCGATGCGGCTTCCCTGCCGACAGCACGACGAGCGCGACACTGACGACCTCGCCACTGATTGTTTCGAACGCACTTGGCCCCAACCGCGCGACCACATTCCAGGTGCGTTCCTTGAGCAGCCGCTCCCGCAGGTGTCGGTAGCTCGTGAGGAAGAGCCAGTTCTGGGGCGTGACCAGCGCCTGCGTCCCGTGGTCGCCTAGCCACCGGAAAATCCGCGACAGAAAGACCGTCGCGATGTCGCGCTTCGCGTCACCGTGGTGGGTTTCGGAGAAGTCGCGGAGCCGTTTGTCCTGATTCTCCCGCCCGAGGAAAGGCACGTTGGTTACGACCAGCGTGTAGCGGCCCATCAGGATCTCGGCCGCCCGCGCCATGCCCGCGGCCGCCACGGCTTGTTCGTTGCGCTGCCCGGTTCTCCGTTCCCGTTCGATCGCGCGATCGAGGAGCGTCTTCAGGTCGCGGTATCCGGCGCGAAACAAGTCGCCTCCGGCGGTCTCCGGATCGATCAGCGACCCGAGCTCGCCCGCCCGCCGGAAGAGGCCGTGCAGCCGCGCCATCCCCTGCTGGAGCGGTCCCTGGGCAAGCGACACGCCTGAGCCGAACAAGTCGGGGTCTTCGGCCAGACCTGTCAGCCCCTCCAAGTCGTCCGCCAGCCGGACCCACTCCGCCTCGCTCGTGTTGGGCGCTGTCCCGCAGCAGGCGATGTTCAGCGGCGGCAGGCGCATCCACCCGCCCGCCACCCGCCACGCCGCGAGCGCCAGATTGAAGGCCGCGATCTGAGTGCAGCGCGGATCGATTTCGAGAGCGAAGAGGTTGTCGCTGAGCACGGCGCGGGCGGCATCGCGCGCCGAAAGTCCCTCCTCCTCGATGCGAAGCCGGACCAGAAGCTCGAACGCCTCTACCAAGAAGTGGCCGCTTCCGCAGCAGGGATCGAGGACCCGAAGATCACGCGCCGCCCGAGGCCAATCGGCGAACGTTCCCGCCACCGGACGCCAAGGGCCTGACCGCTCGTCGTCCTCGTCTCCATCGGCGGCCGCCCGCGTGAAGCGCGAGTACGTGAAATCATATCCGCCACCGGTTGCGAGTCGGATCCACTTGCGCAGCGCGGCCTCGTCCGAAGCCGAGGTTGCCAGCGCGGTGTCCTCGGCCAACATCTTGCCCGCCCGCCACGCGCCGACGGTGTTGTGCAGGAGGAAGAGCACCATGTAGCGCTCGGTGAACAGCTGGGTGACGGCGGGAAGTTCGTCCGCGCCGATCTTCGCGCCGCTCGCGTTTACGCGGTCCTTCTCCTCGGCGCGCCAGTACTGGTAGGTCCAGCCGAGCGAGTCGCTCGCGGTGAAGGCGGTCGCCGGCAGCGATTCGATCAACTCCTCAAGCGTCTGGCCGGTCTCCGGCGCGAGCTTGAGTTCCAGCGCGGGGTCGTCCGTGGCGAAGATCTCGGGAAGCATTCCCTGGGCCCATTCACCCGCCAGTTGCCAAGGGTCTCGTCCCTCTTCGCGGGCCAGATCCCGCAGGTCATCGAGCGAGACCGCTACCCCGTACTCGGGCGCGATGAGCAACTCGTTCTCGGCCAGGAAGCGCGCGAAGAGCATGCGGTGCCAGTGCTCGTAGGCGACGTCGTGGGCGAGGCGCGCGATCGGCTGCGCACCGGTCGCGCCGTCGATCCTGTCACCGGCTTGGCGGCCCCTGTTTCGGAGCGCGTTGCGCTGGGCCGTCTCGGTGAGCGACATGGAACCGAAGGGCTTCGGGCGGTCCACCGCGAGGGCCTTGAGCGCTTGGCGCGCGCCGGATTCGGCGGCACGGCGTGCCTCCTGTATGACGTTGCCCAGCCGGGCGCGCAGCTCGGAGGAAAGAGGAGCGGTCATGGACAAGGGCTCATTCCACGATCACCGGACCTTCGCGGACTGCCTTGTTGAGCTTTCGCTCGTGTTCAGCGAGCCATGCCCGCACGGCCTCCGCGTCGCCCAGCGTTCCCCGCCTCACGCGGACGCTACGGAACGTCACCGAATCGTCATCCGGCAACCGCCGAGCGGCGGCCGCCAGCGCCCTGCTCTCGCGTGTTGGGATGGCATCGATCTCCGAACGCCACGCGGCCAGTCCACGCGCGTCGAGTTCCTTTCGGAGCGCTTCGTTCGTGCCCACTCGCAATGCCGGTGGCGGTGTCAGCCCCGTTTCGGCCAAGACCTCTTCCCGGTCGTCCGCCTCCACTCTCCTCCAGGTCGCGTCGTCCGCGAGCCGCGCGTTCACCGCGTCCACCGCGGCGCTCAGCTCTTCGTGAAGTCCGCCCAACGCCCCGCGCAGGGCGTCCCCCAACCGGACGGCGCAAGGTTGGACATGGTCCGTGTCGTCGAGCAGCGTGCGGCGCTTACGGATCGCGTCAAGCTGCCGCCCCACCTCGGCGGCGACTTCTTCAAGCTCGCCATCGGCATGCCGGTGGAGGCCCTCGGCGAGTTTCCACGCGCCGATGCGCTCCGGGGCTCGCTCTCCGAGTTCCTTCCACAGGTCCGTGGAAGTCTCGATTCGTTCACGCTCGGCGAGCAGCGCCGCCAACTGCTCGCTCCCGGCCAGCCCGGAGAGATCGTCCAGGAACCTTGTGTCGGGCACCGGCGGAAGCGGAGCGTCACCTCCGGCCGCATGCGCCAGCTTCCTGCACTCGGAAAGAAACGCCAAAGCTTTGTCGGCTTCCTCGCCGCTCCGTGTCCGCACACCCAGCCGTTGGAAGAGCCCGCGAACCGCCGTCCGTTGCCGCGTCGTGAGCCGCACCTTCTCGGGCAGGAATCGCACTCCGGGCGTCAACTGTTGCGTGACTTCCGCAGCCTTGACGGGTCGGCCGTTCCGCTCGGCCTTCAGGTGTCCGTCCGCCAGCAGTCCCAGTAGCGCCGCGTCGACGGCGTCGCGGGGCCATCCGAACGGCGCGGCTTCGAGTGCGGCCCGCACCTTCGCGCCGGTCGCACCGGATCCCACCTTCAGCATCACTTCCCGGGCAACGGGATGGCCCGAGACGCTTCCCTCCCATCCCACCGCGCCGAAGGGCGTGCCCGTCCCCTCTCGGATGCGCCTGAGTGCGGTGCCCCATCCCCGGTGGTCCGCGTCGGCGAAACGGGGGAAGAGGCGCGCGAGGGACGACTCCGCGCCGGACGCGGCCTTAGTGCTCAACCCGTCCTCGAAGACTTCCGCTCCACCGCCCTGGAAGACCTTGGCCATCCGGACGGTTTCCTCGACGATGCGGTCCCGGGCGGCTTCGGCCCCGGCGAGCCGGCTGTTCATGCTCTCCCGGGCCTCCCGTCCCTCCGCCGAGGAAGGGACGCCTCGCGCGGCGAGCACCTTGCGCGCGGCCTCGGCGCTCGTGATGTGCGCCCGGAACTGGTCCGCGCCCCGCTTCGCGAGGTGGACGTAAAGGGTGGCGTCCTCCATGCCCTTCCGGCGGGCATCCGCCCGCACGTTCGCCTCCGAACACGACCAGCCGTCCCGCACCCAGATCCAGACGGCGTCCGCGACCTCCCTCCGCCCGCCGCCATCGCGCGCGTCGGGATCCTCGGCCCCGAAGTGCGCCCTCAGCTTGCGCGTCACGCCGGCCTCTCCGTGCGAGAGCCGCACGCCCTTCAGTTCATTCTGAACGGCTTCCCCGAGCAGCTGATCGCGCCGCGCGGCGATCTCCACCTCGTTCGCGGACAACCGCGTGCGCTCCTCGCGGAACGCGCGCTCCCACTCCGCGCCCTCCCGCGTCTGGATCCGGTACTCGTCGGCCATGCGCATGAGGACGCCTTCTTCGGCGAGCCCATCGAGCATGCGCGCCACGCGGTTTCTGAACTTCCCCGAGTCGCGGCCGATGTCGTCGAGGAGCAGGTCGGCCAAGGTGTCGGCATCGGCGCGCACACCCTGATCCGCGCCCTCCTCGCGGGGAAGCTTGCCGATCAGGAAGACGACGCCGCAAAGGTCGGCCTTGAGCCTGCCTTCCTCCGAGCCGTCGTCGAGCTTGCGGATGCGGGTGTTGATCTCGTTGAGCAGCACGTTGGATCCGACCAGATCCTGGGCGAGCGCGCGGAACAGATCGCTGGCCGGAACCACCGCACCGAGCGGTCTCTCGGCGACGGCGCGAAGCGAATCGTGCAGGATCCGAAGCTGCGAGCGGAGCTGGCTCCTGGTGCCGGAGGGATCCGTGGTCTGGAAGCAGGCCTCCCAGAACCGGCGGCGCGTGCGCAGCAGCGGGTAGTCGGCCACCTCGAACTGCTTGTCCTCGGCGCGCGCGGCCAGCCGCGTCCCTTGAAGGTGGCGCGCGACTTCGCCCGCGTGGCGCTCCAGCATCTCCTGGATGGAGGGCTCGACGGAAGGCTTCTTCCGGAGCAGCACCTCCCGCGTCACCACCTCGACCTCCGCATCAGCCAGCTGCACGGTCGTCCGGAAGCGGTCCTTCAGCCAGTGGAGCGCGGCTTGGCCCCCGAGCGCCGACTGGCCCGACGCGACGAGGAGCACGCGGCTGTCGAACTGCGTCTGAAGCGCCTCGGCCAGGTCGGTGACGATCTGCGCCCGGTCGGAATCCTCGTTGATGTACTGCTGGACCTCATCTAGGACGACGATGGTGGCTGGAATCGGGCCGCCCCCGGGAGCAAGCGCCTGCCGGGCCGCCTCGCAGAACTGCCGGTCGCTGATGTCGGCCCTGGGCTGCGGGAACTGTCCGATGAGCAGTTGGCGCGCACTCTTCACATCCGTCGCGAACCCTGGGCTCGCCTCCATCACCGCCTTCGCGATCGCCGGGCTGACATAGAGGTTGTTCAGTTCGCGCTCCCACGTCCGCCCCTGGGCCTCGACGCTCGCGCGCACCCGGTCGAGCAGGCCCTCGCCGCGCAGCCAGAAGCAGAACCGTGCCTGTGGGTACTGTTCGGGAAGCTCGCGCGCGCGGAGCAGGATCGAGAGCACCGAGAGGCGGACGTGCCCGACGTTTCCCCCGAGCAGGGACCCGGCGGCGGCGACGGGGTCGGGGCCGATCCTCCGGGCTCGGGTGTCGATCTCGCGCAGGGCGTGCCGCACCCCGGAGGGCAGCCGATCGCCAGCAAGCCCGCGCGCAGTCTGTCCATCGTCGAACGAAGTGTTCACCCAAAGGTGCGCAAGCATCTTGAGAAGGTGGGACTTGCCGCTGCCGAAGAAGCCGCTCACCCACACGCCGTCCTGGCGGGAGGAGTCGAGCCGGGCGAGGTAGCCTTCGAGGATCCGCTGGAGCGCCTCCGCGAACTGCCCCTTGCAGACGAACGTCTCCAGCTCGGAGCGCAACTCGCGCATGACCTGAGAGTCCCGCCCGCCCGTGATGCGGGCCTGGCCGTTGTTGGCCAGACCGGTGCGCAGCGGGTCGCGGTCCAGCAGTTCGTGGATCTTCATGGTCGCGGACTGCCGTGTCGTTTGAGTGATCTGACGGTCATGGTATCCATGCCTCGTGCAGGGTGATCGGCTGGGCCAGATAGCTCCATCCGTCGCGTGCATCGAGGAGGCGGTAGTTGTTGCCGTTCTTGATTCCGGGGAAGAAGACGGCCAGACGGCCCCGGATCGCCGGCTCGACCGAATGGACGAGGTCCGAGACGCGCATGAAGCCGTACAGCGAAGCCGCGCCGAAGAAGGCGACCACCGTGTTCTCGTCCGCCGCGTTCAATATCCCGGACAGCTTGTCGATGGCAAAGACGCGGAACTCGCTCACGAGCGCGCCGTCCAGTAGCTCGGGATCCTCGAAGTACGCGTCCCGGTAGTCGTGGGCCGCCATCCACTCGGCGAACCAGTCGGTGGCGTCCGTCTGGACCCACTCGTGTTCCTCGGCCCTGGTCGCCTGCTCGAACTCGCCGATCCCGGCCCGAAGGGCGCGCTCCCGTTCCTTCGCGTACACCACGATCATCACGCGTTGCGCTCCGGCGAGGGTCGGCTGCCAGGGCGCGCCGATGTGGTGCCGGTAGACCTGCGAGAGCTTGGCGATCTGGTTCAAACTTGGGTATCCGGACCCGAGGGGAATGATGTCTCTTGGGAAGGCCGGTCTCCGCGAGGGCCGCAGCCCGGCGGCGGGCCGGGATCCAGCGTTCGCGCGGACACGTCAACCACGTTGCCCGCGGCGCTCAGCCGAATCAAGCCCAGGCGCCGGGCCTCGACCGCGTGCGGAAGGAGCGCGCCTCCGGGGACATCCAGAACCGCGGCCCAGCGCGAGTCGATCACGCCATGCCCCGCGAGCCCCTCCGCCTCGCCCAGCCAGACCGCCATCGCGGCGGCGGCCGGGGTCGGCACGACTATGCGGCGCACCCTGCGCGTCCGCCCCCTCAGGTGTCCCGCCTGCGACCAGGAAATCGCCGCATTGCCCGCCACCTTGGCCAACACGGCGTCGTTGAAGCGTGAGCCGGTCCGCGCGCGGATCGCGTCGGCGAACGCGGCCCTAGCCAGCTCCTGGCCGGGGGCGAGCCCGAGCACGTGCGTCGCCGTGACCCTCAGGAGCGGATCCCGCGCGAGGGCGGCGAGCAGCGCAAGCAGGGCGCGACCGCCCGCGTCCCGGCCATCGAACTCCCAGAGTCGGCGGAGGACCCGGAAGAGCGGCACGGCGGGATCGAGCGCGTATAGTTCGATCAGGCGCTGCCGCGTGGCGCGCCGGGTAGCCAGAGTCGGCTTGCCGAGTACGTTCTCGTCGACGATGGCCGCCGCGTAGTCGAGTCGGTTCGCACCCGCGGGGAGCGCGTGAAGGAGTTCGCCGAGTTCGCGCAGCATGATGTGCCGGGAACTCTGCGTGCCGCGCTCCCCGAACCGGAAGCCGGCGCGCTCCAGCAAAGCAGTGCGGAGAATGTTCATGCCGTGGGTCGCCGGAGGGGGAGTCCGAAACGTTCCTCCGTTTCGCCCTCCCGCCGCTCCGGCACCGACGGCTGGGCGGCGGGGACGGCAGCACGGACCTCACGCCTGAGGAGCGGTGCGCGGGCGATCAGACTCGGCCTCGGTCGCTCAACAGCGGCCATGCGTCGGCGCAAGGCAGGACGGACGCGATCCGGCGACATGGCGCGGCTCCTCAACCGTTGGCATCTGCATTTCGGGCGGGGCCGGTCGGCGGGGTGTCGAGTTGCACGGGACGACTCAGGCGAGCAAGGGGCGCTTGCCCTTGGGCTCTGGGACGGGCCTCCCCAACTCCCGTGCCCGGTCGATCCAGAACCGCATCGCGTCCTTGATGTTACCCAACGCCGTCTCCTGATCGTCTGCGTGCGCCATGCACCCGGGCAATTCGGGCGCCTCGGCGACGAACGCCCGATCCTCGTCGCTCCAAAAGAGGATGATCTCGTACTTGACCATCAGGTCGTCCGCACCCTGAATGATGTGACGCTTATGTCGTGACCGCAGCACGCCCCGTTCCCGGTTCGCCCCGCCTCGAAAAGGTCGCACGGCGCGGCGGAGAACGGCAACCTTTCTTGGATGAGCCATTACCATTCGCCGTCCGGGGCTTTGGCGGGGGCTCGCCGCCAAGGTCAGGCGAGGATGGCGTTGGAGCCGGGCGCCTGCTAGCGCCAAAACAGCAGCACGAGCATCAAGGAGTAGAGCGTGGACCTGCAACGCATGGCGGTGTTCCGGAAGGTCCCTGAGAGCTACATCGCCTTCGTCGAGGAGTTTCCCGGTGTCAAGATCCAAGGTGCTTCCCTCGAAGAAGCCCGGTCGAACCTTCGCGAAGCCGCAGCCATGGTGATCGAAGCCAACCGGGTCTTCGGCCTCGCTCCCATGGAGGCACCGCAATGACTCGACGCTTGACCGCGATCGTTGAGCGCGAGGGTGAGGGCTATGTGGCGCTCTGCCCCGAGTTGGACATTGCGAGCCAGGGTGAGACCGTGGTCGAGGCTCGCGACAACCTCGCCGAAGCCCTCGCCCTGTTTTTCGAGACCGCGCCGCCCGAAGATGTCAACCGGCGCCTGCGAGGCGAAGTCTATGTGACTCAGATCGAGGTTGCGGTTGGCTAGGGCTAGGCTTCGCGTCCTGTCCGGTCGCGAGCCTGCCGCATCCTGGCGGCCACCGGTTTCGTCGAGGTTCGACGACGGGGTAGCCACATCGCTATGCAGAAGACCGATGCCGACGGAACGCTCACCGTCCCGGCTCCAGATCACCGAGAGCTGCGGATGGGCACGCTAATGTCGATCATTCGCCAGTCAGGTCTGCCCCATTCGGAATGCGAGGTGGGTTGCTGACCAACCCTTCGACCGTCTGACACGATCCAACCGAGGCCGGAGGCGGTGGAGGGCCTCCACATCCCGACCGATTGGCTGCATAAAGGAACCGGTTGTCGGCTCATGGAATGTTCGCCCTCTCCTCAATCAGGGCGCATCGCTCCATGACCGTGCCGAATGGCTCGTCCTCGTCCAGCAGCATCCCCGTGGCGAGCATGGCGGCGTAGTCCTCGGCGAGCGCCTCCTGAGCGGTGCCCGAGGGAACGAGCCTGAGGTTGCCAGACACGGCGGCATGGTAATCGATCCGCTGGCCGTTGGAATCGTTCTCCCGAAAAAACATCGCCTTGTGGCGCGCGACCGAGAGGGCGAGTTCGCGGTCCGCCAGAGCCCGTGACGCGACCCCGGCGTCGTCAAGGCGGACGAGGTCATGCCAGTGCCGCGACCATCGCTCGCCCCGGACGCGACCCTGAAGGCAGTAGACGTGCATCGAGGTTGCCTTTTCCCAGAAGGTGCGCTCAGGCAGCATGACGGCTGGCCCTGCGTCCGGAAACACGAGGTCCGGGAGATGCGCGGCGGCATCGCACACGACCGTGCGGACCGCGTGAGGTTCGCCTGTCGAGCGGGCTCCGAAGTCCACCTTCACCTCGGGCCGCATGGGTCCGAGCGGCTCGAACAGCGGATCGTAGGCAATGTATAGCCGCTCCGACTCTGCCCGAAGCCGTGGCGCGAATCCGGCCCGTCCAAGCTCCTCCTCCACCAGTGGCGCAACTCCGTCGCACACCCACTCCGCGAGGCGCGGACGGATCACTTTCGTCCAACGTCTTTCTTGGCTGCGCGTGGGCGGAAGCGCCTCGTCTCCGGCACCGCCCACCAGATCCGCCGCGAAGCTGCGGATATCGTACGTGATGTCGATGTCCTCCGAGAACCTGCGGATCGCTCGCCAGACTTTCGACAGTGATGTGCCCCCCTTGAAGACCAGATGCCGTCCAAATGGAGCTTTGAACAAGACGCCCAGGGTCGCCACCACCCAGACGTCCTTCTCGAGAATGTAGGTCCTGCGCCCGCTGTTCCGTGCCGCCACTTGCAGGGCCTCGCGTCTCTGGTCCGACGGAAGGCTCTGGTACGGAGTATCATCCATCGGCAAGACGGGCGCTCAGCGGTTCGGCCATCCACGCGGGCATGACGGCACGCACGGCGGAAAGCTCGCTCAAGTCCTCCCCCGAAAGCGTGGGCAGAACGGCGTCCAGGCTCTTCTCAACCTCGCGAGGACCTAGCCAGGCAACGGCTCGAATGACCACTCCGGCCGTCCGGTGCGGTGCCGCGAGCTGCCAGCGCGGCGCGTGGCGCAGTTCCACGGGATGTTTCCCGAAGTGCAACCGGCGATTTGGGCCGGAAGTGAGATAGACCGAGCGAACGGCGTTCTGGGTCGTCAGGCCTAGCCAGTTGGCCGCGTCGCCTCCGTTCGGGACGATGGTCTCGCCCCAGAGCGCCGCAAGGGCGGCGAGTGCCTTTGCGAGACTCGGGGCACGAAGGCCGAAGCGGGTCTGGATCGGACACATGTAGACGCCACGGCAGATTCGCAGCATCCGGTCTGAACGGGCGAGATGGGATAGCGCCCGGGTCACTGCGGCCCGGTCGCCGAGGTGCAGGAGATCCGCCGCCTGTATCGGCGTGGCCTCCGGCTTGGCCTCGGCGTACTCCATGATCCGCTGGGGCAGGCTGTTCATCGCGTTCGCGTTCTCCGTCGCAAGTCAAAGCGGTCAACCCAATATAAGCGTCCGCCGGGAACGAGCGACCACGGGCGGGGTGCCGCACGGCCAAGTCCGACCCCGGACGCCCGCGCCGCCCGG
>JAPPHB010000038.1 GCA_028821195.1 Gammaproteobacteria bacterium
GTCCTTCGATCTAACGTGAAACACGCTCGAATGGGTACATCAGGGGTACAGGGTAGGCTGGCTGACCTACATAAGCCCCGTCCGACAAGCCCTTGGGCGCGGCGTCCGGGACCCGGCGACCGCCGCCGTCGTAGCGGTGCCGGGGCACCTCCGCGAGCGCTCCGGGAAACCCGTTCAGACGCACCTCGCGAGGCGCGACCGGGGGTGGGACGGAGACCGGCAATGCCGGGCTGTCCATGCACTCCGGAAGCCGGAGCGGCGAACGATCTCGCCAGTGCCGCGGCCGATGGACACGGGCACCGGTTCCGCCTTGGGGTGGATCGACCTGACTACTTGCGACTCCTCCGGTGCTGCGACTCGTTCGCTCGGGCCGTCCTTCGCGCTTCGGTGACCCGAAGGGCGGCGTACTACGGATTCCATCCGCAGATGGTTTCAATCCGGTTGGCGGGCGGTTCGGACAATGCAACCTTCGAGGTACGCCGGAGACAGGCTCACGGTCAGGTCGGAGGACCGGAGCGCCCCTTCGGGTCCTCCGGGTGGGGGCGATCATGGTGCGTTCCTTCGCGAGCTTCATGCCCGAATGGTGGAGGACCGTTCAGGGGGCAGTCAACTGGTAGGAGAGATCCTACATTCCAAGGCGTTCCAAGGACTTCCAGGGAGGGATCCGGGCTGTCGGACACCGCCGCCAGAAGCGGTCGAAAGCTCCTCCCCGACTGGGCTGGTGGCAGGTCCGGGAACGTAGTAGTCCGTTCAGGTGCCGGAGGATTCTGACGGCCCTTATTAGGCGGGCCAACTCATCCCGCCCCTCAGCACCTCATGCCGGATCAACCGATGGCTCAAACTCCCCGGCGATGGCTTGGAAGGCTTCCAGCGCGGCGTGCAGATCCTCGACGATCTCGGCGGCCAACACCTCCGGTGCGGGCAGGTTCTCGCCGTCCTCCAAGGCGCTGTCCCTGAGCCACAGAAGGTCCAGATTCAGCTTGTCTCGCTTCGCCAGTTCGTCGTACTCGAACGCCCGCCAGCGGCCACCCTCGTCTTCCGGGCTCCACTTCGGCTTCCTCCTGTGGCGCTCGCCCGGCCGGTAGCAGGTCACGAAGTCGTCCAGGTCCGCCCGCCGGAGCGGCTTCATCTTGAGGGTGAAGTGCTTGTTCGTCCGCAGGTCGTAGACCCAAAGCCGCTCCGTCCAAGGCTTCTCGCGCGCGGGCTTCGCGTCGAAGAACAGGACGTTCGCCTTCACCCCCTGGGCGTAGAAGATCCCCGTCGGGAGGCGGAGAAGGGTATGTACGTCGAATGCTTGGAGCAGATTCCGCCGCACCGTCTCGCCAGCACCGCCCTCGAACAGGACGTTGTCCGGCACCACGATGGCGCAGGTGCCGTGCGTCCTGAGCAGCGTCTTCACGTGCTGGAGGAAGTTGAGTTGCTTGTTCTTGGTGGTGGTCCAGAAATCCTGACGCTCATAGGTGTCGGACTCCGTCTCCAGTTCGCCTCCTTCGTTCACGATCCGGACGCTGCTCTTCTTCCCGAACGGCGGATTGGTGAGCACCATCGAGAAGCGGTCGCCGGGATCGTTCGCCAAGCTGTCCACACCCGACCGGATCGGGGACTCGTCCGGGGCGATCCCGTGCAGGTAGAGGTTCATGATGCAGAGCCGGGCGGTCGCGGGCACGATCTCCCAGCCCTGCACGAAGCCCGTCCGCAGGTGGGCCTTTTGGTCGGGGTCGAGTGTGCTACCGTGCTCGCGGACCACATGATCGTGCGCCGCGAGCAGAAAGCCGCCCGTTCCGCAGGCGGGATCGCAAACGGTGTCGTCCGGCCCCGGCCGCACGCAGTCCACGACGGCCCTGATGAGTTCGCGCGGCGTGAAGTACTGGCCCGCACCCTTCGGAGACTCCTGGGCCGACTTGGCCAGCAGGCCCTCATAGATGTCGCCCTTCACGTCCGCGCGCATCGACATCCAGTCCTCGGGTTCGATCAGGTCCACGATCAGGCGCTTGAGCGTCGCCGGATTCTGGATCTCCTGCCGGGCCTTCTTGAAGATCTCCCCCAGCATCCCTCCCCGCCTCGGAAGTTCGGTCAGGATGCGCCGGTAGTGCGTCTCCAACTCCTCGCCGTCGCGGGCGAGAAGGCTTGGCCAGTCGAGTCCCTCCGGAACGATGGGCGGGCGGTTCCACGGCGGCTGCGTCCTCTGGTGCGCCATCTTCAGGAACAGCAGGAACGTGATCTGCTCCGTGTAGGCCATGTAGGACAGGCCGTCGTCCCGGAGCAGGTGCGCGAAGCTCCACGCCTTGTTGACGATCTGCCGGGTGTCGTTCGGCATCAGGGGACTCGGCTCTTGGGTTGGCGTCTTCGATTTCTTGGACGGGGCTTTCTCCGTTTACGTTCGGCTTCCCGCTCGGCCCTGATCCGGTCCAAGAGGACGGAAGCGGGCTCGTCGGCGGGGTCCTGCGAGACCAAGCGGCCCGTGAAGGCGCGTTTCAGGATGGACTGGCGGAGGGCGGCAGCCCGATGTAGCAACAGAGCGTTGATCGCCTCAGTGGATCGCGTAACTGAATCGGCCGCGTCCGCAGATTGGCGAACGATCTCTTCTTGCTCCGTTTCTGGAGGCAGCGGGAACGGAAAAGCCCGCAACTTCGTTCCGTTGACATTCGCTTGACCTACCTGCTGGGATACGACGGAGGCGACCCAGGCTCGCCCATGAGGACCATTCAGAGCGTTGGCCACGACTTGCGACAGGTGCGGACGCAGCAGTCTCACACGGATCAGATATGACGCGAACGAACAAGGGTTTGGGCGGCCCCGGTACACGGCGGTTTTCCCCACCAACTCGGCGCTGTTCGTACGATTGAACAGCAGGTCTCCAGCAGTCAACAGAAGCCTCGGAAACTCGGGATGGTCCGGCGGAAGGTACTTGAGGGGACCTCGAATAATGGCTGATTCGCGGGAATCGAGGCACTTGCAACG
>JAPPHB010000043.1 GCA_028821195.1 Gammaproteobacteria bacterium
CAGATGTTATTTTGTTTCACAAAAACTCTGGTCGGGGGATGCCCCCGAACCCCCTTACTGCATCCGCGTGCCGCTCCCCGGCTCGTCTCCTCGTGCCATGTGCGTCACCGCACCCCGTCGCCCTCGAAGCCCTTGACGGTTTCCAGCTGGCGGCACCCGGCTGACTCGCACCGTGTACTGCTCCAGATCCCCGGTTTCAATGTATGCCACGAGCCCGTCCGGGCCGAAGGCGTCGGGCATGGGTGTCCCCGCTGGATAGCTGCCCAAGTAGCGGCCATCGGGGCTCAGCACGTCGATGGGGCCGTCGCTGACAGGCTTGTCGCCGCGTCGCTGGACCCATATCTCGCCATCCCATGTGGTGCGAAGGTTGCGAACGACCGGGACTTCTTCGGCGGCGGATCGGGCTTCGAGAAACCTTCGCTGCGACCGCACGGCACCTTCCCGAATCATGTCGTCCGGGATCATTCCCTGAATGGGATTGCCGCCCCCGTCCACGACCATCGACGCTCGCCGGAACACTGCCACGGCGGTCCGCTCAATCTCCACAAGTCGTCGCTCGATCTCTTCTTCGACAATCCGATCCGTGACCGGCTCGGGCTCGAAGGGGCGGCGCAAGATGCGCTCGATCTCACCCGCCGGATCCGTGACCCTGATCCTGTAGGCCGTCGAGTCCGAGAACGCCACGCCGCCTCCGGGCAACGCGCCCACGAAAAAGCCGGGATCGAAGATGCGCGGGTGAGGCGTCGTCTCCCCCGACCTGACGGTTCGACTGCCGATGCGAACCTCGACCGGTCCGGCAGAAGGCGGAGCCCACCCGTGGGCAACGACCTCCCGCGCCAACTCCTCACCCTCCAGCGAGAGCCGGAGGACCGAGTGCTTGCCCGGCGGATCCTCGTGCTCATTAGGCCGCATCGGCAGGTACCGCACCAGGTCTCCCGAGGCTACAAACAGGCCGCCGCCCGAACCCCGGTCGGCGACGATTCGACCCGCCACGCCCAGAAGATCGTTTCCCACTCGCACGCCACGGTCGAAGCTGCCGTCGCTGTTGAAGATCTTGAAGGTTCGGTGCCGTGGAATATCGGTAACGACGATCCGACCGTCCGGCCGGATCACCAGATTCTGGGGCCAGTCGAACTCGCCCGGGCCGTTTCCGGACCGCCCAATGGTCCGCACGAAACCGCCGGTCGAGTCCACCACCACGATCTTCCGCGCGTCTTGGTCCAGCAGATGAAGGTTGCCTGCGGCGTCAAAGGCCGCCGTCTGTAACAGCCCAAAGTGTTGCCACTCCGGAGCGTCCAGCGACCCCAAGCTGAAGACTTCCGCGAAGTCTGAGTTCAGCCAGCGGTCGTCGCTTGGAAGTTCGACCACCTGTTGGGCCGCCGCGGGGGCACACGCAACGAAGAGTGCGGACAGGATCGGGAGCTGGACCGGGGGTTTCATTATTTCGCGGTGACACCGGCCCCCACCTCGCCAAGCGCCCTCACCACCTCCCGGTACTGCGTGTAGTGGGGATCACAGAAGGTGTCTCTGTGCAGTATTCGCCGACAGCCCCGGATCGAGCATTCCTCACGCAGCGGCGGATCGTGAAGGGACGTGCCCTTCTTGAAGCGCTGGTAGTGGGCACGGCAATACCCGAGGGACTTCGCTTGGCGGTTGCAACCGTCAACGGAACAGAGAACCATGGGAGTTCGGATAGAGGGGTGGGTTGCGGCAGCGTCCCGCTCTGCCAACATACGGCTCCCAAGGTATCGGGGCGCGGCACCCTGCGTCCAGACGGCTTGGCGGATTGGGACGCGGTGGCAGGTCAGGGTGAAGACTCCGTCGAGGGTGGCCGCCGAACTGCGACATTCCGCGCCGGGTGACGGAGCGGAGGCAAACCCGCTCCCGCTTCGTGGGAGTCGAATCGGGGGATCGAAGGGGGCAAGAACGGGCGCCGAAGCGTCGCCAAGGGGCGCTGCGAGGCAGGTTGCTTCGCGAAAAACGGGCGTCCGCTTGTGAGATGGATACTGTCGCCCTTAACATGCGACAAGCCAGCCTTGGGACGCCCAAAAAAACGCTCCACAGCGACGCCCGAGACGGCGGTGGCCGGGCCGTCACGGGCAAGCTGTTCGGCCTCCCGGTCTCCAGACTCACGGACGGGGATGGCGGCGCTCCCCGCTGCGTGTTCGATTCTCACCCTACCCTTACCCCTCGGAGACCCGAGATCGTCGATTCTGAGCGATCCTGTGGCCCGTAGAGTACCCGAAACGCCCCCGGAACCCACGAAAACAGCCTTGGAGCCCCGTCAACGGCTCCCGCACGTCCAATCAGGCCGCGCGCCCACCAGCCGTCCGCACGAGTGACGAGGGTGAGGTCGAACCGTTGCCCGCAGCGCATTCGGCTTCTTAGTGTTCGTATCCAATCCGGCTTCGACCGTTCCTTCCCATCCTTCTCGCGCAGGCCCAAGTAATCCATGCGTCTCGATCCCTCGACAACCCGTGGCGTGGACGTGGAGGCGCTGCCCGGAGCCGTCCGGTGAGCAACTCCACCGAGGTCGCCTACAATCTCGCCCTCGCCCGGCTCCTCCGTCACGAGGGGCTGAACGCGCAGGGAGAGCAGCGCCAGAGATTCGGCGAAGCGCGCGGACAGGCGGATTTGTTGCTCGACTTCGACGACTACGCCGTCGTGATCGAGGCGGAGTTCGGCGCGCCCGCCAAGGCCGACGCCGACAAGCGCTTTCCCCCGGACCGGCCCGCGATGGTGGGCGGACTGCCGCTTCGGCTCGCGGTGGCCGTGGGATACCCCGAGCGGCTGGCCGACCTTCCCGAGAGCGACACCGACGCCAACTTGGCGGCCGCCAAGGACCTGACGATCTCCTACCGCTACTACGGCGACAAGTGGGGGCCGAACGCGGTCGGCGGGGTGGCGCTCTTGGCGGAGCAACTGCGCAACTACTGGGTGCAGAGCGACAACGGTGC
>JAPPHB010000082.1:0-4808 GCA_028821195.1 Gammaproteobacteria bacterium
AGGAGGAGGCCGGAGGCGAGCTCACCGGCTACGAGTACGTGGCGATGCGCGAGCACGGCTTCCCGATGGTTCAGGCGATCGTGCACGGGATGCTGGACGCCCAGGACCTGGACGCCATCGTCTACCCCCCCTCGAACACGCCCCCTGCCCTGCGTTCCGCCATCAACCACTTCGAGGGCATGGTGGGCACCAACATCGCGAGCCTCGCCGGCTTGCCGGACCTCATCGTGCCGGCGGGATTCACCCGAAGGGGTCTGCCCGTGGGGATTTCCTTCCTCGGCCGCGCCTTCAGCGAGCCCCGGCTGTTCGCCCTGGGCTACGCCTTCGAGCAGGCGACGCGCGCCCGGCGGGATCCGATCCACACGCCGCCCCTGCCCGGGGAGCATGTGCCGCGCCCCGCCGGACCCGGAGGACGCTGAAGCAGCCTCCGGCCCGGGAGGCTGCCGGACGGTTCTGCCACTGACAGCCTCAAGGAGATCGCTTGTGTCGTATCTCCAAATCCGCTAGAATGCTGGATTTAAGTCTGTACGTGGTCCCGCGCTCTTAGGTCACTCCTGTCGACATCCTGTCGATGCCCCCGGGGCCACTCGTTGTGAGGAGGTGCAGTATGAGTCGTCGCGGGTTCTTCGTTGGTCTCGGTCTGTTTGCGTTCCTCCTCCTCACAGCGACTCCCGCGTTGGCGCAGGGCGGCACCATCACCGGCACCGTGGTCCACGGCGAGACGCTTCGCCCGCTGGCCGGTGCGCAGGTCTCGATCCCCGAAACCGGAATCGGCGCCGTGGCGAACAGCCAGGGACGCTACCTCTTCCTCAACGTGCCGGTTGGCACGCACCCGCTTCAGGTGCAGATGATCGGGTACGGCACGCAGCAGACCACGGTTACCGTGGCTTCGGGGGAAACCGCGACCGTGGACTTCCAACTCGACATCGAAGCCCTCGGCCTGGACGAGATCGTCGTCACCGGGACGGTCGGGACCATTCAACGCCGAGCAGTCGCCAACGTGGTCGGGACCATGAACGCGGCCGAGGCGCTCGAGACCAGCGCGCCCGCGAGCATCCAGCAGATGCTGACCGGGCAGATCCCCGGGGTGTCCGTCCAGGTCGGCAGCGGCTCGGTCGGATCCGGCAGCGGCATCATCATTCGCGGACGCAGCACGGTGGCGCTTGGCACACAACCCCTGCTGTACATCGACGGGGTCCGCGCCAACGGAGGCGTCGTCGGTTTCGGTCCCTGGACGAGCGACGGGACTTCCCGTCTCAATGATCTCAACCCGGAGGAAATCGAGCGGATCGAGATCATCAAGGGTCCGGCGGCGGCCACCCTCTACGGCACGGAAGCCTCGGCCGGCGTAATCCAGGTCATCACGAAGAAGGGTATTCCGGGCCGCGCGACGGTCGAGGTCGTCGCCCGGCAGGGCGCCAACTGGTTCCACAATCCGGGCGGACGACTCCCGACCAACTACGGGATCGCCTCGGACGGACGGACCATCATCTCCCAGCACCCCTACCAGGACGAGACGGCGGCGGGACGGGATGTGTTCCGCACGGGCATGGTCCAGGGGTATGTCGTCAACGTCAGGGGTGGCCGGGACAATCTCACGTACTACTTCTCGGGGGCCTTCGACGACGAGGAAGGCTACCTGCCCAACAACGACAAGACCCGGACGAACGTGCGGGCGAATGTTCAGGCCGCCGTGACGGACGAACTCGACATGGCCGTCGATCTCGGCGTCGTTCGGAGTCTGAGGCACACGGCGAGGGACATCGATTTCGGCCTGATCGCCACCCACCAGTTCGGCTCTCCCGTGACCCAGGACACGCCTTTGCGCGGGTTTTCCAATGCTCCCCCTGAAATCACGGCGCTGCGCGACTGGCAGGACCGGCTGAACCGGGGCACGGTCTCGACCACGATCAACCACCGACCGACCGACTGGTTGAGCCAGAGAGTCGTCTGGGGACTGGACTTCACCGACTCCAGGCTTTCGACCTTCGTGCCCCGCATGCCGGACACCGAGGAGGCGTCGTACTTCGGCTTCCACGGTTCCGAGGGCGGGGGCCAGGGTGCGAAGGGTGTTGAGGAGAAACGCGACGTGAACCAGACGTTCGACTACAACCTCACCGCGTCGTTCGAGCCGTTCTCCGAGGTCACCGCGGCATCGTCGTTCGGGATACAGTATTTCACGCGCGAGTTCCGGGTGACTTCCGCGAGCGCCATCCAGATGCCGACCCCGGCCGTGTCCACGGTCTCTTCCGGATCGGTAGCGACAGGCGGGGAGTCCTACGTCGCGAACAAGACCTTCGGGGTCTTCGGCCAGCAGACGGTCGGATGGCGGGAACAGCTGTTCCTTACCGCCGCGCTGCGCGCCGACGCCAACAGCGCCTTCGGTGAATCCTTCAACGCCGCCTACTACCCCAAGCTGAGTGGAAGCTGGGTGATCAGCGACGCCGACTTCTTCAACCTGCCGGTCGTCGAGACCCTTCGTCTGCGGGCCGCGTGGGGGAGGTCGGGGATGCAGCCCGACGCCTTCGCGGCGGTCCGGACCTATGTCCCCTCCGTGGGCCCGGGAAACGTGCCCA
The DNA here is from genome assembly GCA_028821195.1 of Gammaproteobacteria bacterium. GTDB lineage: Bacteria > Gemmatimonadota > Gemmatimonadetes > Longimicrobiales > Gaopeijiaceae > BD2-11. The sequence goes on from JAPPHB010000082.1 coordinate 2,577, forward strand.
CCGTGAGGCCCGGGGAAGTGGGCAATCCGGACCTCAAGCCCGAGGTCGGATCGGAACTGGAGGTGGGGTTTGATGCCAGCCTTCTCGGGGACCACGTCAACCTCGAGGTGACCCACTACCGGCAGACAACGAACGACGCGATCCTGATCGCGGCGTCGGCGCCATCGGGCGGCTTCTCCAGCAGCCGCTTCGTCAACGCGGGCAGGGTGGAGAACAACGGCTGGGAGCTGTCGCTCACCGCGCGCCCCATCCAGACGCGGACATTGGGCTTCAGCCTGACCGGAACCGTCTCCCACAACACGAACCTGCTTGCGGACAACGGCGGGCTCCCGCCTCTGCAGATCGACCGGCGAGGCCGTTTTCAGCACATCGAGGGCTGGCCCCTCGGCGCAAACTGGAGCCGGCATGTCGCCTCCGCGCAGTGGGGTGGGCCCCAGGGCCGCAATCTGGTCAACATCATGTGCCACGGAGGCCCGCCCGGCGTCTTCAACATGGACGAGTCCGAGATCGGCCAGCACCCGCCCGTCCCCTGCGGAAACGCTCCCTACTTCTTCACCGCCCAGGCCGGACCCGGATGGCTGGGCAGCCTCTCCTCACAGTTGACGCTCGGCGACAACCTGACCCTCAATGCGCTGTTCACCTGGTACGCGGACCGTACCAGGTTCAGCACGACGCAGTGGAAGCGGGACAACTCGTTCGGGAACTCGCTCCAGGGCGCCCAGGCCCGCATCGGCGAGCTCGATCCGATCCTGGCGGCCTCCTTTCTGACGGCCGGAGTGGAGTGGCCGCACCACCAGCGGGAAGATCACATCCGCCTGCGCGATGTCTCTCTCAGCTACAGCCTGCCGACCAGCCTGGTCGAGGGCTTCGGCATGTCGCGGGCGACCCTGACCGTGACCGGGCGCAACCTCTGGACCCCATATGTTCACGAGAGCTTCACCGATCTCGATCCGGAAGCGAAACACGCGCGGGACCGGGAGTACGGCTGGCAGCTCAATCCCCCACCCCTGCCACACTCCGTCATCACCACGCTGAGGGTGAGGTTCTGATGATCCGCCGTCAGCCGAGTGACCGAGCACGAAACAGTTTCCTGCCCGCGCTGCCGGCAGGAGGAAGAGGGGGTCGCATGCGCAATCGATTTCAATACCATCGCGGTTATCACCTGAGCGTTGGCGGGCTGACGCTGATTCTGACGCTGTCGCTCCTCGGGTGTGACAACCTTCTGGAAGTGGAACTCCCCGGTGCCACGACTGCCGAAGCACTGGACGATCCGGGGTTCGCCACGTTGCTGACCACCAGCGTCCAGGGTGAGTTCGAGTGTGCGTACTCCAGCTTCATCTGGGGCACATCTCACCTGGGCGGCGAGATCATCGGCGGATTCGTCGAGGCGGGGGGCGCCGAGTGGCTCCAGCGCAACGTCACGCCGGCGAGCAGTGACTATGTCGGGAGCGGCTGCGGCGGCACCGGCGTGTACGCGCCGATGGCGACGGCTCGCGCACTTGCGGACGACGTCATCGGGAGGCTCCAGGCCTGGACGGACCAGGAGGTGGCGGGCCGAGGCGAGCTGCTCGCGAAGGCCAACCTGTACGCGGGGTTCAACTACGTCATCTTCGGCGACGCAATGTGCACCGCGGCCTTCGACAACGGCCCTGAGCTGCAGCCGGCGGCCATGTTCGAACTGGCGAAGGACCGCTTCAGCGAGGCCACCTCGGCGAGCGATGCCCAGATCAGGAATGCCGCCTATGTCGGACTCGCCCGGGCCAATCTCTCGCTGGGAGACAATCAGGCGGCGCTCTCCGCAGCCGAGCAGGTCTCGCGCGGCTTCAGCTACGACGTGACCCGCTCGTCCGCCAACAACGCCCGCCGGAACATCATCTACCTGAACAACAACCAGAATCGCAGGATTTCCGTCGACCCGCACTACTGGGACGTGACCTGGATGGGCGTTCCCGATCCGAGGGTGGACGTCACGAACACGGGCGGCAAGACAACCGACGGCGTGACGGACCTGTGGCTTCAGACCAAGTACGATTCGGATTCCTCGCCCTACCGGCTCGCAAGCCATGTTGAGGCGCAGCTGATCATCGCCGAGGCCGCAGGAGGCCAGAGGGCCGTTGACATCATCAACGAGCTGCACGCCGCGGTGGGCATCCCACCCTTCGAGGGCGGCTCGGAGGCCGAGATCCGGGCTCAGGTCATCGAGGAGCGGCGGCGCGAGTTCTTCCTTGAGGG
>JAPPHB010000082.1:4908-8207 GCA_028821195.1 Gammaproteobacteria bacterium
TTAGTCCACGGACTGCCAGCGGTTCTCGCGACGTTGATTTGCGGAACCACAGCCGGCGCCCAGGAGCCCCCTGCCGGGTGGGAGGCGATGATCGCCTCCGAGGAAGCCATCGTCCAGATTGCACCCCACATCAAGCGCCTCGGCCACTCGACCCTGAACCTTCACCTCCCCGATGAGTCCACTCGGGCGGTGTTCGGAGACCTCGTCAGGGTTGTGGATCTCGTGGCGGTCGAACGCCCAAGCGGAAGCGCGCTCGGCGTGGTCGGGGAGAGTTCCCATAATCCCACGGCAAGCAGCGTTTCCCGACGGGATCTTGCCCTTTGGCGCCCGCTTCTGGACCGCGTCGACTACTTCGAACATGCCAGATTCCACGTGGTCCGAGGTCAGCTGTCCGCGGACGACCCTGGACGCCTCGAGACCGACCTGGGCTTCGAAGCCCAGGCGCGCGTCGCGGACGGTCGGCTTTGGCTGCGTGGCGACCTGACCGTCACATGGGCAGCCGGGGCTCCGCTGGAAGCGGACGGGCCGCCCAGCTGGAGCATCGTGGAGTGGCGAACCGGGGAGCTGCGGACCATGGCGGCCGACCGCCTGCTCTTCGCCGAGGTCCTGGATCAGGTGCTGGCGCCCGATGCGCTCGGCCCGGCCCGTCGCTCGATCCACGAGGAATTCGTCCTCGAGTACCTGCTCGATCCGGAGGGCTTCCAGCGTCCCACGCCCTATTTTGATGTGCAGTCGGCGGATCGGCATCCGGGGGTTGCGGTCACGGATGTAGACGGAGACGGCTTCGACGACGTCTACGTCATGGCACGCTGGGGTGCGAACCAGTTCTTCCAGAACCAGGGCGACGGAACCTTCGAGGAAGTCGCCGCGAGGATCGGCCTCGACGTGTCCCATTTCACTTCCTCGGCGCTGTTCGCCGACTTCGACAACGACGGCGACCAGGACGTCTTTCTCGGTCGGACGCTGCAGCCGAGCGTCTACCTGGTGAACGAGGGCGGCCGTTTCGTCGATCGTTCGCTCGACCTGCTCGACGATCCGCTGCCGGCACTCGTCTCGTCGGTATCGGCGGTCGACTACGACAGCGATGGCCTGCTCGACCTCTACGTCTCCACCTTCGCTGCAGCTCTGCATCCGATCGAGACGATGGCGTTCCTCGACCAACTGGATGGACAGCGTCTGTGGGCGCTTGCGACCGCCGGCGAGAGTCACGTCATCAAGAACAAGTTCGGGCCGCCCAACATCCTCTTGCGCAACCGGGGCGGCGGCCGGTTCGCCCGCGTGGAGGACACCGCGCTCAACCTCTTCAGGAACACATACCAGTCCACCTGGGCCGATTACGACAATGACGGCGATATGGACGTGTACGTCGTGAACGACTTCGCGCCCAACAACCTCTACCGCAACGACGGCGGGGGCGGCTTCACGGACGTCACGGCGGCGACCGGAACGGCCGACCTTGGCTTCGGCATGGGGGCATCATGGGGAGACTATGACGCCGACGGCCTGCAGGATCTCTATGTGACGAACATGCACAGCAAGGCGGGCCTGCGGATCGCCGCCCGGTTGAACGACGTCGACGGGAACTTCAGGCGAATGGCCCGTGGCAATACGCTGTTCCGGAACCGGATGGACGGGTTTGAGCAGGTCTCCAGCCTCGAGCGGCCGGGACTGCTGGTCGAGGCCGCGGGTTGGGGATGGGGAAGCCAGTTTCTCGACCTGGACAACGACTCGGATCTCGACATCCATGCTCTGAGCGGATTCTATACCGCTCCATCGCCGGTCGAGTTGCCTATCGACATATGAACGGACTACTGGCGCGCAGTTGTGCGCTCGGACGAGCATCCCGGGGCGCTTCAGCTCGAAACCGACCTCTATTCGAGCGCGGCGGCGCGGCTCCAGTCGGGAGCATCGTTCAGCGGACACGAGCGCAATCACGTGTTTCTCAACCAGAACGGCGACGACTACGTCGATGTCTCCGGCATCTCCGGTCTGGATCATCCGGGAGACAGCAGGGCCTTCGCCGTTCTCGACTTCGATCGAGACGGATGGCAGGACCTGGCCGTGGTCAACGCGAACGCGCCGCTGTTCCGGCTCTTCCGGAATCGGATGGACGAGCGTGGTGATGCTGGCCGGTTTGTGGCCATTCGCTTCGAGGGGGGAAACCGGTTTGCCTTCCCGGCCAGCGAGTGGAGCAGCCGGGACGCGTACGGAGCCCGCGTAGTCCTGGAGGTTGAAGGCCGCGAACTGCTGCGCGAGCATCGCGCGGGCGAAGGGCTCGCCGCGCAGAACTCGGCGACGCTGCACGTCGGAATCGGTGACGCGGAAGAGGTGACCAGGCTCGAAGTACGCTGGCCGTCAGGGCGGCGGTCCGACACCACGGCGGTCCCCGCGGGGACGCTGGCCACCGTTTACGAGGATCCTTCAGCTTCGCCCACGGGGGCCCCGTTCGTCCTGACACCCTACCGGGTACACGCCGAGCCCCTCGCGGTTGCCGCGTCCGATGAGGCCAGGATCACCACTAGTGGGGACAACGGGTCGATCCGGGCCGCGCAGGACGTCCTTCCGGGCAAACGCGCCCGTCTCATCCTCTATACGACCGTGGCCACATGGTGCGCGCCGTGCCTCGCCGAGCTTCCGAGCCTCAACCTCCTGAGAACCTCCTTCACAAACGCGGAGGTGGAGATCTTCGGGGTGCCCTGGGATCCGGATGAGACGCCGGAGACCCTGGCCGCCTGGTCGAAACGATATGAACCACCATATCGCATCCTCTCCGAGCTGAAACCCAGGCAGCGCGATACGGTGATTCAGGGCGCACTCGACGCCTTGCGCATCGACGGGCTCCCCGCAGCCGTCGTTACCGATTCGGAGGGCAAGGTACTTCTGGTGCGCTGGGGACCGCCGTCGGTCTCGGAGCTGCGCGTCCTGCTCGAGAACCAGGAGAACGGCAGGTGATCAGGCGCGCGGCATCCTTGTGGCTCGGGCAGCTTCGAGGGAAGGCCGCTCCGATTCTCGCGGCCCTCCTGCCGGTCCTGACGGCAGTGCCTGTTCAGGCGCAGGTGCGCCTCGACGGACCGGGACCGGGTCTGCCTTCCGTCTCCGCCGAGGTGGTGCCGGGAAGCGTCGTTCCGCGCGCGGATGCCTTGTCGCTCCGAATCTCGGTCGAGGTCCCGAGCGAACATCATGGGTACATCGACAAGGGGGACGACGGATTCTTCATTCCGTTCTCGTTCTCTTTCCCCGACTTCGAGGGAACCGGGGTGGGCGTCGAGATGACCGCCGCGCCAGCCGGTACGAGAGAC
>JAPPHB010000082.1:8307-131628 GCA_028821195.1 Gammaproteobacteria bacterium
CGAGGGAACCGGGGTGGGCGTCGAGATGACCGCCGCGCCAGCCGGTACGAGAGACAACGGGGTAAGGGCGCAGGTGCTGAGGGGCCGGGGCGAGTTCGGGTTTCTGCTCATACCGGCACCGAGGCCTGATACCGAGGCGACTGCCATCCTTCGATATCAGATTTGCAACGACGTGACGCAGCGGTGCTATCCGCCCGCCAGGCTGCCCATCCCGATTGGATGGAGCGGACCGTCGACCGGACCCGGAGGACGCTGAAGCCGGCTCCGTCTCAGGGAGCCCGCACGTACTTCGTGAGCCCTCCGCCCGCGAACGGACGAGAGATCGGGCCTTCCGCGGCATAGACGTTGCCGTCCGCGTCCACGGCGACACCCTCTCCCGCGGCACCGTGGGGCCTGTCTTCCACCGGGTGGGGCGGAATGAAGGCGGTGACCCGGTCTTCGCTGACGTGGCCGACGCGGATCCCGGTCATCCAGCCCGAATGGTTGTTCGGGTTCGACTCCGAGTCGATGGCGTACAGCATGTCGTTGTCGTCGATGAAGAGCCCGCTGATCCGGCTGAACTGGTAGTAGGTGTCGAGAAGGTTGCCTTCCTGGTCGAATATCTGGATGCGGTGGTTGCCGCGGTCCGCCACGAAGAGGCGTCCCTGGGAGTCCAGCTCCAACGCGTGCGGCGTCCTGAATTCCCCGGGTCCCGTACCGATCTGGCCCCACTCCATCATGTACTCGCCCTCGGGGCTGAACTTGATGATGCGCCCGGTTGCGCCGGGAGGAACGTTCGCGTTCTGGCCGCTGTGGCCGTCGGAGACGAAGATGTAGCCTTCGGGCGTGGTGATGACATCGCAGGGCTGGTTGAAATGATCCGGACCGCTCCCGGCGACGCCGCGCGTCCCGAGCGTCATGAGGATCTCGCCCTCGGGGCTGAACTTGAAGACCTGATGGCCCTTGGTCTGCTCCGCGTCACCCGATGAGTCGGTGACCCAGACGTTCCCGTCCTGATCCACGTGCAGCCCGTGCGGGAGGATGAACAGCCCCGCCCCGAAGCTGGTGAGCACCTCTCCGGTTTCGCGGTCGAACTTGAGGATGGGATCCACGTCGGAGGTGCCGCAGCCGTCCGTGAGCGCGTTCCCGCCACAGCGGTCGTAGGCCCACAGCTGGCCGTCGGGCCCTATGTCCACACCCGCCGTGGACCCCCATTCCCGCTGATCCGGCAGCGGCCCGAAGCCGATGACGACCTCGGACGTGGGGTTGGGCAGATCGCCGGCCATGGCTGGATCGGGCACATCGGTCGGATCGGCCATCTCGGCCCCACCGGATTCGTCCCCTCCGCTGTCGGCTGGCGCGCATGCCCCGGCGGCCAGGGCGAGGGCCAGGGCGAGGCTGATGGCGAGCTTGGAGTCGTCGGTCGCGAACATGAGGCACCTCCCGGTAACGAATTGACCCGAACACGCAACTTATGCCACGAGCAGGGGCGGGGCGAACGAAGGCGTGCCGGGCGGGTGTGGGGCGCTATGCAGGCCGACGACGAGGTCAGGGGGTCGGCTTTCCGCCTACGCTGATCGGCGGGCGGGGGCCGCCGCCTTGAAGTTAATCCGCGATCTTCGCCCCGTCCCTCCGGGGGAACGGGATCAGCGCGGGCACGGCCGCCTGGTACTCGCGGTAGCCGGGATACTTCGCGGCGGATATTTCCTCGGTCATGCGCAGGGACGGAACGAACAGAAGCGTGAGCCCGATGCAGCCGAGAACCGTCCAATGCACCCATTCACCGGATGCGGCGACCGCGAACAGGTAGAACACCCACCACATGGCGATCTCGCAGAAGTAGTTGGGATGCCGGCTGTAGCGATAGAGCCCGCGGGTCATGAACGGCCGCCGGATTTCCTCGCTGCCGGCCATCCGACGCTTCTTGTCCTGCTGGAAGTCCCACATCTGCCGATCGGCGATGGTCTCGCCGGCCAGCAGGGTGAGGAACACAGCGGCGGCCAGTAAGTCGAGCCAGCCGAGCGGCGTGTCCGGGAATTGCCACGCCCGGTGGATCGGGGAGGTGAACAGCCAGATGAGCAGCATCTGGCCGGGGTGGACGAAGGTGATGTTGAGCACCTGGAAGCCCACCGGGCCGTACTGCTTGCGGACGTGCGCCCAGCGATAGTCCTCGCCGCCCGGCCGGTACCCGCCCTTGCGGGCGAAGTTGTACGTCAGGCGGCTGCCCCATGCGACCACGAGCGCTGCCATCAGCATCACGCGGGGGGCAGCGAAACCCACCGAGGCGGCGACGATCAGGCAATAGACCGGGGGACAGATGGACCAGAGCCGGTCAATCCAGGAGACCTCGCGGGTGATCACGGACAGAAGCCAGGCCACCAGCGCGAGCACCAGGCACAACTCGAGCGCGGTTCCGAACGGCGCGCCCGCCAGGGGGAGGTTGAGGAAGTGGACCCCGAGCATGGTGAGCCTCCCGTCGATCAGATTTCCGCTAGCGAACGGCGACCGGTATGAGCGCCACCCAGGAACACGAGATCAACGATAGTGCCGGACCCGGCCGGGGGCTCGGGGATCGGACACCGGAATGGGAGCGGAGGCGGGGGGACTCGAACCCCCAAGGGCTTTCGCCCGCCGCATTTCGAGTGCGGTGCCTTACCAATTAGACTACGCCTCCGGACGAAACCGGGCCGATCGGCTTGAGGACGGAAACCTCCCAACCTGCTGTCAAAATCGGGGCGCCCGGATTTGAACCGGGGACCTCTGCGACCCGAACGCAGCGCTCTACCGGACTGAGCCACGCCCCGAAAGTCGTTGCCGCCAACAGGCGGCGATGCACACAATTGGCGGCCCTTCCCGCTCCCAGCAAGGTGCCCGCCCCCGAGACGGCCCCGCCGCCACGACCGGACGGGATTCGCAACCGAGGCCCGCGTCAGGCTTCGCCCGTGAGCGGACGGGGTGGGATTCGCAACCGAGGCGCCGCGACAGCGGCGCCGAAGGTGAGCCGAGGATGCAAAGCACCGGAGGCTCAACCCTGGGTTCGAAGCCCACGCCGTCCGATGGCGGGCTTCGCCCGCGAGCGGACGGGGTGGGATTCGAACCCACGTGGGCGTTAGCCCACACGATTTCCAATCGTGCGCCTTAAGCCACTCGGCCACCCGTCCGAACATACATGGCCGCAATCCGTCGACCGTTTGCGAAACCACCTCAGGAGAAAAGCGTGCCAGCGCGACGGTGCGATGCCGCCCAAGCTGGACGAGCGGCCGCCCCCGCGCCCGTTGTGACCCACGGGGTGGGATTCGCAACCGAGGCGCCGCGACAGCGGCGCCGAAGGTGAGGCGAGGGCGAGGCCCGCAGCCTCAACCCTGGCTTCGAACGCCCACCCCCTCCGGCGCGAGCCCTGCTCGCGAGCGGAGGGGGTGGGATTCGAACCCACGAGACCCTCTCGGGTCAACGCCTTAGCAGGGCGCCGCCTTAAGCCACTCGGCCACCCCTCCGAAAATTGCCCCGCCTGGGATCGAACCAGGACTCTTCTGATCCAGAGTCAGACGTGTTGCCAGTTACACCACGGGGCATTCAACCACCAATTTGAGCACTCACCGCCCAGGCTGGCAAGCCGCAAGCCACCAGTCGGATTCGAACCGACGACCCCGTCATTACGAGTGACGTGCTCTACCAGCTGAGCTATGGTGGCGGCCATGCCGACCGTCGCCGGCCAACCAGGAATGGAGCCGAGGGGAATCGAACCCCTGACCTCAGCGTTGCGAACGCTGCGCTCTCCCAACTGAGCTACGGCCCCCCTGCGCAATCGCTTTCACGGAATCGTATCAACCGATGGGCGCGAGAGGACTCGAACCTCTGACCTCTACGATGTCAACGTAGCGCTCTAACCAGCTGAGCTACGCGCCCCCAGGCCGGAACCATCCTGGCCTTGACATCCCCGAAGGGAAATACGCCCGGGAGGACTCGAACCCCCAACCTCTTGATCCGTAGTCAAGCGCTCTGTCCAATTGAGCTACGGGCGCTGGTTTCCTGCCGCCTTCCACCGAAGCGGCCAGCCGTTGTGGCCACCTCCGAATGCCCACGACAGGACTCGAACCTGTACGCCGTTTCCGACACTGGTCCCTCAAACCAGCCTGTCTACCAATTCCAGCACGTGGGCAAATGTCCTGCACCAAACCACGGTGGGCGCCGGCATCCGACGACGGTACCCGCACCGGGACCTGCCATGCTCGGAGAGGGACTCGAACCCTCACGGGGTTAACCCCCACAGGATCCTGAATCCTGCGCGTCTACCAATTCCGCCATCCGAGCGTGCTCGCCTTCACGGACAAGGCGGCCCGATGGAGCCGAGGGGAATCGAACCCCTGACCTCCTGAATGCCATTCAGGCGCTCTCCCAACTGAGCTACGGCCCCGATCCTTCGCCGATGACCCGATTTGTCAAGAAACAAGCAGCGGGGCTGACGGGACTCGAACCCGCGGCCTCCGGTGTGACAGACCGGCACTCTAACCAACTGAGCTACAGCCCCTGCTCCGCGCTCTTCGCGCGTCCTTCCAAACGCCCTCACGGGGAATCGAACCCCGACCGCCACCTTGAAAGAGTGGTGTCCTAGCCGTTAGACGATGAGGGCTCTCCCCCCAGTTGTACAGGCCCGGAGGGACTCGAACCCCCAACCCCCGGTTTTGGAGACCGGTGCTCTACCAGTTGAGCTACGGACCCCCGCGCACACGACCGGCCATCCTCCGGCCGGTGAGCCGGTAGATGGCCAGGGGCGGAATCGAACCGCCGACACCGCGATTTTCAGTCGCGTGCTCTACCAACTGAGCTACCTGGCCAAAAAAACGCCCGAACCTTTCGGTGCGGGCGGCTGGGTCGGGAGTTCGCCGGGGGCTACCGGCGAGTCCCGCCTCCCCGCCCGCGCGGGCTCGACCACGTATCGGACGCAAACCAGCGAAGCGCCCGCACGCGGCCCGACCTCCGGAAAGGCCACGGTCGTCGGGTTTCGGTCGCTTGCGGCATGATTCCCGCCTCGGTTTCCTGTGTTGTGTCTCGTCAAACTGTCCTGCTACGTGGAAAAACGCCGCCATTTTGGCGGCGCTTCCAAGTAGCGGGGGCGGGATTCGAACCCGCGACCTTCGGGTTATGAGCCCGACGAGCTACCAGACTGCTCCACCCCGCAACAAGAAGCGAAAGGTAAAGCGATCCCGCGAAGCGTGTCAACCTTACCGCCGTGCCAGCGCCGCCAGGGCGCCGGGATCACCTTCGATCCCCTCGGCAGGCTCGAGCTCCAGCACGCGCGCGATGAAGGGATAGATGTCCACGCTCTCGATTCCGGGAAGCCGGGTAGCCGGCTCGATTCCCGGTCCCTTCACGAGAAAGATGCCGTGCATGGACGAATACGAGGGGTCCCATCCGTGCATACCCCGACTGCTTCCCCGGCGCGGGCCGATGCCGATCGTGTACCCCTCCTGCGGCACCACGACCAGATCGCCGAAGCGGGGATGGCCGTTCAGATGAAGTCGCGCTGGAGCCTCATGGCTGCGGTAGACCTCTGCGTTCGGCATCCCCTCGTCGAGTTGTGTGCGCAGCTCCTCGATGCGCTCCTCGCCTCCCTCCACGAAGAGGATGCCCACGGTCCCGCCGGACGTCAGTCGAGCCCCGGACAGGTCGGCGATTTCCTCGAGCGCGTAGTGCCCTTCGGGCCGAACGTCGCTCATCCCGTGGTCGGAGACCAGAATGACGAAGACCTGGTCGCCGTGCGGGAGCTCATCCAGGCCGTCCAAAAGGCGTCCGAGGGCCTGGTCGACCTGCGCGACCGCCTGGGCCAGTTCCGGCCCCTCGCCGGGACCGAATCGGTGTCCGGCATAGTCGGTTTCGGCAAAATACAGGGAAACGAGGTGGGGTCGCTCCTCGTCGGGGAGACTCAGCCAGGTCAGGACGGTGTCGACGCGCACTTCGTTGGGCACGATGGGATCGAACCGCTTCCAGCGGCTGGGCCGGATGCCCTGGACGTCGGCCTCGGTGCCCACGAAGTAGAACGCGGCGCTCACCATCCCCTGTTTCTCGGCGGTCACCCAGATGGGCTCGCCCCCGTACCACTGGCCGTCCTCCACGGTCTCGCGGTCGGAGAGGGAGTAGAAGCGGTCGAACTCCCGGTCGTAGAAGGTGTTCGCTACGAGCCCGTGAGTTCCCGGGTAGAGCCCAGTCGCGATGGAGTAGTGCGCGGGGAAGGTCAGCGACGGGAAGACCGGGATGAGCCCATCGGCGCGCGCGCCCTGGGCCGCCATGCGGTCGAAGTTGGGCGTGTCGAACCTCTCCATGTAGTCATGCCGAAAACCGTCGAACGAGACCACGACGACGTAGGGCTTGTCGAGATGGCGGGGGTGGTTCCGGCCAGCTCCGGGGCTGGATGCGGCGGTCGCGGTTGCCCCAATGGTTCCGCCGCCACCCGGGGCCTGCGGCTCACTGGCGCAGCCAACCAGCCAGAGCGCCAGAACGACGATGCTCGCCGAGGTCGGGCCCGGCGCGCGCCGCCGCCATTGGCGGATCCACAATCCTCCCCGCCTGCGAATGCCCTTGTAGCGCTGACGGCCTGCGGTCATTTTCACGGCTTCCGGCAGCACGGCAACCTCTCCTGGAGGGATCCGTCCGCGATCACGCGGCCGGGGAGGGGAACGAGTGCCGCGAATAATAGCTGCATGCGGGCGGCTCTTGAAGGAGGAGACGGGTCGAGATGAGCGAGAAAGGTCTTGAGACCGCCACCCTGGGCGGGGGATGTTTCTGGTGCCTGGAGGCGGTGTACCTGGAGTTGCGCGGCGTGCAGCGGGTGGACTCGGGATACGCCGGCGGTCATGTGCAGGACCCGACCTACCAACAGGTCTGCACCGGCGCCACCGGGCATGCCGAAGTGGTCCGCGTCGTGTTTTCCCCGGATGAGATCACGTTCCGGGAGCTGCTCGAGGTCTTCTTTACGATTCACGACCCGACGACCCTGAACCGCCAGGGAGCCGACGTGGGCACCCAGTACCGCTCGGCCATCTTCCATCATTCGCCGGAGCAGGAGGCCATGGCGCGGGAGGTGATCGCAGAGCTCGAGGATCAGGGACTGTGGCGTTCTCCGATCGTGACCGAACTGGTTCCGACGGGCCGGTTCTTCCCCGCCGAGGCCTATCACCGCAACTACTTTGCGCGCAATCCGAGCCAGGGATATTGTCGCGCCGTGGTGGCGCCCAAGGTCGCGAAGGCGCGGGCGAAGTTCTTCGACAGGCTGAGGAGGACCTAGAGCAGTACGCTCAGCGGCTTCTCCAGGATGTCCTTCAGCGTCGCCAGGAAGCGAGCTCCCTGGGCCCCGTCGATGATGCGGTGGTCGCAGCTCATGGTCATGCGCATGCGGGGCCGGACGGTGACCCGGCCATCGAGCGCCACCGGCCGCTCCTCGACCGCGCCCACCGCCAGGATTCCGGCCTCGGGCGGGTTGATGACCCCGGTGAACTGTTCGATGCCGAACATCCCCAGGTTCGAGATCGAGAAGGTGGAGCCCGTATACTGATCGGGCTTCAGGCGCTTCGCCCGGGCCAGCGACGCCAGCTCCTTCACCTCGTTGGAGATATCCGCGATCGGGCGCGCGTGCGCATCGCGCACCACCGGAGTAATGAGCCCGTCGTCGATGGCCACCGCGACGCCGATGTGGACGCGGTTGTGCCGGCGCACATGGTCGCCGCCCCACCAGGCGTTGCACTCGGGATGGCGGGCCAGCCCGAGCGCCGTCGCCTTGATGACGATGTCGTTGAAGGAGATGCGCGCGCCCAGTTCGAGCTCGTTGAACTGCTGGCGCAGCTCGGTCGCCCGGGCCATGTCGGCATCGGCCGTGAGGAAGAAGTGCGGTACCGGCCCCAGGGACTCGACCAGCCGGCGCGCGATCGTCTTGCGGATCTGGGTGAGCGGAACGTCCACGAAGTCCTCGCCCGGGACATCCGGCATGGGCGCGGAAACCGTCGCCGTTGCGGCGGCCAGGGCGGCCTCGATGTCGCGCTTGACGATTCTGCCTCGCGGCCCGGATCCCACGACTGTTTCCAGACGGAGGCCTGCCTCGCGCGCCAGGCGGCGGGCGACGGGTGACGCCCTCAGTCGCCCGCCGTCCTGGCGGACCTCCGCGGCAGGGGCGGCCGAGGTGTCCGGCCGGACGGCGGGAGGTGTGGGCTGCGGCGCGGGGGGCGGAGTGATCGGAGGAGGCGTTGTGGCAGGCACCGCGGGGGAGGGAGGCGTCGCCGTTGGCGCTGCCGTCCGAGCCGGCTCTTCCTCCACCTCGGTGGCCAGCGATGCGGTCGAGGCCGGCGCAGCGGCCGCCACCAGCGCCGACACGTCTTCGTCCGTGGCCGCGATCACCGCGATCACGTCTCCCACGGGCGCCGCCTGTCCCTCGCTCAGCAGGATGGCGCGCAACACGCCGTCGCCGCGCGCGACGAGCTCCATGGTCGCCTTGTCGGTCTCGATTTCGGCCAGCAGGTCGCCGGCCTCGACCTGGTCGCCCTCCGCCTTGAGCCACTTGACGACCTGCCCCTCCTCCATGGTGGGCGAGAGGGCTTCCATGTGCACTTTGGTGGCCATCGACTAGCCTCGGGTGGTCGGATCGACGGTTACGTCGCGTCGGATGGCGCGGCCAGGGTCAGTTGCGGTAGAGAACCTTCCTGCACGCATCCACGACTCGAGCCGCGTCGGGTTTCGACTGCTTCTCCAGATTCCTGGCGTAGGGCATGGGCACGTCCGCCTGGGTGATTCGCTGCACCGGCGCGTCCAGATCGTCGAAGCCCTCCTCCTGAATCAGCGCGACGATCTGCGCGCCGATGCCCGTGAACGGCCAGCATTCCTCCACGTAGACGGCGCGATTGGTCTTGTGCACGGAGCCGAGAATCGCCTCCATGTCGAGGGGACGGAGGGAGCGCAGGTCGAGCACCTCGGCCGAGACGTCCTCCTTCTCCAGCGTGCGCGCCGCCTGAAGCGCCACATGGACCATCTGTCCGTGCGAGATGATGGTGACGTCCGTACCCTCCGCCTTCACATCGGCTACGCCCAGCGGCACGACGTGCTCGCCTTCGGGAACGTCGCCGCGCGCGTTGTAGAGCAGCTCGGATTCCATCACCACCACCGGATCGTCGTCGCGAATCGCGGCCTTGAGCAGCCCCTTCGCATCCGCCGGCGTAGCGGGATTCACCAGCTTGACCCCGGGGGCGTGGACATAGTACGTCTCGCACGCCTGCGAGTGCTGCGCCGCGAGCTGCAGGGCCGACCCGTTCGGTCCGCGAAAGACGATGGGCACGTGCAGTTGCCCGTTCGTCATGTAGTGGGTTTTGGCGGCGTTGTTGATGACCTGGTCGAGAGCGAGGAACGCGAAGTTGAAGGTCATGAACTCGATGACCGGCCGGAGCCCGGCCATCGCCGCGCCCACGCCCAGCCCGGCGAAGCCGAGTTCGCTGATCGGCGTGTCCACCACCCGCGCGTCGCCGAAGCGATCGAGCAGGCCCCGGGACACCTTGTAGGCGCCATCGTACTCCGCCACTTCCTCACCCATGAGAAAAACCGAGTCGTCGCGTTCCATCTCTTCCGCGAGCGCCTCGTTGAGGGCGTCCCGGTAGGTCATGACCGCCATCTCAGCCTCCCCGCCCATCGAAGAAGAGCCTACCGTGCACGTCCATGTCGCTGTAGACGAATTCGTGGAGGCTGTCCTCGGGGGGGAGCGGCGAGCGGTCGGCGAAGTCGGCGGCGTCCTCGACCAGCTCGCGCACCTCTTCGTCCATCCGCTCCAGGCTCTCCCGGGTGAGATGCCCGCTCTGGATCAGCAGGTCGCGCAGATGGGCGATGGGGTCGTCTTCGCGAACCCGCGACTCGACCTCTTCCTTGCTGCGGTAGGTTCCCGAGACCGGATCGGACATCGAATGGCCCTTGAAGCGATACGTCTCGGCATCCACGAACTGGGGTCCGGCACCGTCGCGCACGCGGTCCAGCAGATCTTCCATCAGTCGCCAGACCGCAAGCACGTCCTGGCCATCCACGTAGTGCGCGGGAATCCCGTGCGCCCGCGATTTCTCGACCATGGGCGTCGTGGTCACGCGGTTGAAGGCCGTCCCCATGCCGTACCCGTTGTTCTCGACGACGTAAATGACCGGCAGCTTCCAGATGGCCGCCATGTTGAGCGACTCGTGGAATGAGCCCTGGTTGACGGCCGCGTCCCCCAGGAAGCAGACGCAGACGCGGTCTTCGCCGCGGTAGCGGCTCGCCCAGGCGAAGCCGGTCGCCAGGGGGATCTGGCCACCTACGATGCCCCATCCACCCATGAAGTTGTGCTTCGCGGAGAACAGGTGCATCGAGCCGCCCTTGCCGCCGGAGCACCCGCCGGCCCGCCCATAGAGTTCGGCCATGGCCGCGCGCGCGGAGATGCCCTTGGCAAGCGCCAACGTGTGTTCGCGGTAGGCGGAGATGGCGTAGTCGTCGGGGCGAAGCGGTCCGACGAAGCCCAGGGCAACCCCTTCCTGGCCGGTATGCAGGTGGCAGAAGCCGCCGATCTTGCCGATCGCGTAGGCTTCCTCCGCCTTCTGCTCGAACCGCCGGTATACAAGCATCTCCCGCAGGAAGCCCAGCACCTGTTCGGCCGGAAAGCCTTCAATGACGGCTGGAGCGGCGGATGTGGATGCGTCCCGCACGGCGCTGTCAGGCATGTGCCACCCCCCTTCCATCCGCTTCCGCTGTCGAAGTACGGCGCGCCTCGATCTGGACGAGCCGGAGCCCGGGCACCTCCGCGGGCGCGGGCAGGTCGGTCTCCAGCACGTGCCGAATCGAACCCGCCGCGCCGGCGGATACCTGGCGGGCCTGATCCTTCGCATGATAGCTGGAGCGGACCAGCGGACCCGACTCCACGTGGCGGAAGCCGAATTCCTCCTCGCCGATCCGCTTCCAGTCATCGAATTCCCCGGGCGTCACCCAGCGGGCCACGGGAATGTGCTGCAGGGACGGACGGAGATACTGGCCCAGGGTGAGAATGTCGACGCCGGCCTTGCGAAGGTCGCTCATCGCCTGCCGGATCTCGGATGCGCGCTCCCCCATCCCCAGGATGATGCCCGTCTTGGTCAGGATGCGCGGCGCCAGGCGCTTGGAGGCTCCGAGAAAGGAGATCGAGCGCCAGTAGCGGCCTCCCGGGCGTACCTCGGGGTGGAGCCGCTCGACCGTCTCGAGGTTGTGCCCGAGAATCGCCGGCCCGGCGCCCAGGACCGTCGCCAGGGCGTCTTCGTCGCCCTTGAAGTCCGGAATCAGCACCTCGACCGAGCATTCCGGCAGCCGGTCGGTAATTCTGCGTACGGTCTCGGCATAGATCGCGGCGCCGCCGTCCGGCAGCTCGTCGCGATTCACGCTGGTGATCACGACGTGCTCGAGGTCCATGGCGGCCACGGTATCCGCGACGCGCCGGGGTTCGTCCCGGTCCAGCACGGTCGGCAGTCCGTGGGCGACCGCGCAGTACTTGCACGCGCGCGTGCAGACATCGCCGAGGATCATGAAGGTGGCGGTACCGGCCTCCCAGCACTCGCCGATGTTGGGGCAGCCCGCCTCTTCGCACACGGTGTGAAGCGCCCGGCTGCGCATGAGGCGCTTCAGCCGCAGATAGTTCGGGCCCCCGGGAGAACGCACCTTGAGCCAGGACGGCTTGCGCTCGTTCGGGGATATGGTGGCGAGGCCCTCGTGGGCGCGTATGCGTGAAGTGCCCTTGGGCGTGACGGTGCCCGTGTCCTTCCGCGCCGGCGCGTATCCCTTCCAGGCTTTGAGGGGCTGGCTCAACCTCGAGTTCTCCGTCGCTCGTTCCCTTGAGCCGGACCCGGATCGGCCCCCCGGGGATCGCAATTCTGGCTGGTCAGGGCCCGCCGGCAAATGCGGGCCGCGAAGGGTCTCCATCCCGGGTTTCGGCACGATTTGCGCGTCCCGGTGCGTAGCTTGGAATGATAAAACCCCGACGCTTTCTACGGCAACGGAGCACGCCGGTGCGGGGCATGCTCCGGCACCCGTCGACAGACTCCCCCCCGGCATTCGATCGGCCGTTAGAAGCCGAATCCCCGTAGCGCCCCCGCGATGCCCATCCCTGCGTACGTACCCAGCGCGTAGCCGAGGAGACCCACCAGAATGCCCGGCAGAATGAGGGATCGCCATCCCCCCGCCACCGCTACCGCGAGTGCGCTACCGGGTCCTCCCACGGATGCCTGGGAAGCTACGCACAGCGTGCCGATGTCCACGCGCAGGAAGCGGCCCGCCAGGAAGAGCAGCACTCCGTGGACGGCGACGACGAAGAAGGCGTAGAAGAGCACCTGGACGCCCACCGCGAGCACTTCCGCGATCCGCGAGTAGATGCCGATCACCACAAAAAAGAACAGCAGCGCGAGGTTGCCGAGCTGGAGCGCGCCCCGTTTCGCTCCGGATGGCATGACGTGGCCCGCAACAAGGGCCAGCGTCGTGAGCCAGAGTACCGGATTGATTCCGGGAGTGATGGCCGCGACGGCCCGGGACGCGATCACGATCGCGAATCCTGCCGCGACCAGGATGGCCACCTGATGGGTGGACACCGATGCGTCGGCGAAGAGCGGATGCGCGGATTCGTCGTCGTCGGGGCTCGAGTCCTGCGAGGAATGGTCTGTCGCCGAACCCGGTGTGACCGCTTCCGATGAAGCCGGTGCCGGGTAGTAGCGCCCGATCCATCGGGGCAGCACCACGCATGCCGCCAGCCAGAGACCGGTGACGACGTTGTCCGCGGCGGTGGCGCCCACGAAGAGCGCGTCGGACATGTCGACCGCCCGGCTGACCGCGGTGAAGTTCAGCGATCCTCCCGAATAGGTCCCCGTGAGCGCTCCCGCCAGCTTCCACGTCTCGTCGCCGACGGCATTCCCGAACAGGAACGCCCCCGCGAACGCCCCGAGGGCCGTGCCCGCCACCGCGATGCCGAACGCGACCAGCATGGCCCCGCCGGCCTTCCGCAGGTCGGCCAGGTTGACCGCCAGAAGCAGCCACACGATGGCCAGATCGGTTACGGCGCCGGTGATCGCCTGGTAGATGGGCGACGCCGCAGGCACGAGCCCCGTGTTGGAGAGAACCCCGCCAATGGCGATGGCGAGCAGGGTGGCTCCCAGCTTCCAGAGCCCGGGCACCCGGCGCCGCTCCAGCCAGAGCGCCAGCACCACGACGCCCGCAATGGTGGCGACGAGCGCAAGAGGGGACTCGATCACGGGGGGCTGACGCCCCTGGCCGGCTGCGGTGCCGGCCGACGTCCTTCGGAACTATCCACCGGCCCGAGCCTCTGCCGCCTCCCTCATCTCCGCGAGTGGGATGGCGTGCATGGAGTACTCCTCGAGCCCGCGCGCCCGTTCGCTTTCCCACGCCTCCATGAATCGGGCGTAATAGGCGTTGGCTCCGTCACTATCGCCGAGTTCGGAGGCCGCCCGCGCCGCCGCGCCGAGGAGGAGCAGGTGGCTGGGTGCGTCGGCCAGCGCCCTTTCGGCCACGTCCCGGGCGATCTGGTAGTCCCCGTCCAGAGAATGCAGCAGGGACACGTGGTAGTGGCCGTCCTCATCCAGGGGAACTACCAGGCCGTAGGCGTCAAGCGCCATCGGCAGAAACGCCAGCGCCTCGGCGGTGTCCCCGGCTGACGCCGCCCGCATGATTCGATCGTACAGCCGATCGGCCGCCTCTCGCGGCGTCATGGAGCTCAGATCCGGAGGCGTCCCGGCAGCGGGCATCAAGCCCGCCGCGGGGTTGGGGCGCGGCGCCTCCTCCGGCTCATCCCGTGCCAGCGCCCAGTACCCGGCGCCGATGATCAGCACGCCGGCGAACACGCCGGTGGCCCAAAGCACCCTCCTGCCGCCCGCGGCCGCGGCTTTCGGCCGCCGGCGCCGGAGGGGTGTGCCGCATAGGATGCAGAACGACGCTCCAGCCTGGGCGGCCTCACCGCAGGAAGGGCATTCCGGCGGTCGGATCGCCGCGCCGCATTCCGCACAGAACCTGCCGGCGGCATCCGAGCCGCACTGCGGGCATTTCATGATCCTCCCCGCTTCTCCGTCATCGGTTTCTCGGCTCCTGGTCCAGGGTGACTCGCCGGCATGGCCTGGCCGGCGCAGAACGGCTTCAGACGGTTGTCTACAATCCTGTGGGAAAGTCGAGAAACTCCCAAGGAATGCCGAAGCGGGCCTCCAGATGGGCGGCGAGGGCGCGCACCCCGAGGGTCTCGGTGGCGTAGTGGCCCGCATAGTACACGTTGATCCCGCATTCCATCGCATCGAAGTACGTATGATGAGCGCCTTCACCCGTGACGAGCGCATCGGCGCCCGACGCCGCCGCTTCGGCGATCATGGATCCGCCCGCTCCCGTCACTACCGCGACGCGGTGGATGTGATCAGATCCTCCATCTATAAGTCGGACTGGGGCTTCCAGAGATTCTGCCACCCGATCCCGCAGGGATTGACGGGTCTCCGAGGTCGTCCCGATCCACCCCACATCAACGCCCTGGTAAGAGCCGAATCCCTTCTCGACTTCGATGCTCAGCGCGCGTGCGAGCAAGGCACAGTTGCCGACCTCGGGATGTGCGTCCAGGGGCAGATGAGCCGAGTAGAGACCCACCTCGTTGCGCAGCAGGGCGGACAGCTTCCGGAAACGCCTGCCGGTAACGGGAGCCGCCCCATCCCAGAAGAGCCCGTGATGCACGAGCAGGAGGTCGCTTCCGCGCACGGCAGCGGCGTTTATGGCGGCTTCACTGGCATCCACCGCGGCACAGATGCTGCGTACTTCCGCCGTCCCTTCGACCTGAAGGCCATTGTAGGCGTTGGGATAGTCGGGGAAACCCGGCACCTGCAGGTAGCCGTCGACATACTCGACGAGCGATTCCAGCTTCATGTCCCGGCCCCCTTCCTGATGGGGTCATGCGCACGAACGCCCGCGACGAGCAGGTGCGGTTTCAACGGGTCCCCGCAGGATCGTGGAAAAACAGCAGTCGCGTGGACAACACGCTCCGAGTGGAGATCAGAGGGAACCGCAAAACTATGGCTTGTATGGACTTGAGAGATTGTCCACACTCTGTGGCAAAGTGTGGACACTACCCGACGGATACCGAAGTCATCGGCATCCCGCCGCCCAATGGCTACTTCCGGGGAGAGGGTGGTTTGGCTCCTCGGCTCCCCATCTTGACGGTCCCGTTGACGGTGGCGCCCTCCTCGAGCACGATCCGGCGGGTGTCGATATCGCCGTCGACATCACAGGACGATTGGAGCTCGAGCCGCGAAGCAATCTTCAGGCTCCCCTTGAGTCGCCCCGAGATCACCGCGTCCTGGGTGGAGATGTCGCCGACAACCGTTCCGTTCCTGCCGACGACAACGGCTTTTCCGGCCTCCACTCCCCCCTCGATCCTGCCTTCGATGCGAATCGTCCCCTCGGTCTTGCAGTTTCCGACTACGGTCATCCCGGGTCCGATGATCGAAATCGTGTTGTCCGGGGACGCGGGGGGTGACGTCGGGCGCTGTTTGCTCATCCTGGTGTTTCCCTTACTGGAAGTTTGGGTGGAGTCAATGGAAGCGGGTTCCGGCAACCATCAAGGTCGCACAAGGATCGTCAACGGATCGACGGGTTCGTTGTTTCGAAGGACTTCGAAGTGAAGGTGCGGAGCCGTCGACCGGCCCGTTGATCCACTCAATGCAATGACCTCGTTCTGGCGCACCAGGTCTCCGCCTTCCACAAACGTCATGGAAGCATGGGCATATAAGCTGGTGTATCCGTCGCCGTGGTCAAGGCGTACAAACCGCCCGTAGAGCGGATCTTCTCCCGCTTCGGCTACGACGGCTGCGCCCGCCGCGCGGATGTAGGAGCCAGTGGGAACAGCGATGTCCAGGCCTGGATGTTCCCCTACCATGCCTTCCATCAGGGTCTGGGTCACAAAGCCTCTTTCCGTGAGCGGCCAGCTGGTGGGCCTGGCTTCGTCCACGAGCGACCGACCGGCGTTTGCCGCGTTCCTTGTCGGCGGAAGCCACAGGTCCGAGAGCGCGGTTGGGCGGGCTCCAAAGAGTTCCGCAATCCGCCGGTAGCGTGCTTCCACCGTGTCGATGTGCGCGCCCAGCTCCCGAAGCCCTTCCGCCTGGGCTGCCAGCGAGTCCGACATGATGTCCACGCGATGCGTGGTCACCGCAACGCCGGCCGCGTAGCCCGCGGAAAGCAGTCCAATCAGCCCGAGCGAAACCAGTACAGCGTGGGTCGCGGTCAATTCATAGCTCTGGGCATCCGCCGAGTCGTCGGCGAGCAACATGACCGTTAGAGCCCGACGGTTTCGAGACTTTCTATTCCAGAACATCCGCGGCCTCCCGACCCGACACCAGCGCGAAGACACGTTCGAGATCCCGATCATCGTGAAAGGGGATCTCAATGCGCCCCTTGCTCCCTCGCTGCCTTCGAACTACGACTCGTGTGCCGAGCGCGGCGCGCAACTCTTCCTGCAACGCGCGCAGCACCGGATCCAGTGCTCTCGACTGCCGAGCCCGGCGTTTGCGGTGGTCCGGCGCGTCCTCGTTGCCAGGCGGACGCGTCGGGTTCGTGCGCACGGTCTCCTCCAGCCTGCGGACGGACCAACCGCCTTCGACCACCATTCGAGCCAACTCGGCGGCCCATTCCTGGTCGTCGACGGCGAGGAGCGCTCGCCCGTGTCCCGGCGTGAGCTTCTCTTCCCCCAGCAACTGCCGGACTTCGACGGGGAGCTTCAGAAGGCGGAGGATGTTGGTTACCGTGGCCCGGCTCTTCCCGACAGCCAGCGCAATGTCCTCCTGTGTGCGCTTGAACTTCTCCACAAGCACCTTGTAGCCCTCGGCCTCCTCCAGCGCGCCGAGATTGCGGCGCTGGAGGTTCTCTACAAGCGCCAGCACAAGCATGGTTTCATCATCCACCTCGCGGACGATTGCCGGCACGTCGCTCCAGCCGAGCCTCGTGACGGCTCGCAGTCGGCGCTCTCCCGCCACCAGTTCCCAATGCTCCGGTTCCGGCGCGGATCTGACGAGAACGGGCTGAAGCAGTCCGTTGGCGCTGATGGACGCCGCGAGTTCCCGGATTTCCTCCTCCTTGAACTCACGACGAGGCTGGAAGGGATTGGGACCCACGGAATCCAGGAGCAGGCGTGCGACTTCGCCTTCCACGGGCCGATCGAGATGATCGCCTAGCAGGGCGCCCAGGCCCCGCCCGAGTCGAGTGTTCGGAGCGACGCTCATGAAGCTGCTCGGGCCCTCGACCTGGTAATCCTGTGCTGCGTTCGCTGAATTACTTCCCTCGCAAGGCGGAGGTAGTAGCGAGCCCCCGCCGACAGGACGTCGTATACGATGATGGGCTTGCCGAAGCTCGGTGCCTCGGCAAGCCGAACGTTCCTGGGAATCGCGTTGGTGAAGACCTTGTCCCCAAAGTACTCGCGGGCTTCCCGCGCGACCTGTTTCGAGAGGTTGAGCCGCTTGTCGAACATCGTCAGGAGTACGCCCTCGATCTCCAGGCCCGTGTTCAGTCCCCGCTGTACGATCCGCACCGTGTTGAGAAGCTGGCTGAGACCTTCCAGCGCGTAGAACTCGCACTGAATCGGGATGAGCACGGAGTCGGCCGCCGTGAGCGTGTTGAGCGTCAGGAGTCCCAGCGAGGGGGGACAGTCCACGAGAATGTAGTCGTAATCCTCGCGAATGGGCTCAAGTGCCGCACGCAGAACGGATTCGCGGGCCTCTAAACCTACCAGTTCGATCTCCGCGCCGGCGAGGTCGCGCGTGGTGCCTACCATGTCCAGATAGGGGAAGTGAAGCTGACGAACCCTTGATTCCTCGATCGAGCGCCCCCCGATCATGACGTCGTACATGCCGGAGACCTGATCATGGCCCCAGAGGCCCAATCCGCTGCTCGCATTGGCCTGTGGATCCATGTCGATGACCAGCGTGCGCTGTTCAGCCACTGCCAACGCAGCTCCCAGGTTGATCGCAGTCGTGGTCTTGCCTACGCCCCCCTTCTGGTTGGCGATGGTAATGACTCTGGACATGGCTAGCCGTGGTCAGCTCTTTCCGGGGCGAGGTTTTTCCACAACAAGGGCAGGATTCCTGGGTCGGACTCGGGATTCGGGGGAAGAGGTCGCACTCGAAAGCTACCTGACCCCCGGTTTGCGGAAAAGGTGGATGTGCGTCGCCGGCATGGGAGTTTTGCGCCCGATTGCGGGTCATCCTGACATGGCTTGCTGCCCGCTGTCCCCGGTCCGCGCCGGGCAGTGCTCCTAGCCCGCGGCGGCATCCGAATCAGGGAAGTACCGCGCCTTCATCGCCTGGAAGCGGTGGGCGGCCTTTGCATCCAGCTTCTCGTCCAGATACCGGTCCAGCAAGGGAACCAGGTGTTCCCGCAGGAAGGATCCGCGCGCCATCCACTGGTAGTACTGCCGTCCGCCGTGCCGGTAGGGACCGTACAGCTTCCCACCGGGGAAATGCTCCATGATCCAGTCGAAGAGCGCCTTGTGGTCGGTGTGCATGCGGAGCGTGACGTGCGGCTGCCGCCCATCTCCACCGAAATGTCCCTCTCCAACGAGGACCCCCACCAGGAACCCGATGTCGAACTCCCGAGATGCGCCGTGTTTCACCGTCATGTTTCCCGTGAAACACGGTCCGTTCCACGATGTTGTTTCACCGTCATGTTTCCCGTGAAACGTTCTGGAGCGACGCCCCCCTGCTTCCGGATCTCCATGACGAGGTTCTGAAGGTCTGCCGGCGAGACACCCGAGACCCTCGAGGCCTGCGCCAGTGTGGCCGGTCGTACCTGATCGAGCTTTTCGCGGGCTTCGTGCGACAGCGTCACCAATCCTTCGTACACGATGTCCTGCGGGATGCGGAATGCCGCACGCGCCCGAAGGGCGGCCGCTCGATCCCGCTCGCGCTGCACATATCCCGTGTACTTCAGGTCGACCTCGACAGCCAGCAGCGCCTCCTCCCAACCCTCGTCAACAAACGACGCATTTGCCGCCCGAATCAGCGCGTCCGAACTCACCTCCGGTCTTCTCAACAACTCCACCGCTCGTGCGGGAGTGCGCAATGGGCTCGATCCCGCTTCCGCCAAAGCGTCGTTAACCTGCTCGGGCTTCAGGCGCGTCGATCGAAACCACTCGATCAGACGTCCTTCCGTTTCCAGGCGTTCTTCAAGCACCCGGATCTGGCTGGGCGATAACAGACCCCTTGCGCGCGCGATCGGTCCCAGGCGCGAGAGCGCGTTGTCCTGGCGGAGCAGCAGCCGAAACTCCGCACGCGAGGTGAAGAGTCGATAGGGTTCATCAACCCCCTTGGTGACAAGGTCGTCGATCAGCACGCCAATGTACGCCTGGTCGCGCTCCAGAATGAAGGGTGCCTCCCCCAGGGCGGCCAGGCCGGCGTTTGCACCGGCCACCAACCCCTGCCCGGCGGCTTCTTCGTAGCCGGTCGTGCCGTTGATCTGCCCGGCGAAGAAGAGCCCGTCTATCGATTTCACCTCCAGCGTGTGTCTCAGCTGATGAGGAAGGAAGTAGTCGTACTCGATCGCGTACCCGCTTCGGGTCATGCGCACCTGCTCCAATCCCGGCAGGCTCCGCAGGAACCGGAGTTGCACTTCCGGAGGCAAGGAGGTCGACAACCCGTTCACATAGAGTTCGGTCGTGTCCAACCCCTCAGGCTCCAGAAACACCTGGTGCCCCCGTGCGTCCGGAAACCGGACGATCTTGTCTTCGATAGACGGGCAGTACCGCGGCCCCCGGCCCGCGATGGACCCACCGAACCGCGCGCTCCGCTCGAGGTTTTCCTGCACGATGTCCCGGAGTTCCTTCCCCGTCCACGTAATCCAGCAGGGACGCTGGCCCGGAAACTCCTCGCGCACAAACGCCGAGAAGCGAACCCCGGGCTCCGACGGCTGCTCCTCCAGCTTGCCGTAGTCCACGGACCGGCCATCGATGCGGGGCGGCGTACCCGTCTTGAAACGCGCCACCTCCAACTGGCGACCCTCGAGCGCACAGGCCAGCTCGACCGAGGCCTCTTCTCCGGCGCGCCCTCCCTCCACCCCGGCCCCCAGGCCGACATGAATGCGGCCCCGAAGAAATGTCCCTGTCGTGATGACCACGGCCGGGGCACTGAACTCGAGTCCGGTGCGCGTGCGCACGCCGGCAATCCGGTCGCCCCGAAGCACGAGATCGGAAACCATGTCCTGAAAGAGGTCCAGCGTCGACAGCTCTTCCAGCACCCGCCGCACCGCCAGCGAATACAGGGTCCGATCGCACTGCGCGCGCGGACCCCACACGGCCGGCCCCTTGGAGCGGTTGAGCATGCGAAAGTGAATGCGCGCCGCGTCCGTGGCCCGTCCCATGACCCCGCCGAGCGCGTCGACCTCGCGCGCAACGACGCCCTTCGCAATGCCTCCGATCGCGGGATTGCAGCTCATCTGACCGATGCGCGCAAGGTCCGGGGTGATCAGCAGAACCCGGATTCCGAGGCGTGCGGCTGCCGCCGCTGCCTCCGCCCCCGCGTGGCCTCCGCCTACAACAATGACGTCGTACGTTCTATCCACGATCTGCAATCCGCGCTTCCCGCACCGTCCGCCGGAGCGGCCTGACACGTATTATAACATCAACTATCACAATCACTTACCTAGTTCGCACAAGCCCGTACAGTCGTCTCTCGCCGTGCCTTCCGTGACGTCCCTACTTGCCGATGCAGAAGTCGCGGAACACCCGGTCGAGTACCTCATCCAGGGTAACGATCCCAAGGATATCCTCCAGGGCCGTCTCCGCCGGCCTCAGATGGGTTGCGGCCACTTCAGCCGGAATCCCGTTCGCCAGGGCGCGTTCAAACGCACTCAGTTCCTCTACCGCTCGTTCGAGGGCGCGTCGGTGCCGCCTGCGGGTCACGACCGGCGTGTCTGCGTTTGCCTGGACCAGTCCTCCGAAGACCATCCCCGGCAGGACCCTGCCCAGCTCCTCCAGTCCCTCCCCCGTGACCACGGAGGTGGCGATCCGCCGAGGCAGGGCTTCGCTTCGACCGGTAGCGGCCGTGAGGGGGCGACCCCGCTGGCCGGCTTTCGCAATGCCGACCCGGTCCGATCCGGCTTCCGATCCGGAATACCCGTTCTTGCCGGCGTCCACGTACTTGCGCGTGGCGCCGTTGTCCCGCCGGGCCAGATCGGCCTTGGTTTCCAGAACCAGAAACGGGCAATCACATGCCCCCAGAAACTCCGAATCCGCCTCGGACACCCCTTCGCCCTTTTCTGCGCAATACAGCACCAGGTCCGCCCGCGCCAGATAGCGGCGGGCAACCTCGATCCCCAGTGCTTCGACGCGCTCCCCGGTTTCCCGGAGCCCGGCGGTATCCACAAGCCGGAATGGATACCCACTCAAGGACACGGTTGCCTCAAGCGCGTCTCGCGTCGTCCCCGGCACTTCGGTGACGATGGCACGTTCGTATCCCACTAACGCGTTGAAAATACTTGACTTACCGGAGTTGGGGCGTCCGGCCAGGACGGTCAGCGCGCCCTCCCTTAGCAGCTCCCCCTCCGGTGCCGTGGCCAGCACGCCCTCCAGCCGCAGACGCACCTCCCGCGCCTCGCGGGCTACTGACTCGAGGCTCGTTGGGGGCTCGTCCTCATCCGGAAAGTCCAGATGGTGGACGAGCAGTGCCTCCAGCGTGACCAGGGACTCGCGCGCCGCGGTCATCCTGGCCGACAGCCCACGCTCCATCTGATGCACGGCCACCCGGTGCAGCGCCCGGCTGCGCCCGCCCACCAGATCGCACACGGCTTCCGCCTGTAGCAGATCCATCTTCCCGTTCAGGTAGGCCCGCCGGGTGAATTCTCCGGGTTCCGCCATGCGGGCGCCTGCTTCGAGCGCGTGTTCCACGAGGAGGCCCGGGATGAGATATCCGCCGTGGCAGGAGATCTCCACCATGTCCTCTCCGGTGTAGCTGGCAGGCGCCGGATAGCTGGTGACGATTCCCCGGTCCAGGAGCTCTCCGGACTCCGGGTCGTGCAGTCCCGCCAGCATCGCTCGCCGATGCCCGGGGGCACGAAGATCCGGCGCAAGCGCGCTTCTGAGGGAAAAGGCGCCCGGCCCGGAGATGCGCACCACTGCGAGGGCGCCGGGCCCCGGCGGGGTGGCCGCTGCAACGATGGTGTCCGTCAATCCTGCTCCCTGTACCACGCCTGGCCGGCAAGCGCCTCCGGCCTAGGATGCCTTGTTCTTCGCCTTCTGCCGCTCCCTCGCGATCCAGTACTGCTGGGGCAACGTGGCGATGTTGGCCGTCGCATAGTAGAGGTTCAGCCCCGAGGCCAACTGGAAGAAGATGAAGACCATGAAGATCGGCATGAACCACAGCATCATCTTCATCTGGGGGTTCACCTGATCCATCGTACGCATGCTCACCCACTGCAGCAGGAACATGGATACGCCCAGGAAGACGGGAAGCAGGTAAAGGGGATCCGGGGCGGAGAGATCGGGGAGCCAGAGGAAGGAGACGCCGCGAAGCTCGATGGTGTTCTGGAAGACGAAGAAGAGCGTGATGAGCACCGGGAAGGGGATGAGCATGGGAACGCATCCGGCCAGCGGATTGAATCCGTGTTCCCTGTACAGCTTCATCATCTCCTTCTGCTGCCGTTCCGGGTCGTTCTTGTACTTGGCCTGGATTTCCTTGACCATGGGCGCGACCGCGGTGTTCCTCAACTGCGCGCGCATGGCCTTCTGGTTCAGCGGAAAAAGCACCACGCGCATCATGACCCCGAACAGGATCAACACCCATCCATAGCCCCAGCCCAACTGGTTGTGCAGGTAGATGAGGATGGTGGTGATGATCGCTGCGAACGGCTGGATGACGGGCCGCAGCCACCTCCAGCCGACCGGGTTTACATCCTCCAGGTCGCCGCCGATCGCCCTCAGCCGGGTGAAGTCCTGCGGCCCCAGGTAGACCCGGTAGGCGAATGAATCGTCGGGCAGGAGGCTCTGCGCCGCGGTTACCGATACCCGCGGCTCTTCCCCGCCGTACAGGTCGACCGGGCGCCGCGCGAACACCCCGCCCAGGAAACGCTCCGTCTCCCGGTCCTCCCCGGCCAGCAGGGCCGCCAGGAAATACTTGCTCTTGAGCGCCACCCACAGCAGCGGACCGTCCTCGACCCGATCCTCTTCGAAATTCCTGAGCGGCCGCTGCCGGATGCCGTCCTGGGTATGGTTGACCACGTAGGCCAGCGCCTGTTCATCATCCGCGGGGCGCGCTTCGTTGAACGCCAGTCCCTGGCCCAGGTCGGTGAGCAGAAGACCCCGATCAACCCCGAGCACGCGCCCGCGGACGTCGATCAGGTACGAGTCGGGATCGAAACGGTAGTGAATCTCGAAACCGGTCCGCCCGTCTGGACTGCGGAAGGTGAAGCTCAACTCCTGCGGGTCATCTCCCTCGACCAGCGCAAGTCCTTCCGCGGGAGACACTTCGAACGGCACCACGGAGAAGTCGAGGGTGTCTCCGGCGACCGCGACCCGGCTGCCCAGCGCGCCCGGCCCGTTGCGCAGGAGAAGCTGTACGGGACCGTCGTCGTCCGCGAACGATCTGAATCCCGGCAGCATCGCGGAATGGAGTTGTGCCCCGTAGTTGCTGAACTCGAATTCGTAGAGCGGCCCCCGGACGCGGATCCGGCGCTCCGGCACTACCGGCGGATCCGGCGCCGCGGTCGCGGTCCCGCTGCTCGGCGAGACCGCAGGCTCAGTCGGCTCCGCCGGTTCGGGCTCGCCCTCCACGGCTGAGGGAACCGGCGCCTCCGGGGCGGGGGGAGGCGGAAAAAGCACGTTGGTTCCGAACAGGACGCCGACCATCAGAAAGATGGCGAGGACGAAGCGCAGTTCCGGCCTCATCGCAGGTGTCCCCGAGGCACCGGATCAAACCCCTTCCCGCCAAGGGGATGGCACCGGCAGAGCCGCCGCAGCGTCAGCCAGCAGCCGCGCGGGGTTCCGTGCCGCTCGAGCGCTTCCAGTGCGTAGGCCGAACAACTGGGCACGAACCGACAGGCAGGCGGCGTCAACGGAGAGATGGCCGCGCGATAGAATCGAATGCCGCTCAGCAAGAACTTCAGAGTAGCTCCTCGGTCAGCTTTACCAGTTGATTCCTGAGCTGCTGGAACGACACGAGGTACGCCTCCCGTCTGGCCCTGACCAGGAAGTCCAGATCCCGAGGGTGGGTGTCCAGCCGCGGCAGCACTTCGAGTCGCCCGATCTCACGCAGTCGGCGCCTCAGCCGGTTGCGATCCACGATGGTGTGGCCGTGTTTTGGCACGATCGCGCCGAAGCGTGCACAAGATGTGGGGGAAGCCGCGAGGAAGACATCGAGTTCGGATGTCCTCCTTCGCTTCCCCCGCCTCAACAGGCCACGGATTTCGCCCGAACGCCGAATTCGTCTCACGGGAGGGAAGCATACTTCGGTTGGAGGCCCCGGCTCGGCGGCGGCTGCGCCGTCTACTTCGAGCCGACCTCCACGACCAGCCGGCGGCGCCCCTTCCTCCTCCGCCTCGACAGCGTCTTGCGCCCTGCCCGAGTGCTCATTCGGGCGCGGAATCCGTGGGTGTTCTTTCTCTTTCGGTTCCGTGGTCTGTATGTCGGTTTCATGAGGAACGGTCGTGAAGGGAACCACCCGCATCCTGTCGACCCCTGGGTACGGGCCGGCAGACGAACGCGGGACGGGCGAGGAACCTACCGGAAATCGGCGGGGGCCGTCAACCCCGCCGCGCCGTGCCATGCGCGCTCGGGCACCGTCGCCCTGGGGCGCAGGCCCGTCATCGGCGATTGACTTTTCCACACCCCCGGGATACCGTTGCATCCTTCGCTGCCCCGGGGGCTCTCCGCGCAAGCCCCGGCCCTTGATTCTCCTCCCCCAGTCCTTCCTCGATGGAACTCTCTGCTTCCGAGATCTGGGCTCACGCCCTGGCGGCCGCGCGGACCTACCTGCCGGAGCAGAGTTTTCAGACCTGGCTCTCCGGCACCGAAGCGGTCGGCTTCTCGGACGACGAGTTGCTGGTCGAGGCCCCCAGCCAGTTCCACGTGGAGTGGATCGAGGACAAGTACGGCGCGCTTCTCCGCAGGAGCATCGAGCAGAGGCTGGGACGCCCCCTGTCGGTCTCCTACCGTTCGTCCGCTTCACACGCCTCGCCCGCGGCCTTCGCTCTGCCCGCGGATGGCCCCACCTATTCCTCGCCCCCATATCGGTCCAGGATCTCCGAGTCAAAGCCGACGGTCCCCTCCGACAAACTGAACGAACGGTACACCTTCGACCGCTTCGTCGTGGGCAACAACAACCAGCTTGCGGTCGCTGCCTGCCGCGCCGTCGCCGAGAAACCGGCCCGCATGTACAACCCCCTCTTCGTCTACGGAGGGGTGGGACTGGGAAAGACCCATCTCATGCACGCGATCGGTAACTACCTGCAACAGCACGCTCCGCAGACGCACATCGCATACGTCCCGACCGAGCAATTCACCAACGAGCTGGTCACATCCATCCAGGAGGGCGCCACCCCCGGTTTCCGCCGGCGCTATCGGCATATCGACCTCCTGCTCGTCGACGACATTCACTTTCTCGAGGGCAAGGAACGCACACAGGAAGAGTTTTTTCATACCTTCAACGCCCTGTACGACGCGCAGAAGCAGATTGTTCTCACCAGCGACCGCGCGCCCAGCAGCCTGTCCGGGCTCGAGGAACGCCTGGTGTCGAGGTTCGCATGGGGTCTGGTGGCAGACATCAAGCCCCCCGACTACGAAACCCGGATCGCCATCGTCCGCAAGAAGTCCGCCGCCGACGGGCTCTTCCTGGAGGATGACGTGATCGACCTTGTAGCCCGTTCGTGCACCTCTTCGGTCCGCGAGATGGAAGGCGCAATCATCAAGTTGCTCGCCTTCTCGTCCCTGACGAATCAGGAGATCACGATCACGCTCGCGCACGAGGCCCTGCAGGAATCGCGAATCCCGACCCTCGTCCCGTCCCCGTCCACATCGGCAACCGACATCCTGAATGCCTCCGCGGCGGCATGGGGGGTGGAACCCCGAGGCCTCGTCTCGAAGCGGCGTACCCGCGACGTGACCGTGCCCCGCCAGGTCGCCATGTTCCTCATCAAGGAGATCCTCGACCTGCCTCTTACCAGGATTGGCGCGGCCTTCGGGGGACGGGATCACTCCACGGTGATCCACTCGATCAGAAAGGTGGATCGGGATCTGCAGACGGACGAGGAGTTCGCCAGCCGCGTCTCCCGTCTGCGGGAGCAGATTCTCACGGGAGGAGTCTGAGAAAACATGTTCAAACCGCTGTGGAGAACCGGGGAAACCGCGTGGCTTGCTTCCCTCCCGAAGCCCCCGTTGTGGATTCATGGAAAGCCGGATGATCTTTTGCATCCGCAATCCACGGCATCCCTCCATTCCCGAGACCGTTGGGAAGAACCAGGTTACCCAGGCGGACGCGAGGCGTTGTCTACAACTCCACAGCCTCTACTACTACTACTTTCTTGCAGTACAAGGGTAGAACTCGAACTTCCTCTCGTGGATTCCCTCAAGATCGCAACTCCATCTCCCAGGATCCGAACCAGATGAAACTTGCCCTGACTCGGCAGAACCTGTACCAGGGACTCACGGCAGTCTCCCAATCCGTTCCAGCCCGCACCACGCTGCCGGTTCTCTCCAACATCCTCTTCGATGCAACCGAAGACGGCCTCTGGATCACGGCCACGGATCTGGATGTCACCGTTCGGACCCGCGTAGCCGCGGAGGTTCAGGAGACAGGTTCGTTGACGGTCCCGGGCAAGAAGATCCAGGAAATCGTGCGGGCGCTGCCCGACCGCCCGGTGCTGGCCGGCACTCTGGGGAGCCAGATGGAGTTGGTCTGCGGCAAGAGCCGCTTCAAGCTCAACGGTCTGCCGGCGGATGATTTCCCGTCGTCGCCCCACCTGGACTTCGATCAGGCGTGGACTACCTCCGGGACCGATCTCCTGTCGCTCATCCGCAACACGTCCTTCGCGGTATCGAGCGAAGAGAGCAGACCGATTCTGAGCGGAGTGCTCTGGGAGTTGCGCGGCAACGAGATGCGAATGGTGGCGACCAACGGCCACAGGCTTGCGAGGATGTCGGTGAAGACCGAGACGTCCGGGCCGGCGGCGTCGAACCTCATCGTTCCCCCCTCGGCACTGAGGCTGGTTCAGCGGCTCTTCGGTGAAGGGGATGAACTCGAGTTGGGCCGCGACGGCAACTTCCTCGGGTTCCGCTCGGGGCCAACTGAGGTCTATACCCGGCTGATCGACGGCACCTACCCGAACTACAAGCAGGTAATCCCCCGGGCTAACGACAAGTTCGCGGTAGTCGACAAGAACAGCCTGCTTGCCGCCGTAAAGCGGATGGATGTCGTCGCCAGTGACCAGACGCACCGCATCAAGCTCAGTTTTTCCGGTAGCCGGATGAACCTGAGCGTGAGTACTCCCGATCTGGGCGAGGGCTACGATGAGGTGGATCTCGGATATGAGGGCGACGACCTCGATATCGGGTTCAACGCCAGCTATCTGATCGAGGTGCTCCAGCACATGCCCACGGACGACGTTCGGCTGGCGTTCAAGGCGCCGGAGCGTGCGGCAACTGTCGAGCCGGTGCCCGCAGAGGACGGCGACGTGATCGACTACCTCTGCCTGGTGATGCCCCTCCGACTGCTCGACTGACCGGTCGGCAATGGGCCAGCGTCGGGTTGGGTGGGACTAGTCCGGCGCCCCTGGAATCTCTGCGCCGGCCTGCTCCTCGCGGGCGGCGAGGAGTTCGCTCGCGGGGAACACGGTTGTCGCGGCATGCCCTTCGCGCGCGATGCGCTCGCGGGCTCCTTCCTCACGGTCGACGAGTGCGAGGACGGCGAGAACCCGGGCGCCGTGGTCCTCGACCGCCCGGATAGCCTTGAGGGTGCTCCGGCCGGTCGTCATGGCGTCCTCGATGACCACCACGCGCGCATCCCCCGGGAGCCCGCCCTCGACCCTGCGCCGGGTGCCGTACTCCTTCGCGTCCTTGCGGACGGAAAACGCGTCGATGGGCCGGCCCTCCTCCCAGCTCTGGCGCGCGATGGCGTAGGCGATCGGATCGGCGCCCATCGTAAGGCCGCCGACGTGTGTGGGATCCAGACCGGCGCACCGGAGGTAACTCAGGCATACCCGGCCGACGAGCGCCTGCCCCTCGGCGGTCATCGTCGTCGCTCGCGCGTCTACGTAGTACGTCGAGCGGGCGCCGCTGGCGAGCGTGAAGCGGCCAACCCGGAGAGACCGCTCGATCAACAGGGCAAGCAGGCGGTCGCGGGTGTCCATGTGACTCCTTTGCGCGGAGGCCCGAGGAACGATCGTGCGCCTCCGCCCGCAGCGGCGAGGCAGCAGGACGGACGGCGGGAAGCGCCGTATATTGATGCCGCCAGTTCGGCATCGTCAAACCAGCGAAGGGGCTGACGAAGGGTATCGGTGTGACGAGCAAGTTCGGGGTTCCGTGGATCCGGTTGGCCATGTTGGCGGCCGCCGCGTCCGCGTGCGACGAAAACGGAGTGGGGCCACCCATGCTGCGCTTTGGCCAGTCCGGTCAACTGGTCGTGGAGGTCGTGACCCCGCGACAGTCTCCACCGTCGCGGGGCATGGGAGAGCTGCGTCAGACACTCACCTGGCGGTCGACCGGCGCCTGGCAGTTGTTCGAGTCGATCGCCTATCGAGGCGTGGTGGGAAGCGAGACCACCACGCGGAGCCCCGGGCTAGCGGGCGCGTTCACCGCATCCTACGCCACCCTGGTCACTCAGATCCACGGGGCGGCCGGCTTGGATCTCTTCATCGACGACCTTGATCCGAACCTGAACCCGCAATGTGACGGCGAGGCCCGCGTAACTCTCCGAATCCAGGATGAGATCAGGAGCGAGGAAAAGAGTTGGATCCGGTGTGCCAGGGGCCCCCTCGGATCGCTGAACCCCGCCGGGTCCGGGCCCGACATTCACGCCAGCCGGGTGATCCAGGTGTCCAGGCTCGTGCACGACCGCACCCTTGGCGACTCCGCCACCAGCGTCTACCATCTGAGCGTACCGTTCGCGACCCTCGACCAGGGCGCGCAGCCCGGTGAACCGGACCTCGCATCCCGGGTGTTCTTCGGAGGGCCCGAAGCGGGCGACGCACCCGCCGGATGGGGGGACTTCTGGGGGCGGCACGCGGGTAGCGCTTTCCCTCCCGACATCGACTGGGCGGCGGATATGGTGGTGGTCGCGGCAGACGGCGCTCGACAGGAGGCGGGGAGCGTTCTGGAGATCAGGGAAATCCAGGCCATACGCGACGGCGCGATCGTAAGACTCGTGGAACTCGCCCCGGGCGACTTCTGCTCACCCGCGGCGGTGGTGGAGACCCCTTTCCACCTCGTCATCGCGCCACGGACGGGATCGGCGATTCAATTCAGCGAAGTTGCCCTGGAGCGGGTGCCCTGTGGTTTGTGATCCGGGGCCGCGGGCCGGGCGAAACCGGGCAGCGTGCTCCTGAGCCGGAGCCAAAGCGGAAACGGAGAACGCGAGAGTGCCTCTTCGACGCCTGTACGTGCTGGTCCTGGTCGCCTTCGCGGTCATCTTCACGGCGGCGAGCAGCTGGATGGCGTTCTCGGTCACCGATCGGGCGCTCGAGGACGAGCTGGACGACAAGCTCCAGGTCACCGCGGGCGTGGCGGCGGAGACCGGGCTGGACGCGGCCAATCTGCTTCATCTCGGCCGCGGAGACGAAGAGAATTTCTTCTGGAGGGAGGCGTACGACCGCCTGCGCAGTCTGGTCGATCGCGGCTATGTGGACGCTGCCTGGATCATTCGTCGGGACAGCCCGGACTCTGCCGGAGAGGGTACGGTGCCCGGCGGCGGCGGAACCATCGATCAGCCCTATACGGCCATCGTTTCGACCGAGTCGGCCGACTCGGTTCCGATCATCGGGACCGACGTCTTCATCTTCTCGGCCTACGATCTGAGCGGCCTCTGGGAGAACGGATCGGCAACCTCGACGCGCTTCGAGGGCACCGACGGCCGCTTCTACAAGTACGGCTTCGCGCGGCTGGAGGAATCCGACGAGGAGTCCGACCTCGCCCTGGCCGTGCTTATGCCGGCCGACTACCTCGATCCCCTGGCCAGGCTGCGGAGGTCGGTCCTCCTCGCTTCAGCGATCACGGTCATGCTCTCGGTTCTCGTCGCCATCGGCCTGGCCGCCCGCATCGCGAAGCCTCTGGAGCGGCTCAGCAGGGTGGCGCTTCGCATCCAGCGGGGCCGCATCACGCGGTCGGTCGAAGTGGAGGCGGGTGTCGAGATCGGCCGTCTCTCGCGGGCGATGGAACGCATGCGCCTGGGCATCATCCAGCGGGACGAGCAACTCCGGCTCATGCTCGCGCAGGTGGCTCACGAGATCCGGAATCCTCTGGGCGGGCTGAAGCTCTTCTCGGCCATTGCGGCAGACAGCGCCGATCCACAGGAACGGGCCCAGCTCTTCCGCAAGATCCAGGCGGAAGTGGATGCCCTCAACGGCATCATCACCGACTTTCTGGTGTACGCCCGTCCCCGGGCGCCGCAGCCGACACTGCACGACATCCGGGGTCCGCTCAGGGAGGCGGCCGAGCTGGTTGCGACGGAACTCGAGTCGCGGGGAGGCAGCCTCGAGATCGATCTGCCGGACGCGCAGCTGGAGGTGGTGGCGGATTCGGGGCAGGTCAAGCGCATGGTGCTGAACCTGCTGCGCAACGCCGCCGAAGCCGGTGACCGGGTGTGGCTCAAGGGTACGTTCAGCAACGGCGAAGTCATCGTGTCAGTGCGCGACAACGGGCCCGGCGTGCCGGAACCGTTGCGGGGACGAATCTTCCAGCCCTTCGTCACCAGCAAGGAACGGGGCGCGGGCCTGGGGCTCGCGATCGTGGCGGGCGTGGCACGGGCCCACGACGGCAGGGTCGAGTTGGTCTTGGGCGACGGCGCTGCTGGGAATGGCGCCGAGTTCCGCCTATATTTGCCGGGCTCGGAGGTGTTCCCGGTCGCGCGAAGCGAAGCGAATGCGCGCTAGCTCCTGCGCCGGTCAGGAGCTTGTCGCCGGCTCGCCGGGGGATCGAGCAGCACGCGCATCCCGGGCTCCGGGCCATGCGCGCCTCCGGCCTCCGTCCCGTTTTGGCCATCCTACCACCGCCCCCAGCGGGCCCGTCCATCTGGTGCCATGGCGCGAGTGCTGATTATCGACGATCACGATGCCATCCGTGAAGGCCTTGAGCTGTTGCTGCGCAAGCACGGCCACCGCACCTATTCGGCCGAGAACGGCAGGCAAGGTCTGGATCTGCTCAGCGAGCATGGCGCCGAGCTGGTCGTCACCGACCTCAGGATGGCGGGCATGGACGGCATCGAAGTGCTCCGCCAGATACGGGCGCAGGCCCCGGAGACGGACGTGTTGATGATCACGGCCTTCGGCACCGTCGACAGGGCTGTCGAGGCGATGAAGCTGGGGGCGGTCGACTTCATCACCAAGCCGTTTTCTCCCGAGGAGTTCGCGGTCAAGGTGGGCCGCCTGCTGCGCGAGCGGGAAGAGCGTGACGAACTGCGGCGGGAGAACGTGGCGCTGCGGATCGAGAACACGTCGCTGAAGGAGCAGACCGAGGCGCGCTACGGACAGATCATCGGCGAAGCGCCCGCGATGAAGCGGGTGTACGACTGGATCAGCCGGGTGGCTCCGAGCGAGTCGACAGTCATGATCTACGGAGAGTCCGGCACGGGCAAGGAGCTCGTAGCCCGCGCCATTCACGCCAGTTCAACGCGCAGGGACGGCCCCTTCGTGCGCGTCAACTGCGGAGCCCTCGCCGAGAGCCTGCTCGACTCCGAGCTGTTCGGGCACGAGAAGGGTGCCTTTACGGGTGCGGACCGGCGGCGGCGGGGGCGCTTCGAGCTCGCCCACGGCGGCACCATCTTTCTCGACGAGATCTCAACCATCTCCACCATGACGCAGGTCAGGCTCCTGCGGGTGATCCAGGAACGCGAACTCGAGCGGGTGGGGGGAGAAAAGACGATTCCCGTGGATGTGCGCATCATCGCGGCAACCAACACTCCCGCGGACGAACTCCTGGCCAGCGAGGACTTTCGCAAGGATCTCTTCTACCGCCTTCATGTGGTCCCGATCGTACTGCCGCCCCTGAGGAACCGCGTCGAGGACATCCCTCTCCTGGTGGACCACTTCATCGCAAAGTTGCGCAAACGCACCAACTCGCGGGTCGGCGGCGTCGAGGCGAAGACCATGGACAAGCTGACGGGCTACGCTTGGCCGGGAAACGTTCGCGAGCTCGAGAACGTGATCGAGCGGGCGCTCCTGCTTGCAGACGGTCCCACAATCGACGCCGGGGATCTGCCTGCGATGAACGCCGGGGACGTCGTGCCCCGGACGGATGAGCTGCCCGAGAACGGAAAGAACCTGAACGAGGTGCTCGAGGGTATTGAGGAGAGGCTCCTGAGGCAGGCTCTCGAGCGGGCGGGCGGAGTCAAGGCGAAGGCCGCCAGAGACCTGGGATTGAAGTCGAGCGCCTTCTACTACAAGCTCGAGAAATACGGCATCGACGCCTGAACCGAGGCGGGTCATGGCCCCATCGGCCGCACAGGGCAAAGGACGGAAGCCGGCGGGCCTGCTCCGCCTGGTGGCCCTGGCCGCGGGTCTGTGCGCAGTCCTTCCCTCCGCCGCGACATCGCAGGATGTGGAGCAGTCCGAGTATCGCGCGGCCGAGACTGCGTACAACGCCGCCCTCAGCGCCCGCGATCTCGAGCGCGACCTGCTCGACGACGCTCTCGACGAAGTGACCGAGGCCCGGCAGTCCGGCGATCAGGCCCGGTACGAGCGTGCCCTGGCGATCTATCAGGATCAGGCGCGGGAGCTGGAGCAGAGCGACAGGGAGCTGGCCGACGCCGCGGGCCGGCTGGACCAGGTTCGGCGGTCCTACCTGTTGAGCGTGCTCGACGAGCTGGACGAGTTGTACGAGGAACTACCCCAGGCCCCGGATGCCCGCGGCCGAGACCTCATCGGTCGCCGGATCAACATCCTGCTTGCCGACGCCAACCAGCTTGAACGTCCCATCGAGATCGACGACGATCCGTTCCCGGCAATCAACATCGAGCCCGGAGACACCCCGGACGAAATCCGGGCCAAGGCGGACCTGCTGGAGCGGTATGCGGCGGGTTACGACCTGCTGGTGCTCGACATCGATGCCCAGATCGAGTTGGTCGAACAACGGCAGCGTCATGCGCGCATGGTGCGGGATTTCGGAGCGGATCTCTCCCGCTTCGGCGACCTGCGCGTGCCCATGGGACGTCCGGACGCGACATCCGACAATGCGGAGGACCTGATCGGCGGCGAGGAGTTGTCGCAGCGGCTCGAGGAACTGCAACAATCCAGGGAATTCGTGATCGAAAGACGAGACGTCGCCAGGGCGCGAGCGGAGGAGTTTCGCCAGCGCATCGGGGGCGAGCACACCGCATGAGCCGCTCCACCCGGGTCGCGACGCTCGTCGTCCTCATGGGTACCGGATGGGGTACGACGCTCTCCGCCCAGGCGCGCGTGACGGACCTGGTCTTTACCGGCGGGACGCATGTGGAACGGTATGGCGGCGGAATACCGTCCGTGACGCTTGCCGTGGTCGACAGCGTCGATCGGGCCTGGGCGACGAGCGCCGAACTGGGGGTCCGAGCCGTTCTGAGCTCGAACGCCAACGGGTTCGACGGCCTCACCGTCACGGTGGATGGCGGCGTCCGGCAGTTCGACGCGTACGGCTTCAAGCTGCGCGACTATGCGCCCCGGGTTTCGAGCGGCGTCCTCGACGCCGTGTTCCGCACAACGACCAACCGCGGCGTCCTGCAGTTCAGCGGGCGTGCGGGCGGCCGCGATGTGGCGGACCGAACGCCCACGCCCCTGTTCCTCGAGCCGGGTTACACGAACTACGAAGGCTCGGCCCTCTTCCAGACGCGGGAAATAGGCGGGACCTACTGGGACGTGAGCGTCGAGGGCGGCCGGGCCGACTACAACGCCCAGGAAATCGTGCCGCAACTCGATCTGCTCGACCGCAACAAGATCGGGTTCGAACTGGGTGCCGCTCAGGCACGGATG
Organism: Gammaproteobacteria bacterium; assembly: GCA_028821195.1. Taxonomy (GTDB): domain Bacteria; phylum Gemmatimonadota; class Gemmatimonadetes; order Longimicrobiales; family Gaopeijiaceae; genus BD2-11. The sequence continues at coordinate 42,454 of JAPPHB010000082.1, forward strand.
TGGAACGCGGCGAGGATGACGATGCGTTTCTACGGATCGCTCACCGAATTCCGGTATCCGAGACAGGGTACTGCCTATGAACCCGATCCCTTCCGCCGGGACCAGGCCTATCAGTTGGGTGCGCTGTGGCGGTATGACGGGATCGAGTCTTCGGATGGGTTCGAGTCGCCGGGGGTCACCGCGGAGGTGGGCATCCAGGGCACGATCAACAGATCGAACGCGAGCCGGACCGAATACAATGCCGTCTCGGTGAACACCGAGGTGACGATTCCCCTGCCGGCGGACATGAGGTTCTATTTCACGGCCGTGCTTACCGCGAAGGACTACCTCACCGAAACGGAGTTCATCCGCCTGATTCCCGGCGAAGAGGCCGACAATGCGTCGCGGGTGTACGTGGGCGTCGGCCGGCAACTCACCGACGCCGTCGACGGCCGCTTCCGAATTGGCTGGACACGCGCGGAGACGGAGATCGGCGACGCCTATTTCGAGCGTTACAGCGGATCGCTGTTCTTCAGCTACCGGCCCTGAGGGCCGCGCAGGCCTGGGTCGCTCTGGAGACTCCAACTCCGGCGGCAGGACTCGAACCTGCGACCCGGTGGTTAACAGCCACCTGCTCTACCAACTGAGCTACGCCGGAAGACCGCCTGCAGTAGCCAGCAACCGTACCCCAAGCCTGTCAGCGTGTCAAGTTGCGCGCTCGGCCGCCTCGAAGACGCCGCGCAGTGCCGGACCGATGTCGTGCGCCAGGTCCCACATCTCCTGAAACCGCGCTCGCACCCCGTCGGCCTGCCCACCCCTGTACACCACGGCGAGCGCCGGACCGCGCGAGGGATAGGGAATCTGGAACCAGTGGACCCCCAGGAGCAGATCGCAGCGGCCCTGCCCGTCGACGAAGACGGAAAAATTGGGCGCCCAGTCGAGGAGGGGCGCGCAGCGAACCCGAAGGCGCTCTTCGGCGAGCAGGCGCATGACGACGCGCAGATTGTGGCTGCGCTCGGGATCGGCCAGCATCGCCTCGGCTTCGAACTTGAGCGTCGCCGCATTGATCTCGGTGATGAGCACGCGCAGCTCTTCCACGGACGCCAGCTCTTCGTAGGCGAGATCGATGCCGGAGAGCCGGATCCGATCTACCGCTGCATCGATGTGCCGGGCCTCGCGCGCGAGGTCGCTGTAGACCGACCGGAAGCCCCCGCGGGACCGGTCGTGGATCAGTTTGCTGTGTGTCGGCGGCATGGTACAAGCAAGCGGAACACCTCGGGCGACGGAATGGCGGGATGGGGCGTCGGGGGATCCTCGCCGGCGACGGTTGCCTCGGGGCACGGAATGGGCGATCTCACTAGCAGTCCGAGGAGGAATCCGCGCGTGCCCCGGACGGCGAATTCAGCGGACTGCCAGATCACCACAACACGCTGACGGAGGCCGGTTTTCGATGTTGCGTCCCACCCAGCACCCGCTCGTGGCCCTCCTCCTTCTCCTTCTGGCGAGTGGTTGCGCCGATCCCGCGCCGCAGGACGGCCCGCGCCTGATGGTGATGCTCGTGGTGGATCAGCTCATCCCGGAACAGCTCGAGCGCTACGGCGAGCACTACTCCGGCGGGCTGCGCAAGCTGCTGGACGAAGGCTTCCGTTTCGGCAACGCGGCTCACGACCACGGCGTGACCGAGACTGCTGCGGGACATGCGACGCTTTCGACGGGCGTCTACCCGAGGACGCACGGGATCGTCGCCAACGACTGGTACGAGTTCGACGCAGCCGGAGAAGCGAGATTCGTCTACGCGGTCGCGGACAGCCTTTCCTCCATCGTCGGTATTCCCGAGCGCGCGGGACGCTCGCCCCGCAACCTGGTGCGCGGCGGCATGGCCGACTGGGCCCTGGACGCCGATTCCGGAGCCCACGTGGTCTCGGTCTCCAAGAAGGACCGGGCGGCGATCACGATGGCGGGAACGGCGCCGGGGCACGTCTACTGGCTCGATGCCGAACAGGGGCGCTACGTGACCTCGGCGTGGTACCGGCAATCAACGCCCGCGTGGATCGAAAATTTCAACCGGGACGCCCGCACACGCCTGCTGTCCGATTCGGTCTGGCAGAGCACCATCCCCCCGGGTCTGGAGCGCGTCGTGCCGCGCGGGGATGAGGCTCCCTACGAAGCCGACGGAATCCACACGACCTTTCCACATCGATTCGACCAGGAGGGTGACGCATCCTCTCCTGCCGGCTTCAACGAGTGGATCGCGGAGCGGCCCATGGTGGACGCGGCGACCCTGGCGTTGGCGATGGCCGCGGTGGGCGAGCTGGGCATGGGAGAGGACGACATCGTGGACTATCTGGGCGTGTCGCTCTCCCAGGTGGACTACGTGGGCCACCGCTACGGACCGCTCAGCGTAGAGCAGTTTGACACGCTGCTGCGCCTCGACCGGCTGCTCGGCGAGTTCTTCGCGTTCCTCGACGACGCGGTCGGTTCAGGTGGATGGGTGCTGGGGTTCAGTTCGGACCATGGAGTGCAGCCGGTGCCCGAATACCTGCAGGAACTGGGGCAACCGGGGGGCCGCGTCGGAGGCAGGGACTTCCGGGCCGCCGCCCGGCTCGTGCGGGAAGCGCTTCCGGATGTGGCCGGCGCCGTGTCGGGCCCGGAGCAGGAGCGCATCGCGGAGGTGCTGGAAGAACTGGATTTCGTCGCCGACGCCGTCACCCAGGCGGAGCTCGCCGGCCCACCCTCCGCCGATTCGCTGATCCGGCTGCAGCAGAACTCCCATTTCGCCGGGCGCATGCCCGGGCCCCTGCACCGCTACGGTGTCCACCTGGAAATCCGGCTCCCTCACGGCACGGTGGAATACACCGGGGGCGGGACCAACCACGGATCGCCGTACTGGCACGACCGTCACGTGCCGCTGATCTTCCTGGGGGCGGGCGTGCAGCCGGGCCGTTCGGAGGGGCGCGTGCACACCGTGGACGTGGCGCCCACCCTGGCCGCGCTCGCGGGGATCCCGGCGCCGGCGGACCTGGCGGGGCGGGATCTTTTTCGCTAGCACCGGGGCGCGCGACCCGTCGCGACGGCTTAGCCGGCGCACCCCGGTACCGGGCCACCGGCTCAACCCGCCATCCCCGGCTATCGCGCTCGTTGTAGCGCCGCCTTCAGGAGCCTGACCCGGCGATCGATCCCCAGGCTGGCCGCCGCTGCCGCAGCCGTCTCCGCGACCTCGTATCGCTGCGGGAGCGAATGCCGCAACCGCAGGAGCGCCTCCTCGAACTTGAGCCGAGCCCAATGGGCGGGCTGAGATGCTTCGATGAGCGACGCGATGCTGCTGACGGTGTCCACACCCTCGCTGATGTCGCCCCTCCACTCGCACAGGCGCGCCGTGCACAGAGCGAACACCCATGGATCTTCGAACCAGCTTGCCGGCGGCTCGGGGATGTCGCCCGCCATCTCGCGGGCAACCGACATCTCCCCCATTCGCAGCGCGGTCAGGCTGACGCCTGAATGGCTGATGATGCCCAGATGGCGCCCCATACCGGGTGTCACGAACTGCCGGGCGCGGTCAAAATGCGCGGCGGCCAGGTCCAACTCCCTCGCCTCCAGCGCCAGCTCCCCCATCTTGCATTCCAGGGCAACATGGGCTTCGCAGACATTCACTCCGGCAAGCAGCGGGCCGGCCTTGGCAAACCAGTTCCTTGCCTCGTCGAGGCGTCCGAGCGCGCGGTATCCTGTACCGGCACTGATCAACAGGTCGTAGTGATCGACGAAATCGTCGCGGTTCCCGCCCAGCGTCTCCCCTTGCTCCACAGCCGATGTGACCTCCGGGTCGGTAATGAGTCCCTTGGCGCCCTGAATCGCAACGAGGCGCACCAGTGCCCGAAGCAGTTCATCCGGGGCGCGCTTGCGGCGCGCGATGGCGATGGCTTCGCGGGCATGCCCCAGCCCGGCATCCAGGTCACCCTGATGATGGAGTGCGAGGATGGCATGCAGGGGGCCCCGCGACTTTGGCGCAACGCGATCGAGCAGCGCTCTGGCGCGACCGGCGACCTGGTCCGCCTCGGGGCCGTGTCCTTCCCTTCTGTGGATGTGGAGCTCGAGTTCGATAGCTTTGGCGCCCGCCTTCCAGTGCCCCTGCTCCCAGGCGGCCCGTCCGAGTTCACGGATGCCGGCTGCTGCCTCTCGCGGAGAACGGGAGCCCTTGCTCGCGAGCAGATCGACGCGCAGGATGTCGGCAACCAGGGCGCTCTCCCGGCGTTGGACGTTTCGAAGCTGAATCGCCGCCTCGGTCAAACACGCCGGCCCCTCCACGATGTCTCTGCGAACGTAGTGAAGACGAGCGATGCGGGCGGTGATCCGGGCGAGGATCCGCGGATCGTCGGTGTCTTTTCTGGCGACGGCGAACAGCCTGGCGGCTTCCGCGAACCCACCCGCCTTCTCGGCGATCCTGGCTCCGGCGAGGGCGTGCCGGAGCGCGTGGGCCCGCATTCGGGCATGGTGATAGTGCGTCGCCAGTTCCCCCGATTTCCCCGGATTGTTCAAACCATCCAGATGCGCGGCAACGCGACCGTGGGTCCATGCCCTGCGCGCGTCGTTCATTCGATCGTAGACCGTATGGAGGATGAGGTCGTAGCGGGCAACAAACCCCCGCGAGTCCCATTCGATGAGCCGGGACTCCTGCAGCTGGTCGAGCGCCTGCAGACACGAGTCGTGCGAGCTGCCGGTCAATTCGGCCAACGTGTCGACGTCCATGGGATGCCCAAGGACGGTGAGGAGCTGCAATGCACGCTCGGCGTCGTCATTCAACTCTGCCAGGCGGCCCGCAAAGACACTCGCGATGGACTGCGGGGCCGGCACGAAGTCGCCGGGATCGAGGTTCGGCAGACGCCGGCCCGAGCTTGCGTGATTGGTGAGTTGCACAATGAAGAACGGGTTCCGACCGCTCAGTTCAAAGATCCGGTCCCGCATCCCCCCTTCGACCCGGCCCTCCGAAATGGTGTCCACCAATTCCGAGGCAGCCTTCCTGCTGAGTTCGCCGAGAAAGAACTCGCTCGGCTCGTATCGCATCAGGGAACCGCCAAGCAGCCGGCTGACGGCGTCCTTCTCACGCAGGCTATCCGTCCGGGTCGCCAGCACGACGGCCAATGGGAGGGAAGGCCATCGCTCCAGAACGTATTGCAGACCTGCTATCGAATCCGAATCAGCCCACTGGAAATCATCGATGAAGAGAACGGTGGGCTTGTTGCGGGTAACCTCCATGAGCAACCGCCAGACTGCTTCAAGGCATCGCCGGTTGGATCGACCGGCCGCAGCCGTAGCCGGTTCGGCGGATGACTCCGTACCGCTGGTGGCCCTTGGCAACAGTCTCAGGATGATGCCCCGCCACGGTTCCGCAAGCTGGGTGGTTTCCGCGTCGAGACTGGAGGATCCAAGCGCATCCAGCAGGGTGTCCAGGAAGGAGACCTGCGCAGGGCTCGTCACGTGACTGCGAATGACCCGGATACCGGTCAGCAGGCCCCGGGCCAGGGCTTCTTCTGCGAGCCGCGTCTTCCCGATGCCGCGCTCGCCGCGCAATACGACCACGCGCAACCCGTCGCCGGGCCGAGGGAGCATCGCGCCCAGCAGCGCGGTCAGTTCCTCGGAGCGCCCGATCAGGGGGTGGCCGATGATCGGTCGGGCGGCGCTCTCGCTGCTGGCCTGCGCGGGCATGTCATGGAGATGGCCGACCAGCGACAGCGTTTCCGCATGTGGAGACCAGTCGGCGTCACCCATCTCGGACCTTTCAACGAAACTGTTGAAGGCCGCCTCCGCCTCGCCCACCCTTCCGGACATGGCCTCGGCTCGAATCAGCATCCGAAGCGCTCGTTCGTCATACGGATTGAACGAGATCAGGACTCGAGCCGGTTCTGTGGCGCGATGCCAGCGGCCCTGGCCGGTCAGGAGAGTCCACTGTTCCACGGCAGCCTGTCGGATTCGGGACCGGAGCTGGAGGCTCATTTCGTCCAGCCATTCCGAAAACGCATCCGAGGGGGACTTGGTCAGCTCCGAGAGAAACCCTCGTTTGCACAGTTCCGCGGCTTCAACCAGGCGTTGGTCCGAGATCGCCGCCAGCAGGACACTGTAGTCCGTGGCAATCGCCTCACTCAGCCATTGGCGGTCATGTTTCCTTACGACCAGCCGCTCGGGAAACTCGCGGTTCAGCGAATAGATGAGCTGACTGATCCGGTGTCTGAGCCGACTGGAAGGCGCAGGCTGCCAGAGCAGTCTGATGGCGCGCGCGGTAGACACGCCGTCCGGCGCGGCCGCGAGCATGCCGAGTAGTGCCGCTTTGAGGGGAGACAACGCAAGATGCCTGGTGCCGGCGTACAACGCGGGGCCGCCGAAGGTGACCAAACGAAACGTGGGGCGGGGATTGCCTTGATGGGCTTCTGTGTGTCCCGGCCCTAAAGGCCTTTCTGACATTGTTTCGATGCGGCTGGAGTCACTTCGAGACCGACCTTCGAGCGGCCAGCTTCCTGGCTCTTCGGGCCGGATCTCGATGGGCTTGGAACACGCGGGAAGATCGGGTCACGGAGCCGCCCCTGCGCAAGTCGTGGGCCAACGCGCCGGTCGCCCGCTCCTTCTGCAACCAGCACTCGATCAGCCACTCCCATCCCAGACAACGTCGGGCTGTCGAGGGCCGAACTCCGATGAGCCGGTTCATCTGATTGCTCAGCGCGAAGCCGTCGGGATAACCCAGGCCACAGGCGACCGAGTGCAGGCTCTGCGACGAGTTCTGCAGCCGGAGGACCGCATGAAGAATCCGGCAGAACTGCAGCCAGTGCGAAGGCACCGGCAGCCCTCTCGACACGAAGCGGCGTCCCAGTGCGCGGCGCGACAGGTAGATCGTCCGGGACAGGCTGGCGATGGTGGTGAGGTGTCTCGCCAGCCTCACCGTGCGGCGAATGATGTCGCATGTGCCGCGGTCGACCCGCAATCCTCTCCACGCGAGATACTCGGTGAACTCAACCGGGAGGTCGGTGGGAGGTCGGCGGATGAGCGACTTCATGTCGCCCGGATCGATGTCGTCGTGATGAGGAACGATGGCTGTCGGCCTACATCGCCCGATGACGTGGAGGAGATCCGTCTCCGCCGTCAGCGACGACGCGGGCGGAAGAATGAGAATCAGGACGACGCCCGCCGGCCGCCGGCGCGCGACCCTCAGGTCGTCGGCCAGCTCCCCCGTCCCCAGACGCCAGATGAGAGCCGCGCCCCTGAGTCCCCTTTCACGCTCAATGAATTCGGCCGTAGCCGTGAGCGGAACAAGCTTCCGGTACGGGACGGAAAAGAGCAGAAACGGCGGCTGGGGGCGCTTTGAGCGGGGCATGGGCGGTTCCTTTGCAAAATGAGGCGACGGACAACAGTAGTCCCCCACTATCAGCGACCTATCAGCAAACGACGAACGCAACCGCCGGAGGGTTCCGGGGTTGACCGTATCCTGTCGGGGTGCTGCGCCCCGGTGACGGGCTGACGGCCGCCGTGGACGACGGCTGAACGAGCCCTTCGCCACACCTGCTCGCGGCTGGCGCAACCGGGCCCGAGGCCGAATGATTCCAGTCCGGGTTGCCCGCCAACCCGGCCACGATCGGGAACCCACACACGCGGACGAACGTCCAGGAGGCCGCAGATGAACCGGAGCACAACCGCGATCGCCATCGGGATCGCCCTCGCCTTCGGCACCGCCGGAGACGGCACGGCGACACCTCTCGCGGCCCAGGAGGTGGGCCCCGCAAACGGCTCGCTGGTCGTTGTGGGGGGCGCGATGCAGGATCTGGGCATCGTGCGCCGCTTCATCGACCTGGCGGGCGGCCCCGACGCCGCCATCGTCGTGATCCCGACCGCGGGCGGCGCGGCGGAATACGACCAGTTCTACCCCGGCCTGCGCCAGTTCCGGGCGGCGGGCGCCACCAACCTGACGGTGATCCACACCAACGACCGCGACGAGGCCGACAGCGATGCCTTCGTCAGGCCGATCCGGGAGGCCGGAGGGGTCTGGTTCCCGGGCGGCCGGCAGTGGCGCATCGCGGATTCCTACCTGGACACGCGCACCGAGGAGGAACTCCACCGCCTGCTCGAGCGCGGCGGCGTCATCGGCGGCTCCTCGGCCGGCGCGTCCATACAAGGGTCGTACCTCATCCGCGGCGACACCCAGACCAACACCATCATGATGGGCGACCACGAGGAGGGGTTCGGCTTCCTGCGCAACGTGGGCGTCGACCAGCACCTGCTCCGCCGCAATCGCCAGTTCGACATGCTCGAGGTGATGGAGGCGATGCCCGATCTGCTCGGCATCGGCATCGACGAGAACACGGCGATCGTGGTCCAGGGCGACGAGTTCGAGGTGATCGGCGAAAGCTACGTCGTCATCTACGACACCTCGGTGCAGATCGACACCGGAGGCGACTTCTACTTCCTGGCCCCCGGAGACCGGTTCAACATGGCCACCCGGGAAGCCCGGCGCCCGGCGAACACGGCGCGCCCGCTCGACCGCGTGCAGCGGCGGCCGGGGGGGTAACGGCCCGGGCTAGCCCCCCGACCCTGCGGCCTCTGCAAGCGCCTCCAGCTCGTTGTCCAGGATGTCGCGGAAGAGCTGGGTGGGAAGGGCGCCCTGAACGGGGAAGCCGTTGATCAGGAAGCTCGGGGTTCCGCGCAGGCCGAGCGCGCGGGCGGCCCGTCCGCCGTCGGCGATGCGGCGTCCGGGCCGTTCCTCGGCGACGCAGGACGCGAACTGCTCCGAGTTCAGGCCCAGCTCGGCGGCGTAGCCGAGGAAGTGGGGCATGGGATCGCCGCTGTCCTTCCAGGTGCGCTGATCCTCGTACAGCCGCACCATCATTCCCTCGAAGCCGTCCTGTTCCCCCGCGCACTCGCCCGCGAGCGCCGGCAGATCTCCGTGGGGAAACATCCCGCTCACGATCGGGATGTACTTCCACAGCACGGTCCCGGCGTCGATGTACTCCTCCTGGAGCACGGGGAAGGTCTGCTGGTGGAACTGGCGGCAGAAGCCGCAGCCGAAGTCGCTCAGCTCGGCGATGCGCAGCGTCGCTTCCGGGTCTCCGAAATCGTAGCCCAGGCCCGGGAAGTCGATCTGCTCGCCGGGGAGCGTTTCGGGAGGGGTGGTGACGAGGCTCCGGGTGAGGGATTGCGTGGATTCGTCGTCCGCGGGAGGATTCGCGTCGCCCTCTCCGCCCGCGCAGCCGGTTGCCAGCGCGAGAGCGAGCGCGGCCAGGGCCCGGCGGCGAAGCCTGGCGGCGAGCCGACTCCCGCCGGGTGGCATGGGGTGCTGTAGCTTCATCGACAGTTCCCGATCTTTGGCTGAAGTGTGCGTAGGGGCCGCGTCACCGGCGGCGCAGGAGGCGGGAGATCAGCACGCCCGCGACCACTCCGAGAACCAGGGAACCGGCCAGCGCCCGCCCGCTCCATACCCGGGGTTCGCGGATTGGAGCCGGTTCCGGGACGTGTGGGGCAGGTGCGGTGGATGGTACCGGGTCCGTCGGTTCGCCGACAAGGGCGCAGGCGGCGCATTCGGCAAGCCCGCGGTCGCGGGCCGTTCGGTTTCCGAAGCTCAGCCGCGAACCGCAATCGAGGCAGGTGCCGTCGGCGGGCGCCGGTTCGATCATGCCGTAGAGGGCGCCCTTGGAGAGATCGAGTCGGTCGGCGATCCGGTTGACGCTCTCGTCGGAATCCCAGTACATGCGGTTTACAACCTTCGCCAACTCGGTCGGTCCGACGGTCATCGATCCTGGTCCTCCGGCTGCCCTTGACCCGGTTCGCGGCAGGCGGACAGAATAGCCCCGCCCCGAACGACATGCGAACAAACCGGATCCCCATGCCCCCTGCATCGACGGGAGGCCATCTCCCGATACCCGTCTCGCACGGCCTGCTGGACGCTGTGCTGCGCCAACCGCGGGAGGCTCCGCGCGGGGCCGCGGTCATGTGCCACCCGCATCCCCTGCACGGGGGCACGATGCACACCAAGGCCGTGTACCGCGCCGCCCAGGCCATGACCGAGGCCGGGCTGGCGGCGCTCCGCTTCAACTTTCGCGGCGTGGGGCGCAGCACCGGCTCCTACGACGGAGGACTCGGCGAGACCGAGGACGCGCGCGCCGCGCTGCGGCACGTGGAGCGGCTCTTTCCGGGGCTGCCGCTGGTGGCCGGCGGATTCTCGTTCGGGTCGCTGGTCGCGCTGAGGGCGGGCGCGGGCCATGCGCGCGTCGCGGCCATGGTCGGCGTGGGGCTCGCCTTCGACCGCCATGACTACGGGTTCCTGGCGGCGGCGCGCTGCCCCGTGCTCATCGTTCAGGGCGAACGCGACGAGTTCGGTTCGGGAGCCCGGGCCGTGGAATTCGCCCGCCAACTGGGCGAGCCGGTGGAGGCGGTCGTCATCCCGGGAGCGGACCACTACTTTCACGGGCACTTCGACGAACTGCGCCGCGGCATACGGGACTTCCTCACCCGGCCGGCGGTCGCCCGGGCGCTGGAACGGAAGCGGATCGAAACAGGATGAGAGATCGCAGCCGCATCGTCGGCAACTTGGAGGCCATCTACACGAGCGCCTTCAGCAAAGCCGAACGCGAGAACGACCGTGCCGAGATGGACCGGCTGGACTTCGCCTTCCAACGCGACCAGCTCTACCTGGAAACGCTGCTCGACATCCGCGACCTCCTCCTCCCCGAAGCGGAAGGCGCCGTGGACAAGGCCACGAGCCTGATCGACAAGGCGAAGGTCATCAGGAGGGCCGTCAAGCTGCGGTAGCGGACGCCGCCTCAGGCCCGCTCCCGGTTGGCGGGTTTGGACATGTAGATGTCCGGCCGGCCCCGGCCGTTGGCGTCCGGCATGCACCCGGTGACCACGTAGCCCAGCCGGCGATAGAAGAGAAACGGGTGCCGGTCGCCCAGGTCCCGCAGGGCGGCGATGTGACGCGGGACATCCTCGTAGAGGTCCACGCCGGCGAGCGAGGTCTGCCCGCCGTCGTCATCGGTACCGAGCGTGAACGTCAGCGCGCCGCGGCGGCGCGCCTCATCCTCGAATGCGGCCACCAGCGTCCTTCCCACCCCGCGAAGCCGGTGCTCGCGCCGCACGACGAGCGGGTGCAGTTCCCACACCCGGCCCTCGTATTGCGGCAGACCGCCGATCCACCCCAGGAGCCGGACACCGTCGAGGGCGGCGAAGGCGAAGCCCTGGCGAAGGACTTGCGACACCTCCTCCGCGGCGGCCTCCAGATCCGGCCACCCCCGCGGATGATCGTCGAAGCCCTCAACCAGCAGCGCCGCGGCCTGCCCGTGCACGGCGTCGGGCTGGCCGCCCAGCTCGGTGATCGTCACATCGCTCTCCCTGATTGCGGCGGACGGCGCTCCGCCCCGGAGCAGGGGTCGCGCACGGGTATTATACTCTGCCCTGGATGCGGGTGGCGTCGTGCACGGACCTGCGATGACGCGGATGAAGATCTATACCAGACGAGGGGACGAGGGAGAAACCGGCCTGCTGGGGGGCGGGCGGGTGGCCAAGGACCATCCGCGCCTGCACGCGTACGGCACGGTGGACGAACTCAGTTCGTGCCTCGGGCTCGCCCGCGGGCAGACCGGAGTTCCGGCCACCGCCGCCCGCCTGGTACGGATCCAGCGCGACCTCTTCGCCATCGGCGCCTCCCTCGCCTGTCCGCCGGCCGCGGAGGGACGCAAGCGGCCGCCGGTGCCCGAGGTGCCGGTCGAGCGGGTCGCCGAGATGGAGGCGTGGATGGACGAAGCGGACGCCGGGCTGCCCGCGCTCCGCAACTTCATCCTGCCGGGCGGTGCGCCGGCCGCCGCGACGCTGCACCTCGCTCGCTCCGTGTGCCGCCGCGCGGAGCGGGTCACCGTGGCCCTCGCCGTGCGCGAAGCGGTCGACGAGGGCATCCTCCGCTACCTCAACCGGTTGTCGGACCTGCTCTTCGTGCTGGCCCGGGTCGAGAACCACGCGGCGGGAACCGCCGACCAGACCTGGGAGAAATAGGCCGCCTCGCCGGCGAGGTTACAGGGGAACCGCACGACGCGAGCCTGGCCCTTCCCGGGGGCGTGGTCCTTGCAACCGCTATGGGCTTCCTCCATCATTCAGCGCGGTATGGAGCCGGAATAACGCTCGGTGGGCCCGCGGGGAGCAGGTCGGCAATGCGCCAGGCCCCGGGCCACTTCGAGTCTCAGGAGGGGCCATGACATACATCATCACGGAGCCGTGCATCGGGACCAAGGACGCGAGCTGCGTCGAGGTCTGTCCGGTGGACTGCATCTACGAAACCGAGGATCAGTATCTCATCCATCCGGATGAATGCATCGACTGCGGAGCGTGCGAGCCGGAGTGTCCCGTGCAGGCCATCTTCCCGGACACGGATGTCCCCGACGAGTGGACGAACTACATCGAGAAGAACAAGGACTACTTCGAATGATCCCCGGCGGACGGCCGGTATTTGCCTGAGGGTCACCCCTTCCCGGCAGGGGCGCGAGCGGGTCGCGCCGGGGAATCGGGGCGTCAGATGATCTAGATGCCCAGTTCCCGCAACTGCTCCGGGGTGAGCGCTCGCCGGTAGGCGTCCCGAGCCCGCGTGCGGTGGCGGGACCGGGTGCCGACGAGGATGAGGGTAGCCACGGCAGCGGCACCCAGCAGGCCAACGGTAAAGACTCGGATGATCCCTCCCCATTTTTGCAGATCCCGTATTCCAACCAGCCTTCGCCGCCCCTTCATAGCATGAACCGTGCCTCGCGCAATTCGGGCGCCAAACCTGCCCTGAGGGCGCCAATCTCCGCACTTCGGGCGCGCTTGCCCGAGTCATGGCGGATGCGTGCAATCGGAAAACCGGAAACCAACTTTCCGGAGCCACTGAAAACTGATGCCCGGCCGGGTCGTGAGCCGCCCCTCAGCGGGACTCCGCGATGACCCCGCGGGAGAGCGTGGAGGGCCGCGCGAGGGAGGGCGACGCCCTGGCGCTGGCGCGCCTCCTGGTGGCCGTGCCGTCCGTCAATCCTCGCATCGAGGCCTCCGGCAGCGGAGAAGCGGAGATCGCCGCCTGCGCGGCCGGGTTGCTCGAAGGCTGGGGATTCGATGTCTCGCTGACGGAGCCCGAGCCGGGCCGCCCCAACGTGGTCGGACGCACGGGCGATGGGCCCCGAAGCCTGATGTTCAACGGTCACCTGGACACCGTCGGTGTCGAGGGGATGACCATCGCCCCCTTCGACGCGCAGGTTCGGGACGGACGCCTGTGGGGCCGCGGGTCGTGCGACATGAAGGGCGGGGTGGCGGCCCTCTTGAGCGCCGCGGCCGCCCTGGCGCGCCAAGGTCCGCCAGGTGAACTCATCGTCGCGCTGACCGCCGACGAGGAGCACGCCAGCACCGGAATGGCCGGGCTCACCGATGCCGGCGTGGGCGCCGATGCCGCCGTAGTGTGCGAGCCCACCGGGCTCGCGGTCATGCCCGCCCACAAGGGGTTCGTGTGGGTCGAGGCCGGCTTCGCGGGACGTGCCGCCCACGGTTCCCGGCCCGACCAGGGGGTGGACGCGATTCTGCACGCCGCCGAATTCCTCGTCGCCATGGCCGAGTACGAGCAGAGCCTGTTCGAGCGGGCGCCGCATCCCCTGCTGGGCTGGGGGTCGATTCACGCGGGGACCATCTCCGGGGGGGCCGCCCCATCGGTCTATCCGGAGCACTGCGAGGTCGTGGTGGAGCGCCGAACCCTGCCCCACGAGTCGCCCGAGGCCGTCATGCAGGAGCTCGCGGCCGTGGTGGCGGGGCTCGGAGAGGAGGCACGGTCCGGCGCCGCGCTGCGCATGACGCTGGAGCGTCCGGGGACGGAGGTGCCGGAGGCGTCACCACTGGTGCAGGGCCTGCTCGGGGCGGTCGCCGCCAGCGGACGGGATCCGACCATCGAGGGCATGACCGCCTGGGTCGACGCCGCCTTCCTGAACCGGTCCGGGACTCCGGCCGTATGTTTCGGTCCGGGGTCGATCGCGCAGGCACACTCCGCCGACGAATGGATCGCGGTCGACGAGATCGAGGCCTGCGCGCGCATCCTGGAGGATTTCGGCCGGGAGTTTCTGTTCAGAGGAAGGTAGATGAAGAACGATCCGCAGGCGGGCGGCACCGGGCTCGACAAGGTTCGCCAGGCCACCATCGACCGGTTGTGCGAGCGGTTCGCCGAGGATCGCCTGTCCATGCCCGACTTCGAGCGCCGCCTTGATCTCGCGCATCGGGCGACCTCGACCCGTCAGCTCGCGGCACTCGTGGCCGGTTTCCCTGCCACGACACAGGAGCCCGGCGCCGGCGGCCTCGTCCCGGCGACTCGCGCGCACCAGACCCTCCCCGCGGATGTGGTGCCCCCGGAGAGGGTGCCGGCCCGGCAGTTCATGGCGGGTGTCCTGGGAGCGAGCACGCGGGGTGGGGCGTGGATCGCGCCCCGCGAGATGTACGCCGTCGCGCTCATGGGGGGCGTCGAGCTCGATTTTCGGGAAGCCGGTTTCGGCCCGGGTGTGACCGAGGTCACCGTCTTCGCCCTCTGGGGAGGCGTGGACATCATCGTTCCTCCGGGTCTCCAGGTCGAATGCAGCGGCGCGGGCATCATGGGAGCGTTCGAAAGGACGCCCGACGAGCTCGCGGACGCGTCCGCGGGCTCCCTGGATCCGGGATCTCCGGTGTTGCGGGTCAACGGGGTGGCCATGATGGGTGGCGTTGACGTGACCACGCGGCTGCCGGGCGAAAGGGAGAAGGACGCGGTCCGCCGCCGCAAGCTGGCGCGGAAGGCGCGCCGCAAGGAGCTCCGCGGATGGTGAAGGAGCTGGCGCTGGTGTCGGTGCAGATGGATCTCGGCGCCGGGCGGCGCGGCGTGGACATGGGGCCGTCCGCGATGCGCATCGCCGGCCTCCGCGACGCGCTGGAGCGACTCGGCTATCGTGTCCGCGAGATGGGAACGGTGGTGGCGACCGATCCCGAGCGCACCGAGCAGCGGGACCTGCAGGCGCGCTACCTGCCCGAAGTCGAATCCGTGTGCCGCCGCGCCCGCGACATGGTCGAGGACGCGCTGGTGCGGGGATGGATGCCGCTCGTGCTGGGCGGCGACCACAGCATCGCCATCGGATCCGTTGCCGGCGTCAGCCGCTTCTACGCGCGCACCAGGGAGAGGGTTGGCCTGATCTGGGTGGATGCGCATTCCGACATGAACACGCCCGAGTCCAGCCCGTCCGGCAACGTGCACGGGATGCCGCTCGCGGTGCTGACCGGCCACGGGCCGCAGGTGCTGAGATCGCTGGCGGACAGGCACCCGGCAGTGCGGCCGCAGAACGTGAGCATGATCGGCGTGCGCGAAATCGACCGGGCCGAGCGGGAGGTGGTCAGGTCATCCGGCGTGCGCGTGTTCACGATGTCGGAGGTGGACGAGCGCGGGATCGCCTCCTGCGTGGACGAGGCGATCGCCAGAGCGAGCGCCGGCACCGCGGGGTTCCACCTCTCCTACGACCTCGACAGCCTCGATCCCATGATCGCACCGGGGGTCGGCACACCCGTGGCCGGCGGGCTGACCTTCCGCGAAGGGCACCTGATCTGCGAGAAGGTGGCGCGGTCGGGAGGGCTCGTCGGCCTGGAAATGGTGGAGCTCAACCCGGTCCTGGACGCACGCAACCGCACAGCCAAGATGGCGGTGGGGCTGATCGCCTCCGCGCTGGGGCAGACGATCCTCTGAGGGCCCTGCCTACGCGCAGTGCTCGTCGAAGGCGCTGCCCAGGTCGGCGGCGATCTGGTAGGCCGAATGCCCCTCGATCTGGTGGCGTTCCATCATGTACACGAGTTCGCCGTCCTTGAACAGCGCGACCGAGGGGGACGACGGCGGGTAGCCGGCGATGTACTCGCGGGCCTTGGCCGTGGCATCCATGTCCTGACCGGCGAAAACGGTGGTCAGGATCTCGGGGCGGTTCTCGTGCTCCAGCGCCAGGGCGACGCCGGGACGCATGGCGCCGGCCGCGCAACCGCAGATGGAGTTGACCACCAGCAGCAGCGGGCGGTCCTCACCGTCCACGACCGCTTCCACCTGGTCGGACGTGCGCAGTTCCTGAAAGCCCAGGCGGACGAGTTCCGCGCGCATGGGGGCGACAATCATCTCCGGGTATGGCATCGGGAAATCACTCCGCTCGCTGGGGACGACAGGGAACGGGATGCGCAGCCGGCGATGGTACCTCACCGGATCGCTGCTTCGGACATCCCGGTCGGCGGAAAGTAACGGGGAGCGAACTGTCGCCTCAAGTCCTGGTACTATTGGTTTCAGGAATCTCACACGAAGCGGGAGGCTGCCGGACTCGCATGGCGAAGGCCACGACCTGCATCGTACATCTGCGCGTCAACGGAGACGACTACGAACCGGGCGTGCCCTCGCACTACACGCTGCTGGAGACCCTCCGGTACGTGATCGGGCTCACGGGCTCCAAGCAGGGCTGCGACAAGGGCGATTGCGGGGCATGCACGGTCATCCTCGATGGAGAGCCGCACCTGTCGTGCATCACCCCGGTGCTGGCGGCGGAGGGGCGCGAGATCCGCACCGTCGAAGGGCTGGCAGGCGCGGGGCGGCCGCACCCGCTGCAGGACGCCTTCGACCTCAACGGGGCGGCGCAGTGCGGGTTCTGCACGCCCGGGATCCTGTGCTCGGCGGCCGCCCTTCTGGAGCGCAACGATGCGCCGAGCCGGACGGAAATCCGGGAGGCGCTCGCCG
Organism: Gammaproteobacteria bacterium; assembly: GCA_028821195.1. Classification (GTDB taxonomy): domain Bacteria; phylum Gemmatimonadota; class Gemmatimonadetes; order Longimicrobiales; family Gaopeijiaceae; genus BD2-11. The sequence continues at coordinate 59,180 of JAPPHB010000082.1, forward strand.
GCAACCTCTGCCGCTGCACCGGTTACACCAAGATCTACGACGCCGTCGAGTCGGCCGCCGCAGTGTTGCGCGGGCAGGGCGGCGGCGGAACGGGGAACGGCGAATGAGCGATCTCCCGAGGCGTGACCCGGCCCTGGGGGATCTTCCGCTTTGGGCCGAGACGGGCGACGGGTCCCGGCCGGATTCGGGGGCGGCGTCCGGCGACGCGGCTCATCCGGCACCCGGGGTGGGGTCCGGCTTCACGCTCATAGGCAAGCCCCAGCGCAAGGTGGACGGGCTGGCCAAGGCGACCGGCAAGGCGGCGTACACCGACGACATCTCGCTTCCCGGGATGCTGCACGGGAAGATCCTGCGCAGCCCACACCCCCACGCCCGCATCCTCTCCATCGACGCCTCCCGGGCGCTTGCGCTCGAGGGCGTGCACGCTGTCGTCACGGGCCGCGACATGGCGGTCCGATACGGAATCATTCCGTGGACGCCCGACGAGTACCCGCTTTGCGTGGAGCGGGTGCGCTACATCGGGGACGGCGTGGCGGCGGTGGCGGCCGTGGACGAGGACACCGCGATCCGGGCCCTCGCGCTGATCCGCGTCGAGTACGAGGAGCTGCCCGCCTGTCTCGATCCCGCGGAGGCGCTCGCCGCCGATGGGAGCGAGGAGCGTCCCTTCATCCACGAGCCGCGCCGGGAGGGACGGAACGGCAACGTCACCAAGCGGGTGCAGCTCAGCTTCGGCGAGGTGGACGAGCGCATGGCGGGCGCCGATGTGGTGGTGGAGGGCGAGTACTTCTTCGAGGGCACCACCCACACCCCCATCGAACCGCACTGCGCCATCGGCCGCTACGACGAGAACGGGCGCCTGACGGTGTGGTCGGCGACCCAGGTGCCGCACTACCTGCACCGCGAGCTGGCCTCGGTGCTGGGGCTGGACCCGGCGACCATCCGGGTCGTGCAGCCGCCGGTGGGCGGGGCCTTCGGCGGCAAGTCCGAGCCCTTCGACCTGGAGTTCTGCGTCGCCCGCCTGTCCATGGTGACGGGGCGCCCGGTCAAGATCCTGTACACCCGCGAGGAGGTGTTCTACGCTCACCGCGGACGCCATCCTTTCCACATGAAGTACCGCACCGGCGCCGACGGCGAGGGCCGGCTGCAGGCGGTGGACGCGGAGGTCGTTCTGGACGGGGGCGCCTACGCGTCCTTCGGGCTCGTGACCACGTACTACGCGGGCCAGTTGCTCACCGCGCCCTACGCCATGCCCGCGTACCGCTTCGACTCGACGCGTGTCTACACCAACAAGCCCGCCTGCGGCCCGAAACGCGGCCACGGCTCGGTGCAGCCGCGCTTCGCCTTCGAGGTGCAGTTGGACAAGCTCGCCGAGAAGCTGGCGATGGACCCCATCGAGCTCCGGCGCGTCAACTTCATGGGCGGCAACACGCGCACGGTGAACGAGCTGCGCGTCACCTCGAACGGCTTCTTGGAGTGCCTGGATGCCGTGGAAAAGGCGAGCGGATGGCGGGAGCGCCATCGACGGCTGCCGCCGGGGCGGGGACTCGGCGTCGCCGGTTCGTGCTACATCTCCGGAACCAACTACCCGGTCTATCCCAACGAGATGCCGCAGTCGGCGATCCAGTTGCAGGTGGACAGGTCGGGGCGGGTGGCGGTGCTGAGCGGAGCATCGGAGATCGGGCAGGGGTGCGATTCCATGGTGGCCTACATCACCGCGGAGGAGCTGGGCGTGCCGCTCGAGTACGTGCGCGTGCTGGCCGGCGACACCGACTTCACCCCGGTGGACCTGGGCGCCTACTCGTCGCGCATCACCTTCATGCTCGGCAACGCCTGCATCGATGCCGCCCGCAAGCTGCGGCGGAAGGTGCAGGAGGCCGTGGCGGAGGACTGGGAATGCCGGCCGGGCCAGGTTCAACTGGCGGGAGGGTGGGCGTATTACACGCCGGACACCGGGCGGCGGATGCCCATCGCCCAGGCGTTCAACCTCGCCGAGGCGCGTTATGGCACGCTGGGGGCCACAGGCTGGTACAACACCCCGCGCGACAACCACGGCGATTACCGCGGCGGGACCATCGGCGCCTCGCCCGCGTACTCGTTCACCGCGCACGTGGCCGAGGTAGACGTGGATGTCGAGACCGGCGTCGTGGCCGTGGTCCGGATCTGGGTGGCGCACGACTGCGGTCGCGCCCTCAACCCGCTGCTCGTGGAAGGCCAGATGGAGGGGTCCGTCTACATGGGCTTCGCCGAGGCGCTCATGGAGGAGCAGATCTTCAAGTCCGCCGCGCAGGGACGCGCGGGGCTCCACAACGCGCCTTCGCTCCTCGACTACCGCATTCCCACCAGCCTGGACACGCCGGAAATCGAATCGCTGATCGTCGAGTCGATCGACCCGGAGGGCCCCTACGGCGCCAAGGAGGCGGGAGAGGGGCCGCTCCACTCGTCGATCCCGGCGATCGCCAACGCCATCCATGACGCCACGGGAGTTCGCATGGACCGTCTGCCCTTTTCCGCCCCGAACGTGTGGAGAGCCATCCAGGAGGCGGGGGGTCCGAAGGCGCTGGAGCCGCCAGGGCGCGCGGCCGCTGCGCCACGGGAGCCCGCGAGGGTCGACAGGGCGGCGGTGGGGGTGGCGCGATGAGTGCCAATGCAGCGGCTCACCGTCGCGGGGACGCACCTGCGCGACGGAGCGCGTTCAGGCACGTAATACACGCGTATTACAAGCGGGCGATGCGTCCCGCCGCCGCCATCGCCGCGCTTCTGGCCATACCAGTCTTTCTCGCCCTTGCGTCGTGTGATTCCGGGTCTTCGGCCGAGGAGGCCCGCCTGCTGGCGCTGTCCGAGGGGACGTCGGAGGACTGGGGCATCGTGCGCTCGACGCTTGCCTGGGCCTGGGACGAAGAACTGCACGGTCTGCCGCTGGGCGAGACCATGGCGCGCATCGGCGTGACCTTCGTGGGTACCGCGTACGTGCCGCAGACCCTGGAGGTCGAGGGTCCCGAGCGCCTGGTCGTCAACCTGCGTGAGCTCGACTGCGTCACCTTCGTCGAGAACGTGCTGGCGCTGGGCCGCTTCGTTCATCTTCACGACCCGTCGGTGCTCGACGACGACGAGCGGCTGCGCGCCGAGTACCGGCGGCTGCTCACCGAGATCCGGTACCGGGGCGGCGAGCTGGAGGGCTATCCGAGCCGGCTGCACTACTTCTCCGAGTGGATCGCCGACAACGAGGCGCGGGGGCTGATGCGCGACATCTCACGGGAGTTGGGCGGGATGGCCGACGACACTCCGATCGACTTCATGTCGACGCACCCGGATGCCTACCGGCAGCTCTCCGAGCCCGGCATCGTCGACGAGATCGCGCGCGCGGAGGCCCGGCTGAGCGCGCGGCCCCGCTACTTCATCGGCGAGGCGCACATCGAGGACGCGGCTCCGGGTATCGCCAACGGCGACATCATCGCCGCCACCTCCACGGTGGACGGTCTGGACATCGCGCACACCGGGCTGGCGCTGGTGCGCGACGGCGGCGTGTTTCTGCTCCACGCTCCCCTGGTCGGGTCCGAAGTCCAGATCAGCGAGTTTCCGCTCTCGGCGCGTGTCCAGCGCATCGGAGGCCAGGACGGCATCATGGTGGCGCGACCCCTGGAGCCGGGCGCCGCCGCCGGAGATCGCTGAATGCTGCGCCTGCCCCCGTTCCGCTACCACCGGCCCCGAACCATCGACGAAGCCGTGGGGCTGCTGGACCGTTGGGGAAGCCGGGCGCTCCCGGTCTCGGGGGGTACGGACCTCATCCCCAACATGAAGCATCGGCTCTTCACCCCGGACCACCTGGTCGCGCTAAAGCAGATCCCGGGCATGAGTGGATTCCGGCGCGACGGCAGCGCGCTCGTGATCGGCGGGGCGGAGACGCTCGCCGCGGTGGCGCGCCATCCCGAGGTGCGGCGCCGGTTCCCGTCGCTGGCCGCGGCCGCAGGGCAGGTGGCGGGACCGCAGTTGCGCAACATGGGCACACTCGGAGGCAACATCTGCCTGGACACCCGCTGCACGTATTACAACCAGACGGAGTTCTGGCGCGACGCCCTCGGGTACTGCCTCAAGAAGGATGGGAATGTGTGCCACGTCACCCGCGTCGGGAAGAAGTGCGTGGCCGCCCATTCGGCCGATACCCCGCCCGTGCTCATGACGCTGGGAGCGACCATCGAACTGGCCGGGCCGGAGGGGCGCCGGCAGGTGGGCCTGAACGACTTCTTCCTGGCGGACGGCATCCGAAACAGCCGCAGGAAGCCGGGGGAAATCGTGACCCGGGTGCGCATTCCCTTCCCCTCGCGTGACAGCCACGCCGCGTACACGAAGCTGCGCCAGCGCCATTCCATCGACTTTCCGCTGCTGTCGGTGGCCGTGTCCGCCGACTTTCAGCGCTCCGGGCGAGTCTGCCAGATCATGGGCGTGGTGACCGCGCTCGGCGCCCGGCCGCGGCTGCTGACCGGATGGGCCCGCATCGCGCTGGGCCGCCCGCTCTCGAACGACGTGATCGAGGCGCTCGCGGAGCGGGCCCACCGCCAGTGCCATCCGCTGGAAAACGCGATCGTCGATGCGGACTGGCGCCGGGCGATGGTGCCGGTGCAGGTTCGTCTGGCGCTGGAGGCGTTGCGGCCCTCAGCCGCGAGTGCTTCGTAGGGCCGGCCACACACCCCCAACCCGCATCCGACCAACCTCGAGCCAGCCATGCGCGCCGTCCGCTTCCACGTTTCCATCCCCGGGTACCTGATCGCCAAATCGCTCGGCCGGGTGACCGACTGGGCGCTCTTCGGAGCCGCCGGTGGCGTCAAGCTGGAGGATCTCCCCGTCCCCGCGCTGCCGGGTCCGTCGTGGGTGGGGCTTGAGGTGCTGCAGAGCGGCATCTGCGGCTCCGACATCAGCAACGTGACCTACGCCGCCAGCCCCTCCATGGAGCCCTTCGGCTCGTTCCCGGCGGTGCTCGGGCACGAGATTCTCGCACGGGTGGTGGAGACCGGGCCGCAAGTGCGCGCGGTGGAGGTGGGGCAGCGGGTGGTGGTGGACCCGATGATCTCGTGCACCACGCGCGGATTTGGGGCTCGGGACCACTGCCGGTCGTGCGACGAGGGCCTCCATTCCACGTGCGAGCGGGCCGGGGAGGAGGGTCCTCCGCGCGAAGATGGCAGCTGCCTGGGGCGCGGCCTGACCATCGGCTACCACGGCGACCTGCCGGGGGGCTGGGGGGAGCGCATGGTGGCGCATGAGAGCCAGTTGTTTCCGGTTCCGGACGCCGTCCCCGACCGCCGCGCGGTCCTGACCGAACCGGTCTCCATCGGGGTGCACGGCGCGCTCCGCAGCCCTCCGCACCCGGACGAGCCGGTGCTGGTGATCGGCAGCGGTCCCATCGCGCTGGGCACCATCTGGGCGCTGCGCGCGCTGGGCTTCGACGGATTCCTGCTGGGCCAGACCAAGCGTGCGCACGAAGCGGAGCTGGCGCGGGCGTTCGGCGCCTCCGACGTGGTGTCGCCGGGCTTCGAGGCCCGCAGCGCGCTGGTCGATACCGGGGCGGTGGCCTATCAGCCCATCGTGGGCCCGGAAGTCTTCGAGCGCGGGGGATTTCCGCTGATCTTCGACTGCGTGGGCAGCGCGGGAAGCCTGGCCCAGGCGTTGAGTTTCGCCTCGCCGCGGGGCCGGGTGGTGATGCTCGGGTGCGCGGGCCAGACCCGACTCGACCTCACCTGGATGTGGGCCCGGGAGCTCGAGCTGAAGGGATACGTGGGCTACGGGCGGGAAAGCTGGCGGGGCGAGACCCGCCACACCATGGCGATCGCGCACGAACTGATGGAGGAGACAGGCACGCCCCTGGAGAAGATGGTGACCCACGTCTTCCCGCTGGGGCAGTTCCGCACCGCGCTGGGTGCAGCCGCCAACCATCGCGCGAGCGGGGCGGTGAAGGTGTTGCTGGAGCCCTGAGGCCCGGCGAAAGGGGCCCCGGAAGATCGGGGCGGTGTCCCTCTCAGCCGCCGGCCGGGCCGTCTGCCTCGTCCCGGACGCGCTTCGCGGCCTCCTGCAGCGCGTCGAAGCCGAGCAGCGCGCACTTGATGCGCACCGGGAACTTGCTCACCCCCTGAAGCGCCCGCAGTTCGCCCAGCTTCCTGTCGCGCGCGGCTTCCCTGCTTCCGTGCATCATCTCGGTGAAGCGTTCGGCGAGCGCGAGGGCCTCGTCGAGGGTCTTCCCCTTCAGGCGCACGGTCATCATCGAGACCGAGGCCTGGGAGATGGAGCAGCCCTGGCCGATGAAGGTGGCGGCCTGTACGCGCTCCTCGCCGTCCAGCTTCAGGTGCAGCCGGATTTCGTCGCCGCAGACGGGGTTGGCCATGTGCACTTCGACCGTGGCTCCCGGGAGCACGCCCTTGTTCCGTGGCTTGCGGTAGTGTTCGAGGATGAGCTGCTGGTAGAGCGAACTCAGGGCGATCTCGGTCATGGTGCGCGGTCTGCGATGTGTCGCGTCATCCGAAGATGGCCTTCACCCGATCCAGTCCCTCGATGAGCCGGTCCACGTCTTCGGTGTCGTTGTACAGGTAGAACGATGCGCGCGAGGTGGCGGGCACGCCGAAGTGCTTCATGACCAGTTGCGCGCAGTGGTGACCCGCCCGCACGGCTACCCCGTCCGCGTCCAGGATGGTCGCGACATCGTGGGCGTGGGCATGGTCGAGCAGGAACGAGACCACCCCGCAGCGCTCGGCGGCGGGCGGCCCGAAGAGGCGAATGCCGTCGATGGCCGCCAGGCGGTCGAGCGCGTACTCGAGCACGGTGCGCTCGTGCTCGGCGAGCGCGGCGTGCCCGATGCCGGTTAGGTAGTCGGCGGCCGCCCCCATCCCCACCGCGCCGGCCACGTTGGGGGTGCCGGCCTCGAACTTGTGGGGCACCTCGGCCCAGGTGCTGTATTCGCGCTCGACCACCGAGATCATCTCGCCGCCGCCCTGGTAGGGCTCCATCTGCTCGAGCAGCTCGCGACGCCCCCACAGCGCGCCGATCCCGGTGGGCCCGCACATCTTGTGGCCCGAGGCGGCGTAGAAGTCGCACCCGAGCGTCGCCACGTCGATGGGGAGGTGAGGGGCTCCCTGGGCGCCGTCCACCAGCAGGAGGGCGCCGGCGGCGTGAACCTGCTTGGCGATCTCCGCGACCGGGTTGACCGTGCCCAGCGCGTTGGACACGTGGGAGAGCGCCACCATGCGGGTGCGCGGCGAGAGCAGTTCCGGCAGCCGGTCGAGCAGGAGCCGGCCCTCGTCGTCGAGCTCCAGATAGCGCAGGCGGGCTCCGGCGCGGGCGGCGGCGAGCTGCCAGGGCACCAGGTTGGAGTGGTGCTCCTGGGTGGAGAGCACGATCTCATCGCCCTCGCCGAGGAAGGTGTGGCTCCAGGCGCTCGCCACCAGGTTGATCGCCTCGGTAGTGCCGCGCGTCCAGACCACCTCGGCGGGATCGGCGGCGCCCAGGAAGCGGGCCACCTTGCGGCGCGCGCCCTCGTAGGCTTCGGTCGCCCGGCGCGCGAGCTCGTGCATGCCCCGGTGGACGTTGGCGTGGTCGTGCCGGTAGTAGTGCGCGATCGCGTCGATGACCGCGTCGGGCTTCTGGGTGGAGGCGGCGTTGTCCAGGTAAACCAGCGGCTTGCCGCCCACCTCCTGCTGCAGGGCCGGGAAGTCGCGCCGGACCCGGGCGGCGAAGGCGTTCGCGCGCGAACGCCGGTCGCTGGCGCGGGCCCCGGCCGGCGCCGCCGGGGCGTTCATTTTCCCACCAGCACGAACACCGCTGCGTCCCTCACCTCGGTCGGGTAGGAGCGCACCGGCCGGATCGCGGGCAGGCATTTGGCACGCCCACTGGCGAGGTCGAAGCGGGCCCCGTGGTACATGCACTCGACCTGATCGCCCTCCAGCGTCCCGTCGGAGAGCGGATAGTCGGCGTGGGAGCAACGGTCGCGCAGGGCGTAGAAGGTGCCGTCCACGTTGGCGAGCACCACCGGGGTATCGCCGGCCATCACGGCGAGCAACGACCCCGGAGGGCACGATTCCGCATCCGCCACGCAATGCCACTCGGGCTTCTTCCTAAACACCAGCCTTCGTCCTGGCAGCCCGTGGACGAACTCCCCCCGGCATTCGAACGGCGATGCATCCGCGCTGGATCGCTTCGCTCTGCGTTGCTTTTCGGCCCAATAGCCCTGCTATTCGGCCTTCAAAGCGCCTTGCCAGCCCGGCGCCTCGCCGCTCTCGGTGCGCGGGCGGATTCATCCACGGACCGCTAGTGGGCACGGAGCTTTTCCTCGATGGCGCGCGTCACCTTTTCGGTAACGCTTCCCGGCGGACGCCGCTGCAGCACGTCCTGCAGGAAGCCACGCACCACCAGGCGCTCCGCCCGCCGCCGCGACAGCCCCCGGCTCTGCAGGTAGAAGAGGGCCTCCTCCTCCAGTTGGCCCACCGTGGCCCCGTGCGAGCAGCGGACGTCATCCGCTTCGATCTCGAGGTTGGGCAGCGCATGCGCCGAAGCCTCTTCCGAGAGCAGGAGGTTGCGGTTGGTCTGATAGGCGTCGGTGCGCTGGGCGCCGGGCGAGACCCGGATGATGCCGCGGAACACCGACCCCGACGCGTCGTCGAGCGCCCCCTTGTAGAGCAGATCGCTGGTGGCGTGGGGAGCCGCGTGGTTCTGGCTGGTGCAGTGGTCGAAATGCTGGTCCTCGCTGCCGAAATAGAGGCCGAGGATGTGGCTGTGGGCGCCGGGCGCGGCCAACTCGGAGTTCAGGTCCAGGCGCGCGGAGCTCGCCCCCAGGGTCACGTGCAGCGAATCCGTGCGCGCGTCGCGGCCGACCAGCGAGCGGTAGAGCGCCATGTGGAAGGCGCCGAGTCCCATTCTCTGCACGGACGCGTAGTGGGTGGTGCTGTTGTCCCCGGCCAGAACCTCCGTCGCGGACAGGAAGAAGGCCTGCTCGTCGAAGTGCGGCGAGAGGATCTCCTCCACGACGGACAGCGTGGACCAGTCCTCTCCAATCACGAGGGTGCGGGTGAAGTAGGCGGTGGCCGGATCGGAAACCCAGCGCGTGATCCGCACGGGCAGGGGGAGAGTCACGTTGCGCGGCACGAAGAGCACCGTGCCGTCGGTCCAGAGTGCCGCGTTGAGCGCCGAGAACTTGCCCTGGTCCGGTGGAATGGCCCGGGCGGCCAAGTGCTCGCGCAGCAGATCCGGGTGAGCGTGCACCGCCTCCCGCAGCGACGCCAGCACCACTCCCTGGGCCCGGGCCTCCGAGGTGAGGTCGGCGTGCACCACCCGGCCATCGATCTCGACGATGTGCCCCGCGGCGTCCCAGTCCTCGCGCATCGCCTGGTGCAGCTCGGGGGGCCAAGCCTCGGGGGAGATCCCGCGGCGGCCGCGGGCCGCGGGGCTCAGGGCGTCGAGATCGAGCCTGCGCGACAGGTCGGTGTAGCGCCACTCCTCGAGCCGGGTCGTGGGAAGGGGGGTCCGCTCGTAGGCCTCCCAGGCCCGCCAGCGCCGCTCGGCCAGCCAGTCCGGCTCGCCGGCGGCCAGGCGCTCCACGACCGCCGCGTTGAAGGTCGCCGTCACTCCCTCCAGCGGCCGCGCGGCTGGAGCCTGCAATGTCGATGTCCGGGACATGCCGTTGCTTCTATGCTCAACGCCCGCGGGCGGGCGCGGATGTGCGTGTGATGGTGCCGTTCCTCGTTATCCTACCGACCCTTCCATCTCCAGCTCGATCAGCCGGTTCAGCTCCACGGCGTATTCCAACGGCAACTGCCGGGCGATGGGCTCGATGAAGCCGCGCACGATCAGCGCCATGGCTTCCTCTTCCGGCATTCCCCGGCTCATCAGGTAGAAGATCTGTTCCTCTCCCACCTTGGAGACGCGGGCCTCGTGCCCGACCGTGGACTGGTTCTCGTCGATCTCGATGTAGGGATAGGTGTCGGTGCGCGCCGCCTCGTCGATGAGCAGGGCGTCGCACTCCACGTTCGACTTGGCGTCCGTGGATCCCTCGTAGACCTTGCACAGGCCCCGGTAGCTCGCCCGTCCGCTCCCCTTGGAGATGGACTTCGAGACGATGGAGGAGCTGGTGCGGGGCGCGGCGTGGATGACCTTGCCGCCGGTGTCCTGATGCTGGCCGTTGCCGGCGTACGCGATCGACAGAATCGAGCCGTGCGCCCTCTCTCCTACGAGGAAGCACGACGGGTATTTCATGGTGAGCTTGGAGCCCAGGTTTCCGTCCAGCCACTCCATGGTCGCGTTCTCGTGCACCAGCGAACGCTGGGTCACGAGGTTGTACATGTTGTTGGACCAGTTCTGAATGGTGGTGTAGCGGAAGTGCGCGCCCGGCTTGACCACGATCTCGATCACGCCGGAATGGAACGACTCGGTCGAGTAGACCGGGGCGGTGCATCCCTCGATGTAATGCGCGCGAGAGCCCTCGTCGGCGATAATGAGGGTGCGCTCGAACTGCCCCATCTGCTCCTGGTTCACCCGGAAGTACGCCTGCAACGGGGTCTCGAGTTCGACGCCGGGCGGGATGTAAACGAAGGATCCCCCCGACCACACCGCCGAGTTCATGGCCGCGAACTTGTTGTCGCCGGGCGGCACCACGGTGGCGAAGTGCTCGCGGAAGAGCTCCGGGTGGTTGCGCAGGCCGTCCTCGATGGAGTCGAAGATGACCCCCTGGGCTTCCCACTCCTCCTTCAGGGAATGGTAGACCATCTCCGACTCGTACTGGGCGCCGACCCCGGCCAGGATCTCGCGCTCGGCCTCGGGGATCCCCAGGCGGTCGAAGGTTTCCTTGATGTTCGCGGGGACATCGTCCCACGAGCGCTCCATGCGCTCCTGCGGGCGAACGTAGAAGAAGATGTCGCCCAGCACCGATTCCAGTTGGGAGAGGTCGCCGCCCCAGGTGGGCATCGGCTTGGCGTTGTAGATGTCGAGCGACTTGAGACGGAAGTCGAGCATCCACTCCGGCTCGCCCTTCTGCGCCGATATCTCGCGCACGACCTTCTCGTTCAGGCCGCGTCCGCTGCGGAAGACGGGTTCGTCCTCCGTGATGAAATGGTACTTGTAGTCGTCGAGCCCGATGTCTTGTACGGCTTCGTTGGTGGGCATGTTGAACCTCGCGGGTTGGCCGTTCGCCGCGCCTAGGCGGCGGAAACGGTCGATTGCAGCTGCCGGTACTCGCGGTAGCCGCCTTCTTCCAGGCTGAGCGCGACTTCGGGACCGCCGGAACGGACGATGCGCCCGTCCACGATGACGTGAACGAAGTCGGGCCGAATGTAGTTGAGCAGCCGCTGGTAGTGCGTGATCAGCAGCACGGCCATCTCGGGCCGCTCCTTCTGCAGGGTGTTGACCCCGCGCGCCACGACCTTGAGCGCATCGATGTCGAGGCCGGAGTCCGTTTCGTCCATGATGGCCAGCGCCGGCTCCAGCACCGCCATCTGCAGGATCTCGTTGCGCTTCTTCTCGCCCCCGCTGAAGCCGTCGTTGACCGCGCGCTCGGCGAAGGAGGGCGACATCTCGAGCAGCTCCATGCGCTCCAGCAGGATGTCCTGGAAGTCGAACAGGTCGAGTTCCTCGCCGTCTTCCAGACGCGCCTGAAGAGCCGTGCGCAGGAAGTTGGCGATGGAGACGCCGGGAATGGCGACGGGATACTGGAAGGCCATGAAGACGCCCGAGCGGGCGCGCTCGTCGGTCTCCAGCTCAAGCAGGTCCTGCCCGTCGAAGAAGGCGCTGCCGCCGGTCACTTCGTAGCCGGGATGGCCGGCGAGGACCTTGGCCAGCGTGCTCTTTCCGGACCCGTTCGGGCCCATGATGGCATGTATCTCACCGGGGCGAATCTCCAGGTTCACACCCTTGAGGATTTCGATTTCCTCGTCGGCGACCCTGGCGCGCAGGCCGGCGGTCTTCAGGATTGGCGCGTCGCTCATTGCTATCGATCAAGAGGGATTCCGGCCCGCGCAGATGCGGAGGCCGAGGGTGGGAGATGACTGAGGGCTCCGTCGGGGAGCCCCTGCAATCAAGAATGATTCTCCGTTTCAAAGAATCTAGAATTGGGCGTCCCAAGGGTCAAGCAATCGATGCCTGATCAGCCGGCCTCCAGGCGCGCGATCTCGGCTTCCGCGGCGATGTAGCCGAATCCGGCCCAGCCCGAGCCCTCGAGGATGCGCCGGTACATCTCCCGCGCCTGCTCTTCGCGTCCGTTGTAGAGGTGCCAGGTCGCCACGCCGTACGCGATGGCCACGCCGGACGGGTCCTCCTGCTCGGGGTTCCACAGCTCGTCGGCTTCGATCTCGCCCTTGTACATCAGCAGGAGCTGGTGGTAGGAGGTGTTCTCGATGACGTCGAGGTCGGCGGTGACGGGTGCGAGGACGGCGGTCGCCTCCTCGTCGCGGCCCAGACGGCGGAGCGCCATGTACCACCAGTGCGAGATCGCGACCAGCTGGTCGGGGTTGCTGGTGACGGCGATGTAGTTCTCGTACGCCGGGACAGCGGCTTCGAAGTCGCCTTTCAGGTAGTGCGCCAGCGCCAGATGGTAGTGGATGTTGGACTGGAGGGTGCTGGTGGGGATGCCGCGTTCGTTTGGCTGGCCGTCCGGTTCCACCTCGTCGGGCTCGCCTTCTTCCAGGGAGGCCGCATGCGAGAGGTCGTCGATGGCGCGGTCGAATTCGCGCACGCTGATCCAGCGATGGCCCCGGTGCCGGTACATGCGGGCGTCCCCGGCATGCTTCTCGACCCCCTCGCTGAAGACGTCGATGGCCTCGCGATAGAGCCCCGTGTAGCCGATGCGGCGGCCCAGCCAGATGATTGCGTCGGCACCATCGGGATCGGCGTCGTAGTCGGCGCGGGCGGCGTCGATATCCTCCGCCTGCTGCGCTGCGATGTCGGACGGAGCCGGGTTGGGGTGCAGGGGTTCGCCGAGGAGGGAGAAGGCCTGGGCGCCTTCGGGGAGCGGGCGGGCCGCTACGCTCGCTGCCGGCTCGTCCGCGGGGCTGTTTCCAGGGGCCGGTGCGTCTCTGGTGCAGGCGGCGAGGACGAGCGCCGGGAAGAAGATGGTGAACGCGGCCAGGGGTCGATGATGCTTCATCGTGCTCTCCCGAGGATCAAGAGGATGTGGTGTCGAACTAACCCGTCCCGTCCCGCAGGAACTCGCGGACCGCTTCCGCGAGCGTCTCGATTTCGGCACGGGTGTTGTAGTAGTGGGGAGAGACGCGCAGGGTGCTTTCGACGCCCTTGGCGTCCAGGTCGATCAGGGCGTAGCCGTGGGGCGTGGCGGAGGTGTTGATGCCCCGCTTGCGCAGCGCGGGGACGAACTCGACCGCGTCATGACCCGTCAGGTGCACCGAAACGATGGCCGACCGGACCCGTCCGTGGTCCAGGACGGTTACGCCGTCCAGCGCGCCCAGCGTGTCCCGCGCGAAGTCAGCGAGGGCCCAGGCCCGCTCACGGATCGGTTCGAGGCCCAGCCGGGTCGCGTAGCGCACCGCCTCGCCGGTCGCCAGCACCAGCGCGTACGCGAACTCCCAGTTCTCGAAGCGGGTCGCGTCGGGGGCGGGCTGGTAGAGGTCGGCGTCGATCCAGTGGGCGCCCCTCAGGTCCGGCATCAGGGGTTCGAGGTCCATGTCCAGGACGCGGTCCGAGACGTAGAGGAACCCCGCCCCGCGCGGCCCGCGCAGGAACTTGCGGGCGGTGGCCGAGAGGAAGTCGCAGCCGATGGCGCGCGCATCCACCGGCATCTGCCCCACCGACTGGCACGCGTCGACCAGGTAGAGAACGCCGCGCTCGCGGCAGGCCTGTCCCACCTCCTCGACCGGCTGCACCAGACCGGAGCTGGTGGGCACGTGGGTGAGCGCGACCAGGCGCGCGCCGCGCCGGTGGATGATGCCGGCCACCGCCACCGGGTCGACGCCCCCCTCGGGCAGGTCGGGCGCCCGGACCACCTCCACCCCCAGGCGGGCCTGCAGCGAAAGGTAGGCGATCTGGTTGGACACGTAGTCGTTGGTGCTCGTCACCAGCACGTCCCCGCGCTGGAAGGGGACGCACGAGAGCGCCTGGTTGAAGGCTGCGGTGGCGTTCTCCATGAAGGCGATGTTGGCGGGCGCCACACGGAGCAGCCCGGCGACCGCGTCATAGGCGGCGGCGACCCGGTCGGCGCGCGCATCGGCGGCCTCGTAGCCGCCGATGCGGGCCTCGAGTTCCAGATGGTCGCGTGCGGCACGCAACGCGGGCGCCGGCATGAGGCCGGCGCCCGCGTTGTTCAGGTGGATCCGCTCCCCGCAGCCGGGGGTGTCGGCCCGCAGCCGGGCGATGTCGAGGAGCGCGCGTCCGCCGCCGCCGGGGTTGGTCACCGGGTTGGCCGCCGTGGGTCAGGCCACCTCGGCCCGGCCACGCGCTGGCCGGTCCGTGTTGGCCGTCTCGCGCCTACCGGCCCGAGCCGTCCGAGACCGCGGCCCGCTCCGCCTTCGCCTGCCGCACCATCTCGCGCACGTCCTCGAGCAGCTGCTGGGCATCGTAGATGATGCCGTCCTTGATCGTGTACTTGATCCCGCCGACGCGCCCGGGCACTCCGGTTTCGTCGTCCAGTTTGGGCGCGCCGTTGCCGTACAGCACCTTCAGGTTCTCGAGCGGATTCTCATCCACCAGAACCAGGTCGGCGCGGGTGCCGGCGCGAATGATGCCGAAGTCTGCCGGCTCGTCGCCGTACTTGGTGAGCATCTGCGCCGGATACAGAGTGGCGGAGCGGATCACCTCGACGGGATGGAAACCGGCCTCGCGCAGCAGCTCGAACTCGCGGATGTAGTCGAAGCCGTAGAGCTTGTAGATGAAGCCCGAATCCGAGCCGGTGGTCACGATCCCGCCCGCGTTCTTGTAGTCGTTCAGGAAGTGCATCCACTTCTGGTAGAACCTGCGCCAGTGGTACTCGTCCTCGGTGGTCCAGTAGAACCAGTAGGACCCGTGCGCCACCCGGCTGGGCTGGTAGAAGTCGTCCTGCGACGGAAGCGTGTACTCCTCGTGGTAATCCGCCTCGCGGGCGCGCATGACGTCGCGGCTGGCCTCGTAGATGGTCATCGTGGGATCGAGCCCGAAGCCCAGCTCCAGAAACTCGTCGATGAGATCCTCCCACTGCTCGCTGCCGGGCTCCGCGGCCTGGTACCAGAGCCTCCCCACGTTGCCGAAGCGGTGCTGCTCGTCGTTGTAGTTGTAGTCGAGGGGCCAGTCCTGGACGGAGTAGTCGGTGAGCATGGACTCCATGAGGCCGTAGTAGTGCGTCATCATGTCCAGTCCGACGCGCGCCGCCTCGACCGCCGTCATGCGCGCCATGCCCATCTGGTCGAGGTGGGCGACGGTCTCCAGGTCGAACCGATGCGCCTCGTCGATGAGCGCGGCCATGATCTCGGGGTCGTACGCGCCCAGCTTGAGGCCGTCGATGGTCTGGCCCTCGATTTCCTGGGACGCGGCCCAGCGCACCCACTCGCGCGCGTCCTCGGGGGTGATGATCAGGCGTCCGCCCCAGCCCTCGCCGCTTCCGGGACGCGCATACGAGTACATGTGAGGCGCGACGATGGTGTTCTGGGCCGCCAGCGCCTTCTCGCGCAACTGCCACTCGAATCCCCCGTGGGGCACGCCGCGCGACGTGGTGATCCCGTGGCCCAGCCAGAGCTTGTAGACGTATTCGCCCTGCGGGGCCTTGGGAACGCCTCCGGTGTGCGCGTGCATGTCGACGAAGCCGGGGAGCAGGAACATCCCCTCGCCGTCGATCTCGTGGTCGCCCGCCTCGGGACGCCGCTGCTCGTTGATATCCACCAGCGGGTAGCCCACCGAGGCTATCTCGACGATGCGGTCGTTCTCGATGACGACGTCCATCGGCCCCCGGGGCGGCGAGCCGGTGCCGTCGATGACGGTCACGCCGCGGATGACCAGGCGATCGAAGGGGCCCTGGCCCTCGTCGGCGCCGCGCGGAGTCGTGGGCTCCATCTGGGCCTGCGCCCCGGCGGGAAGCAGGATCGCGGTCAGCGCACAGGCCAGGAGAACGGACAGGACGCCTCGGAATGGCTGACGACTCGACATGGGGTTCCTCCAACGTGAGCGGGTCTGGTTAAGGCGCAGGAAATCTAGGGAAAGCGCGCGCGGGGTGCGAACGGGCGAACGCCGCCGCGGACCGGCGGGGGTCTGGAGCCTCTTGCCGATATCTTATAAGATGTCATATCATATGTGATGCGTTTCGTTATGGACACCAACGTCATCGTCGCCGCGTTGCGCAGCCCCGCGGGTGTCTCCGCCGCCCTGGTGGACAGGGCGCTGAGGAGAAGACTCACGCTGCTGCTGTCGGTGGCGCTGGTGCTCGAGTACGAGAGTGTGTGCGCCGACCCGGCGCAGCGAATCGCCTCGGGGCTGAGCGTGTCCGAAGTCGGAACGGTAATCTCGGCGTTGTGTGCCGTTGCGGAGCCCGTGCGCTCACGATTCCTGTGGCGTCCGCAGCTTCGCGACCCAGGAGACGAAATGGTGCTTGAAGCCGCCATTAACGGTCGTGCCCACGGCTTGGTCACCTTCAACCGGCGGGATTTCGGTCGCGCCCCGGAGAGGTTTGGAGTCGCGCTGCTTTCGCCCCGGCAGGCGCTGAGGAGGATGGGCGACTAGCGACCAGGGCGGCGGACTCGCGGATGGAGGGCGGACCAGCGTGTGGAGGAGCGTGGAATGAGCGAGAGGAAGAAGCAGACGGTTACCTATCCGTTGCGGCTGCCCGCGTCGCTGAAGATGGCGGTAAGGGAAGTCGCCAGGAAGGACGGGACCAGCATCAACCAGTTCGTCAACACGGCGGTTGCCGAGAAGCTGTCCGCCATGCGGACCGCCGAATTCTTCGCCGAGCGGGGAGCCGAAGCCGACATCGAAGCGGCGCTCCGAATCCTCCGCCGGTCCGGCGGCCAACCGCCGGACGACGACGACCGGATGGCTTGAACCGCGACGGGTCGGGATCACCTGGCGTAGCGGGCGACCCACGCGGCCGGGTGGCGTCGTTTGGCGACCACGGAGAAGAAGACCTGGCTCTGTTCCGACGTTCCGTCTCTCGGGCCCGCGGCCGACACCCAGACGCTCGCGTCAACGACCAAGGGCTTCAACCTGGTTCGAGCCGATTCCGATCGGCTTCAAGGTGCTCGAGCGCGGTGGGCCCGGGCGGCGCCTGTTCCATCGCGGCATGGCAGTCCCTCAACCACGCGCTGAGCCATTCCTCAGGCGTCTCCTGGCCCGCCGCTTCATTCTCGATGGTGGCTTTCATGTCGCTTTCAAGGCCAGCGCGCCCAGGCAACAGGACGTCAATCCCCGAACGCGGCTTCCGCGAGCCGCTTCTTGTACCACTCGGGAAACCCCTTGGTGACCGCGCCGTCGAAGCGCTTCTCGAAGTGCTTCCACAGGCGGTCCTTGAGGTCGTCCAGGCACTCGTCGCGCACGTCCTCGCGGATGTGGCGGATGATCCTGCCGATCTCGACCGGGGTGCCGCCTTCGATCAGCCCCTCGGCCAGCAGCCCGGTCACCACCTTCTCCCAGCGCGCCGGCCCGGAAACCGATTCCGCCAGGACCTTCAGGAACTCCGTCTGCCTGAGGCGCTTCCAATCGGGGTTGACGGCGTGGGCCTCCTTGAACTTCTCCGAGACGAACTTGGCCCGGATCGGGAGACCATCCTCGCCGAAGAGGGGAACCTCGTGGGCACGCTTGATGACCACGCCCTCGATCCTGGGCCCGCCCAGGAACGACTCCAGCTCCAGCAGCTTCTCCAGCCGGGCCGCGCTCGACAGCATCCCCTCGAACAGGAGGGGCACCCCCTCGATCCCCAGCCGGGTCGCCACCCGGGCCTTTTCCTCGTAACCGAGGTAGTCCTCGGTGCCGGCGTCGACATCGAACAGAGCGATGTGGCCCTGCGGCACACGGCCATAGGCGAGCGTATTGTGCCGCGGCCGGCCCATCGCCTCGCCGCGATAGACGACGCCCGGCGACAGCAGGCCGTCTGCGGCCATCCGCCGGATCGACGCGACCGACGGGGCGAAGAGGTTCGGCGGCTCGTCCAGATCGAGCGTAAGCCGCTTGGAGCGGGCCGACAGGCGCGGCGGATCGCCGACCAGACCCCAACTGATCTGCGAGCCGTCCACCTTCTCTTCAACGACGACCGGCTTGTCGAGCAGTCCCTTCGTCGCACGATGGCCGAGGGCGAAGATCTTTCCGTAGCGTCCCGGCATGGTTCTCGTCCGCGTGGAGGTCTGGCTCGCGACAGAGTGTCGAGAGCTTCTCGCGGCGCGAGAACCGGGATCGGCGGCCGACGGAAGTCGGCGGTGGCTTCGCGTGATGATGCGCCGGGCTGCAGCGTGACGGAATAAGCACGGCCGAGGCCTTCCGGTCAAGAGGTCCCTGGGCGCTCTCGGCCGCCAGACCGGCAGGGTCTCCGTGCGTGGCGAATCCCCCCGGAGCGTGGCCATGGCGTTGAGGTTATCGTTGTGTCGTTCGTCACCGCGGGCGGGCACAATCCATATCCGGCCCGGCCCGAGGAGCCTCCCTGACCCCTTGAGAACCAGGACGTGACCGCAAGCGAGGGGGAAGTTCGGCGCCGAGCCGACCGCCTGCGCGCCGAGATCAGGCGCCACGACCACCTCTACCATGTCGAGAACCGGCCGGAGATCTCGGACGGCGCCTACGACAGGCTGTTTCGCGAGCTTCAAGCCATCGAGGAGGA
Organism: Gammaproteobacteria bacterium; assembly: GCA_028821195.1. Classification (GTDB taxonomy): domain Bacteria; phylum Gemmatimonadota; class Gemmatimonadetes; order Longimicrobiales; family Gaopeijiaceae; genus BD2-11. Next base: position 77,922 of record JAPPHB010000082.1, read on the forward strand.
GTTTCCACACCTCCTGACCCCCGACTCGCCCACGCAACGGGTCGGGGCGGATCCGCTTTCGGAGCTGCCGGTGGTGCGGCATGTGGTGCCGATGCTCTCGCTCGACTCATCCGAAACGGAGGAGGATCTTCGCCGCTTCGACGAGCGCGTGCGCAAGGCCGTGGACGGGCCGGTCGAGTACCTCGTGGAGCCAAAACTGGATGGGTCCTCGCTGGAAGTGGTCTACGTGGATGGGGTGCTGGACCGCGCCGTGACGCGGGGGAACGGGGTGGAGGGCGAGGGCGTCACCGAGAATGCGCGTACGATCCCTTCGGTGCCGCTGCGGCTACGCGCCGACCGCGACCCGCTTCCGATCCCATCCCTGCTGGCGGTCCGCGGCGAAGTCCTCATGTACCTGTCGTCCTTCGAGGAACTCAACCGGGGCCGGGTCGAAGCAGGGCTCGAACCCTACGCCAACCCCCGCAACGCGGCGGCAGGAGCGCTCCGGCAGCTGGACTCGCGCATCACGCGGACGCGGCCGCTGGAGTTTTTCGCCTTCGACATCCTCGACGTCACCTGGACGACCTCCGCCACCGAGGAGGGAGAGGCTTCCGCCCGGGAAGGGACGGCCTTCGACACCGACGAGCAGGCGGTCGAGGCGCTGCGCAGCTGGGGGCTGCGGCTCCCGGACCGCACCCGCAAGGTCGCGGACATCGACGAGGCCATCGCCTACCACGCCGAGTTCGCGCGGGACCGGGACGACCTCGACTACGAGATCGACGGAGTGGTGCTGAAGCTGAACGCGCTGGCTCCGCGTGACGCGCTGGGGAGCACGTCCCACCACCCCAGGTGGGCGTTCGCATTCAAGTTCGCGCCCCGGCAGGAGGTGACCCGCCTGGAGCGCATCACCGTGCAGGTAGGCCGCACGGGCAAGCTGACCCCGCTCGCCCTGTTGCGCCCCGTCGAGGTTGGGGGCGTAACCGTGTCGCGCGCCTCGCTGCACAACCGCGAGGAGTTGGAGCGCAAGGATGTGCGCGCGGGCGACCTGGTCCGCATTCAGCGCGCGGGCGACGTCATTCCGCAGGTCGTCGAGCGGGTGGAGGAACCCGGGCGGGCGCGCAGCGAAGCCTTCCGGATGCCCGAGGAGTGCCCCCGGTGCGGCGCTGCCGTGCTGGAAGAGGGGCCCTTCGTGGTGTGTTCGAACCGTCTGGGCTGTCCGGCCCAACTGGAACGCGGCATCGAGCATTTCGTGTCGCGGGGCGGGCTCGACATCGAGGGCCTGGGCTCGGAGACGGTTGCGCTATTGGTCGGCGAGGATCTGGTGCGCGAGCCCGCCGATCTCTTCGATCTCACCCCGGACGACCTCCTAAAGCTCGAGGGGTTCGCGGAGACCAGGTCGCAGAAGCTGGCAGCGGCGATTCAGAGTGCGAGGAAGACGGAGCTCGCGCGCTTCATCTACGGCTTGGGCATCCCCGAGGTGGGAGCCACGGTGGCGCGGGTGCTGGCCGGCGAGTTCCGTAGTCTCCCGAAGCTCCGCGAAGCGACGCCCGAGCGGCTCGAGGAGGTGGAGGGGATCGGGCCCATCATGTCGGAGAAGATCACGGGATTCTTCAACGATGATGCCCGGGCCGCTTCCGTGGATGCCATTCTGTCCAAGGACTTCGACCTGATTCCTCCGCCCGAGCGGGAGAGCCGCGCGCTGGAGGGAAAGAGCTTCGTGTTCACGGGAAGGCTGGACTCGATCACGCGATCCGAGGCGAAGAAGCGCGTGGGGAGCCTGGGTGGACGCGTCGTTTCTTCCGTGAGCTCCGCCACCGGCTACCTGGTGAGGGGCGAGCGAGCGGGATCCAAGGCGAAGAAGGCCGAAGAGCTGAATGTTCCGGTGCTGGACGAGCAGGCCTTCCTGAGGTTGCTCGAGGAATAGCCGAGCGGAATCCCGGACTACCGCCCGTGTTCGGTCTGCGGGTGACGGTGCCCGCAACCCGGCCGGGGCCCGAATGGCATCCACCGGTGCGCGATTTCGGCGGCGCGTTTATCGTTCCTGACATGAAACCCCCGAATCGCGCCCCCAGCCGCCGCTCCGTGGCCCCTCCCGGATAGCCGGATTTGATCCTCCCCGCACTGGGACTGTTCGGCGGCGTGATCGGCCTCTATCTCGGCGCCCATTGGCTCGTTTTTGGCGCGGCCGGCCTGGGCAGGACGATCGGGGCGCGGCCCATCGTGGTGGGGCTTACCGTGGTCTCCCTGGGCACGTCCGCGCCCGAACTGGTGGTGTGTGTGCTCGCGGCCATCGGAGGGAGTTCCGACCTGGCGATCGGCAACGCCCTCGGCTCCAATCTCGCCAACGTCGGCCTGATCCTCGCGGTCACCGCCATCGTCCAGCCGCTCGGCGTCAACCGGCGCATGGTGGTGCGCGAGATTCCCGCCATGCTCGCGATCACCGTGCTGGCCTATCCGCTGATCGCCGACCAGTACGCATCTCGATTGGACGGGGCGGTTCTTCTGGGCGTGCTCGTGATCTACCTGGGCGCTCTGCTGCGCTCGGCGCGCCGCGAGACCCCCGAGATCCTCAAGGAGTTCGAGGCGTTTTCCGAGGATGATGCCCGTACGAAGCCGACATCGGTCACGAAGAACGTCCTGCTGGTCCTCTTGGGATCGGGACTTCTGGTGCTGGGCGGGAGGCTGATCGTAGTCAGCGCAATCGATATCGCCACGGGGATGGGCATCTCGGAGCTGCTCATCGGCGGAACCGTCGTCGCCATCGGCACGTCGCTGCCCGAACTGGCCACCTCGGTGGTCGCGGCGACCCGCAACGAGGCGGATATCGCCGTCGGCAACGTCATCGGCTCCAACATCTTCAATCTGACCGCGGTCCTGGGCACCGCAGCCGTCATCGAACCGCTCTCGGTCGCCTCGGGCGTGCTGGGCCGCGAATTCCTCGCGATGTTCATCCTGTCGGCGCTGGTGTGGCCGATGGCGTGGTCCGCGCTCAAGGTGCGGCGCTGGGAAGGACTTACGCTCCTCGCGCTCTACGCCGTATTCTGGCTGTGGCTGGGGGGGAGCGCATGAGCAGATCCGACATGGAATCCGCGCTGGAGCGCTGGCAGGAGGCCGGGCTCATCTCCGGCGAACTGGCCGAGCGGCTGCGGGAGGAGCACGCCCACAGCCAGCGGCGCGGGCGCCGGCGGTTTCTGCAATACGCCGTCGCGGGAATGGCGGGCATTCTTCTGGTGATCGCGGCGGTCACCTTCTTTGCCTGGTCCTGGCCCGAACTGGGGCCCGGGGCGCGTACCGGCGTGATTGCCGGGACGGGGATCGCGATCGTGCTGCTGGGGATGCGGCTCGAGGCCGCGCGGCGCTACGTGCCGGTGACCTGCGCGCTCCAGACCAGCGGTCTGATTCTGCTTCTCACGGCGTACGTATACTCGATGGAGGCCTGGGAAAACACGACGCCGGGCGGCGTCCTGGTCGGCCTTCTCGCCCTGGCGACTCCGGTCGCGATCATGCCGGTCTTCGTGCGCCGCAACCCGATCATGCCGGCGGTGGGTACGGCGCTCGGCTACGGCTTTCTGGCGGCGTTTCTCTTTCGAGCCTTCGATCTGGACACCGACAACATCATCTGGATCCTCGACGGTGCGCTGGCGGCTGCGCTGGTGGTTCTTGCCCTGCTGCTGCGCGCGGGACACGCACAGTCGGTCTCGCGCCGAACGTTGTACGCGTTCACCGTCAGCCTCTACGTGGGCTATCCGATGGCGGGCCTTACCGTGGCCGGGCCCTTCGAGCTCGGCGCGGAGACGCTCCTGGCCCTGGACGCCTGGCTGTTGCTGGTCACGGCGCTGGCCCTCTGGGGCATCCATCGGGCTCCGGCGATGCTGCGGAGCGCACGCTACAGCCTGCACCTCGCGGCATCGGTTCTGATAGCCATTCCTCTGGGGTTCGGAACCGCGCTCGATGTGTCCGATCTTCCGCCGCTGGGCGCCGCAGCGGTGGTGGCGGGAGCCGGGGCGTGCGGACTGTGGTACGGACTGCGCACGAACGCGCGGCCGCTCGTGCTGTGTTCCTGCGTGACCATCGTGTGCGCCGCATGGTATCTGGCTGTCGACGCCGGCGACAGACTGGGCTCCGTGGTCGCGCTGGCGTTTACGGCGGCGCTGTTCTTCTGGGTGGCCACCCGGTTGGGCAGTGGGAAGGAGGCATGAAATGCTTGGGATAGATCTGAGCGGCAAGCGCGCGTTCATCGCGGGCGTTGCGGACGACAGGGGGTACGGCTGGGCCATCGCCCGGGCGATGGCTGCGGCCGGCGCCACCATCTGCCTGGGCACCTGGCCGCCGGTGATGCGCATCTTCCGGATGAGTCTGAAGAGGGGCAGGCTGGATCGCTCACTCCCGGGCGGAGGCGAACTCGAAATCGAGAAGATCTATCCCCTCGACGCCATCTTCGACACCCCGGAGGACATTCCCGCGAAGTATCGTGACGACAAGCGCTATCGTGCGGTCGACGGCTACACCATCCAGGAGGTTGCGGACACCCTTCGCGCCGATTTCGGGGATGGGTGCCTGGATATCCTCGTGCACTCGCTCGCGAACGGCCCGGAGGTGCGCAAGCCGCTCATCGAGACCAGCCGTAGCGGCTACCTGGCCGCGATCAGCGCCAGTTCCTACTCGCTCGTCAGCATGGTCCAGCGCTTCGGTCCCCTCATGCGACCGGGCGCGGCGGCGGTCTCGCTGAGCTACCTGGCTTCCGAGCGGGTCATCCCCGGGTACGGCGGGGGGATGAGCGCGGCCAAGGCGGCGCTCGAGAGCGACACCCGCGTGCTCGCCTTCGAGGCTGGGCGACGGTGGGGGATGCGGGTGAACACCATCAGCGCGGGCCCGCTGCCCAGCCGGGCGGCGTCGGCGATCGGCCTGATCGACCGCATGGTCGAGTACTACCGCACCAATGCGGCCCTGCCGGAGGTGAATACCGCCGACGACGTGGCCAACGCCGCCGCCTTCCTGTGCTCGCCGCTGGGGGCGGGGATCACCGGCGCGACCCTACATGTGGACAAGGGCTACCACGTCATGGGCATCGCCGCGGAGCCGCAGCTCTAGGGTGATGAGCGGCGGGCGTCCCTTCGGCGATGCCCTGCCGCACATCCGGGTCATGCCCCCGGGGCCGCGCTCGCGAGCGCTCGGGAAGCGGTTGCGGCGGGCCGAATCCCGCAACGTGACCTTCATCGGCGACCGCTTCCCGGTCTTCTGGGACGAGGCCCTGGGGTCCAACGTGCGCGATGCCGACGGCAACGTGTACGTCGACCTGACGGGCGCGTTCGGAGTGGCCTTTGCCGGTCACCGCCATCCGCGAATCGTGCGGGCGGCGGCCGAGCAGCAGCACCGGCTGACGCACGGGATGGGCGACATCCACCCTCCGGCGGCCAAGGTCGAACTGCTGGAACGGCTGACCGGGCTCGCTCCCTGGCCGGAGGCGCGCGCGGTTCTGGCCTCTGCAGGATCCGAAGCCGTGGAAATCGCGTTGAAAACCGCCGAGTTATCCACAGGACGATCGGGCATCCTCGCCTTTGCATGTGGATATCACGGTCTGACCCTCGGCGCGCTGGCCACCACCCACCGGGACGACTTCCGCGCGCCCTTCCGCAGGCGTCTCTACGATGGCGTGGCGTTCGCTCCGTTCCCCGGCCGCCCGGAAGAGGTGTCGCCGAGCCTCGCGGCGTGTGAGCGGGCGTTCGAGGATGGCGCCCGCCGTGGAGCCGCGATCGGCGCGGTGCTGGTGGAGCCGGTGCAGGGCCGCGGGGGCGTGCGCATCCCGCCGCCGGGGTTCTTTCCGGCACTGTGCGCGCTCGCCCGGCAGCACGGGGCGGCCGTAGTGGCCGACGAAGTGTTCACCGGCCTCGGCCGCTGCGGGAGCATGTTCGCGGGGCCCCCCCTCGGGCTCGACGCCGATCTCATCTGCCTGGGCAAGGCCCTGGGCGGCGGCTTCCCCCTGAGCGCGTGTCTGGGGACAAGAGAGATCTTCGACGCCTGGCCGGAGTCCGCCGGCGAGGCCCTGCATACCAGCACCTTCCTCGGACACCCGGTCGCCTGCGCCGCGTCACTGGCCTTCCTGGACCTTGTGGAGTCGGAGCGCCTCCACCGGCACGCGGCGAGCTTGGGGGAGCACCTCCTCGCCCATCTGCGCGAAGGACTGGGTGGCGTCGCGCACGTGAGGGAGGTACGGGGGCTGGGTCTGCTGGCCGGAATCGAGATCGTTCGTCGCGCGCCGGCATCGCCTGGGCCCGCTGAAGTCGTGCCCTGGGAGGGAGCGGGGGCCCGCATCGCCGCCCGGCTCCTGGCGCAAGGCGTGATGGTGCTGCCCGCGGGCGACCAGGGTCAGGTGATCGAACTGACTCCTCCCGCAACCATGCCCCGCGAGCTGCTTTACCACGCGCTGGACCAACTGGTTCGCGCCGTCGTCGATCTACCGGAATAGACCGCTCGCCTTCAGATACTCGAGCGTCGCAGCCGCGCACGCCTCCGGCTGCTCCAGTTGCACGAGGTGCGTCCCTCCGGGGATCCAGGCATAGTCCACGGTCGGGATATGATGGAGTTCGGTGGTCGGGAAATACGTGTAGGGGATGCCGGGGTCGGCCCCGATGACCATCGTCGGACAGGCGAGCGCCCCGAAGTCGATCAACGCCGCATACTGTCCGCCGTACCTGTAGATCCGGGCCTCATACTCGCGGGGACAGCGAAGGCCATACCCATCCCCGTCCGCGGATCGGCGCAGCGTCGTCCGGGCCATGAGCCGGCGTACTCCGCGTGCCACGTACTGGAACGCGGGCATGTACAGCAGCACCTCCGCGAACTCCTCTCGCGTCGAATACCGGTCCGCGCGCGCAAGCGTCATCGTGGCTGCGCGCCTCGCCACGTCCGCGCACTCCTCCCGCGCGGGTCCGAACTCGCACAGCGGCGGATCGAAGAGAACGCGGGCCGCGAACTCCCCCCCGCGCGTGGGCGACAGCAGCGAGACGAGGCCCGAGAGAGAATGGAACACGCCGGCTTGCGGCTTCTTGCCGAAGCCCCTCCCGATGGCTTCCTGGATGCGCAGGTGGTCGTCGATGAGCGTGGGCACATTGTGGCGTCCGAGCAGCCCGGGCGTATTCCAGCCGTGGTTCCTGAGGTCGTAGAGCACGAGATCGAAGTCGTCCGCGAACAGCGACCAGAACGGGTAGTAGAGATCGATCGCGAGGCTGTTGCCGTGGCTCATCACGATGCGCGGGCCGGAGGGATTCCCGTGGCGCCGGAGCGTGGTCGACGCGCCATCGCCCAGACGCACATCGTGCATGGCAAGAGGTTCGGGTACCTGCCAGACCTGCGTGCCTTCGGGATCACTCATGGCGGAACCGGTCGGGGGTTGATTCAACGCGGGGGAAGTCGGTATCTTACCGGCCCTTTGCTTGAAGACGCCCCCATCGTCTAGTGGCCTAGGATACTTGGTTCTCAGCCAAGAGACCGGGGTTCGACTCCCCGTGGGGGTATCGCGGAACGCGGGCCGTCGCTTTCGGGTGCGGCCCGGGTTTCGTTTGGCCGCTTAGCTCAGTTGGCAGAGCACTACGCTCACATCGTAGGGGTCGCTGGTTCGAGTCCAGCAGCGGCCACTCCTCCGCTTCATCCCGCCAGCCGCCTCGTCATCTCCACGGGCTGCGGCCGGGCTCCCGGCTTCCAGGCGGTCACGTAGCCCGCAACCGCGCTCGCCGCGACCGAATACGGGGAAGCCAGGTACAGTTGACCCGGCCCCGAGCGTCCCGGAAAGTTCCGGTTCTGGGAGGAGATGCTCACCTCGTCGGGGCGGCGCGTGACCCCCGGTCCGGCGTTGATGCAGGCGCCGCATCCCGGCTCGATGAAGGTGGCGCCGATGCGCCGGAAGAGGTCCAGGTAGCCCCGCTCCCGGCAGTACTCGCGCACATCGGTCGAGCCGCACTGGATGAAGCACTCCACGTCCGGGTGCACGCCCAGTCCCCAGCGGTCGTGCATCTCGCTGAAGACACGGGCGTACATGTCCATGTCCTCCTTCTTGCCCGCCGTGCACGACCCCGCGTAGGCGATGTCGATGCGGATGCGGTCGGGCTCGAGGTCGTCGAGCGGCACCCCGTTGCCGGGGTCGTTGGGGAGCGCCGCCATGGGCTGGATGTCGGACGCGTCGATCTCGATCACGCGGACGTAGGCGGCGCCGGGGTCGCTGTGCATGTCGCGCGCCAGTGCCTCCGCCCGCTCCCGCTCCATCCCGCGCTCGGCGACCAGATATTCGACCGATCGCCCGTCCGCCGCGACCAGCCCGGTGAACGCGCCCACCTCCGCGGCCATGTTGGTCATGGTCGCACGCTCGTCCACGGGGAGGGCCTCCACGGCCGGCCCCGCGTACTCGATGATCTGCCCGATCGCGTGGCCATCGCGGATGTAGGGGTGGCGCAGAATCTCGAGCATGTAGTCCTTGGCGGTCACCCCCTCGGCGGGCGTTCCCGAGATCACGACCTTGAAGGAGGGCGGGACCTGCACGCGCACGTCCCTGGTGATCCAGGAGTTGAAGATGGCGGTCGTGCCCACGCCGAACGCCAGCGCCCCGATCGCGCCCGCGTGGGGGGTGTGCGAGTCCGAGCCGATGATGAGCATGCCAGGCTCCGCGTAGTCCTCCAGGATCTTGGAGTGGCAGATGGCGACCGATCCCATCCGGTGCCCCATCTGCTCCCCATAGAGGCGGATGCCCTGCTTCTCCGCGAACTCGCGCTGCTTCACTTCGAGCTGGTTGGCGACCTCGAGCAGCCCCTCCTCGATACGCTCCTGGCTCATGGCCTTGTGCAGGAAGGTCAGATGGTCGCGGAAGAAGAGCACGCTGTCCGGGTCCCGCACGCGCCCCTCCGGTCCCATCTTCTGCTCGAAGAAGATGGCCGCCATGGGGGTCACGTACTCGTGCGAGAAGCGGATGTCGGTGCGGAAGAATCCGGCCTCGCCGGGGGTCACCGAGTCGACGCCGACTTTACCGCCTGCCGGATCCACCACCCAGTGACGCGCGAAGATCTTCTCCGCGAGGGTCATCGGGGGGCTTGCGCCCGAAGCGCCGGCGTCGGCCGAAGGCGCAGGCACCGTCGCCCTGCCCTGCATGCGGGCCACGTTGAATTCGAACAGCCCACCGTACTCGATGATCTGGCGGGTGATGTCGTCCTTGCCGCGCGTGAACTCCTCGAGCCGGAGCGGCTCGCCGCGCGCGATGCGCTCCGCCACGCCGAAGTCGGTAGTGGTGAGCACGCCCAGGTTCTGGCAGTTCTCGTTGTAGATGCGCTCGATGCTCTCGCTGACGACGACCCGGATGCCGGCCATCAGCTCCGCGTACGGGCTCTGCTCCCGGCTTGAGCCCTTGCCCCGCCGCCTGCCCGCGACCGAACAGACGAATCCGCCGCCGCGCACGCTCGCACGCCCGACCGGATACTCCTCCGCCCCGCTCTCCGTGTTCGTGGTGCGCAGCCCCAGATACGGGAATTCCCCCAGCGTCTCGTCGTAGAAGAAGCAGATGTACGCAGGCGTGATCTCGTCGGTCGAGATCTGGTCGCGCAGCCGGGCGCGCAGCTCCTCGCTCAGTTCCAGGTCCAGTCCCTCGTAGAGCTGGGCGCGCACGAGGTCCGTGTCGTCGGCCAGGTACAGCACCCGTCCGCGGACGTCGAGCGTGTCGGGTCGCTTGGGCGTCGGACGGGTGAGGAGGTCCCCGGCCATCCGCGCCTCAGCTGAAGTCGACGCCGAAGACCACGGCGATGATGATCGCGGCCACGGCGATGGGCGCCACGAAACGGATGAAGAAGCGCCACGCGCCGTAGTGGAACCAGCGCGGCTGGGTGCCGTCCTCGAGCTCGCCCCGGGTCGCCTCGCGGGTCATGAACCATCCCGCCGCCAGCGTGATGAAGAACCCGCCTGTTGGCAGCATCCAGTTCGACACGAAATGGTCGGCGTTGGCAAACCACCCCACCTTCCCGCCGCCAAAGAACGGCACGCTCATGGTCGAGAGAAGCCCTCCGCCCTCGACACCCAGGAGGCCGGGGATCGATAGCACGGCGAGAGTGGTGAACGCGAAGATGGCCGCCCCGGCGCTGATCGTGGCCTTATGGCGAGTCAGGCGCCGCTCGTCGATCAGGTACGCCGAAACCACCTCGAGCAGCGAGATGGTCGAGGTGAGCGCGGCCAGCGCCACCAGAACATAGAAGAGTGGACCGAGCACCACGCCAAAGGGAACCTCGCTGTAGAAGAGCTGGGGCAGCGAGATGAAGAGCATCCCGACCGTCGAGCCGCCTACCTCGTCGCGCATCCCGGCCACCGAGAAGATCACCGAGAACATGACCACGGTTGCGACCAGGGCGATCAGCGTGTCGAGCGCCACGATCGCGCCGGACGCCTTCACGACCGAGTGCTTCCGCGAGATGTACGACCCGTAGGTGATCATCGCGCCCATTCCGAGCGAAAGAGTGAAGAATGAGTGGCCGAGCGCCTCAAGGATCGCTCCCCTCTCCAGCTCCGCGAAGTTGGGCCGAAAGATGTGGTTGAGCGCCTCGCCCGCTCCGCTCATGCCCAGTGCGCTCACCAACATGAGGAGCAGGATGCCGAACAGGATGGGCAGGAAGATCCGCGCGATCCGCTCGATCCCCTTGCTCACGCCGAAATAGACCACTGCGATGGTTCCGAGGCTGAACCCCAGGGAGAGCAGCAACTGCAGGCCGGTGTTGAGCGCCTGCGAGTTGAAGAGGTCACCGGCCGACATGTCGGCGGGGTAGCCGCCGAGGGTCCACCCGACCGTCTGCGTGAAGTAATAGAGCGACCACCCGGCGATGACCGTGTAGTAGCTGAGCAGGATGAAGCCGGCCAGCACGCCCCAGCCTCCTACCAGTGCCCCGAGCTTGCGTCCGCCGGGCCACTTCGACGTCACCGCTTCCTTCAGCGCGCCCACCGCGCTCTTCTGGCTGCGCCGCCCGATCAGCAGCTCGGCCAGCATGATCGGCAGGCCGACCGCGGCGATGCAAATGAGGTACACGAGGACGAAGGCCCCGCCGTTGTTCTCCCAGGTGATGAACGGGAACTTCCACAGGTTGCCGAGGCCGATCGCGCTGCCGGTGGCGGCAAGCACGAGGCCTGCGTTGGAACTCCAGTGGTCTCGCTGCTGTGACATGGCGTCTGCTCGGGGCTGGTCGTCCCGGTCATCGGGACGAAGGGTCGGGTCGAAGTTGCCGCGGGACGGCTCTATATTGCGCGCGGGACAAGGCGGTGCGCCAGTCATGATTGGCTGCGACGAGCGGGGACGCCCCCGCTCCGGTCGGGACGCCCCGATGTCCGGAACAGGGAGATACTCATGAGCCATTCGACTGTTCGGCATACGGCCCGCGCGCTTGGCGCGGCGTGCTTCCTGGGCGGGTTGGTCATCGGTTGCAGGGGAGGAGAGAACGACTCCCCGGACGACGCGTTGCGCGTCGCGCTGCTGACGTCCGGGCCGGTGAGCGACGCCGGATGGTACGCGGGGGCGTACGAAGGCCTGCTGCTGATCGAGGAGTCGCTCGGGGCGCAGGTCAGCCATCAGCAGACGCGTTCGCCCGCGGAGTTCGACGAGGCGTTCTTCTCGTACGGGTCGTCGGGCTACGACCTGGTGTTCGCCCACGGCTTCGAGTACCAGGACGCGGCGCTGCGCGCCGGGGAGGGGTTCCCGGACATGACCATCGTCGTCTCCAGCGGGGGACGGATTTCGGACAACGTGCGCTCGCTGATCTTCCGCCTGGAGGAGGGCAGCTATCTCGCCGGGATGATGGCGGGAGGCCTCACGCAGTCACGGGTGGTGGGGATGGTCGGGGGCGTGGCGATTCCGCCCGCCCAGGGGACCTTCCGCGCCTTCGAGGCGGGCGCGCGCGCCATCGACCCGGACATCGAGGTGCTGGAAGCGTTCATCGGCAGCTGGGACGATGTGGCGGCTGCGAGGGAGGCGGCGACCGCGCAGTTGAACCGGGGCGCCGATGTCCTGGTGCACAACACCGACGCGGCCAGCTTCGGCGTGTTTCAGGCGGTTCGGGAGGCGAACGGGGACGAGAACCCGGTGTGGGCCATCGGCATGAACCGGGATCAGAACGACGTGGCCCCCGAGGTCATCGCGGGAAGTGCCGCCATCGACATCCCCAGGGCCTTCCTGGACGTGGCGAGCCGGTTCACGGCTGGGACGCTCCCCCCGGGGGCGCTCGATCTCAGTCTCGGCGAGGGCGTTGTGGACTTCATCGTCAACCCGGTGGCGCTCGACCGCATCCCCGCCGATCTGCTCGCACGCATCGACGAGGCGAGGGTGGCCATCAGGGAGGGCATGTTGGAGGTGCCCCGGATCGAGTTCCTGGAGGAGGAACCCGGAGGCCCTTGAAGCCCATGGGGGGCGCCGCCGTCGAGATGCGGTCGGTGAGCAAGCGCTTCGGATCCGTCGAGGCGCTCGCCGACGCGAGTCTCAGCGCCCGTCCCGGGGAAGTTCATGCGCTGCTGGGAGAGAACGGCGCCGGCAAGACCACGCTCATGCGGGTGCTGTGCGGTGTGCTCCGTCCCGACGCGGGCGAAGTTCTGGTCGAGGGTTGCCGATTGCGGCCCGGGGGGACGCGCGCGGCGGCCGCGGCCGGGATCGGGATGGTGCACCAGCATTTCACCCTCGTGCCCAGTCTGACGGTTGCCGAGAACGTGGCGCTGGGGACGCGGGAGGGCAGCGGGCTCCGGCTGGCGCTTGAGCGCGTGCTCGCCCGGCTCGCGGAACTGGAGCGGGTCACGGGGCTGCCGGTGGACCCCGGGGCTGCCGTAGCCGGTCTGTCGGTGGGCGCGAAACAGCGGGTGGAGATCCTGAAGGCGCTGTACCGGGATCCGCGAGTGCTGGTGCTGGACGAGCCGACGACGGTGCTGGGACCGCAGGAGGTGGACTGGCTGTTCGGCGTCCTGCGCTCGCTGGTGGAGGGGGGACGCACGGTCCTGCTGATCGGGCACAAGCTGGACGAGATCCTGCGGGTAGCCGACCGGGTGACCGTGCTCCGGCGAGGGCGAACCGTGCTGGCCGAAGGGCGCGAAGCGGTGGACGCGCCCGGGCTGGCGCGGGCGATGATCGGCCGGGAGACGACCCCGGCGGCCCGGCCGGTACGAGTCGAAAGAGGGGAGCGGGTTGCGCGCCTGGAGGCGGTGGGGGTCCGGGGCGAAGACGGCCGCACGGCGGTGCGGGAAGTCACGCTGGAGGTGCACCGGGGCGAGATCGTGGGCATCGGCGGGGTGGAGGGCAACGGCCAGCGCGAGCTCGCTCTCGTGCTGTCGGGGAGGCTGCGCCCGGCTGTCGGCAGTGCGGACCTGCCGGCCACCGTCAGCCTGATCCCGCAGGACCGGGGCGCGGGCGGGCTGGTCCCGGGTTTCGACCTGGCCGAGAACACCGCGCTGGCCTTCCACGACACCGACGCGTACCGTCGCGGGCCGCTCATCGACTGGGCGGCGATGCGGCGCACCGCGCACGAGATCGTGACCGGATTCGATGTGCGGGCGCCGGGGTGGCGGGCGACGGCGCAGTCGCTCTCGGGCGGCAACCGGCAGAAGCTGCTGGTGGGCCGCGAACTGGCGCGCGCCCCCGACCTGCTGGTGGCGGAGAATCCGATGCGCGGGCTCGACATCGCAGCGGCCGCCTTCTTGCGCGACAAGCTGGTGGAGCTGAAAGGAGGCGGTCCGGAGGTGGAGGAACTCGGTGGGGAGGGTGGTCGGCCCGCGCATGCGCCGCCGGGCATCGTGCTCTTCTCCACCGATCTGGACGAGGTGCTCGACCTGGCCGACCGGGTCTTCGTGCTCGTGCGCGGCCGGCTGATCGTCGTGCCGGAAGAAGAGCGCAACCCGGAGGGGATGGGCCGGCTGATGCTCGGATCGGAGCAGGCGTGACCCGCCTCGCCCGGATCGCGCGCCTTCCATGATCCGGCAGTTGTTGCGCCCGCGCCTCCGGTCGCGCTGGATCGGCCCGCTGGCGGCCGGCGCAGTGGCGCTCCTGGCGGCGGCACTGCTGGCGGCCGTGGGGCTGGCCCTCGCCGGATACGATCCGGTCGCCGCGGGGCGGGCGCTGGTCTCGGGCGCCTTCGGCTCCTGGGAGCGGTTCGCCTCCATCACCCTGGTGCGCGCGACCCCGCTCATCCTGACCGGGTTGGCGGTGGCGCTCGCCTTCCGCGCCGGCGTGTGGAACATAGGAGCGGAGGGGCAGCTCTACGCGGGCGCGGTGGCGGCCGCGTGGGTGGGGCTCACGTTTCCGGGCGCGCCGGCGTGGCTGCTCCTCCCCGGCGCGATGGCGGCCGCGGCGGTGGCGGGGAGCCTTTGGACGCTCGTACCGGTGGGGCTCAAGTTCCGGGCCGGGGTCGGAGAGGTCATCACCACCATCCTGATGAACTTCGTCGCCATCCACACGGTGGCGTGGCTGGTGCACGGCCCCCTGCAGGAGGCGCGCGGAGTATTCCCGCAAACCGACCCCGTGGCGCTCGCGGCCCGGCTCCCGCGCCTCGGGTCCGGTCGGCTGCACGCCGGCTTCCCGGTCGCGGTCGTGCTCGCGGGGGCGCTGTGGTGGCTGCTCAGGCACAGCGCCTGGGGCTTCCGCGTGCGGGCGGTGGGCGCCTCGATCCGCGCGGCTGCGGTGTCCGGCCGCATCCAGACGGGCAGGGTGGTGCTGGGGGCGTTCCTGCTCTCCGGCATGCTCGCCGGGCTGGCGGGCGGGGTGGAGGTGGCGGGGGTGACCTTCGCGCTCTACGAGAACCTCTCCCCCGGCTACGGCTACACGGCCATCGCGGTCGCCCTCCTCGCGGGCCTGAACCCCCTCGCGGTACTCTTGGCGGCCGGGTTCTTTGGCGTCCTGCAGGCGGGCGCGGCCGCCATGCAGCGCGACGTGGGAGTGCCCGCTGTCTGGGTCAGCGCCATCGAGGCGCTCGTCATTCTGGCCGTGGTGGCGGCGGACCGGTTCCTGCGCCGGGGCGTGGCCGGAAAGGGTGGAGGCTGACGGTGGACGCGGCGGCTCTTCAGGCCTTCCTCGAGGCGTCGGTGCGGCTGGGCGCGCCCCTTGCCCTCGCCGCCCTGGGCGAGACCATCAGCGAGCGCGCCGGCGTCATCAACATCGGCCTGGAGGGCTCGATCATCGGGGGTGCCCTGGGCGGGGCGCTCGGGGCGCTGCTCACCGGATCGCCGGGCGCGGGCGTTCTGGCGGGGGCAGCCGCCGGAACCGCGATCGCCGGCGTCTTCGCGCTGTTCGCCATCACCCTGAACGCCGACCAGATCATCGTCGGCACGGCGGTGACCCTCGGGGGACTGGGCATCACGGGGGTCGTCTACCAGAGCGTGTTCGGCGCCACCGGCACGGCGCTGACCCTTCCCACCCTGCCCGTGCTCCCGCTCCCGGGCCTGTCGGCGCTGCCCGCGATCGGACCGGCGCTCTTCAGCCAGGCCTGGACCACCTACCTGGCCTATCTGCTGGCGCCCGCGCTCTGGTACTACCTGTTCCGCACCCGCTGGGGACTCGAACTGCGGGCCGTGGGCGAAGAGCCGGACGCAGCCGACGCGGCCGGCATCCGCGTGCGCCGCACCCGCGTCCTGGCGGTGCTCGGCGCGGGCTTCCTGGCGGGAATCGCGGGAGCCCATCTGGCGCTCGCCCACGCCGGCACTTTCGCGGAGGGGATGTCGGCGGGACGGGGCTTCATCGCCATCGCAGTGGTCGTGCTGGGCCGCTGGAATCCCCTCCTTGTCCTCCTCGCCTCCCTCTTCTTCGGCGCCGCCTCGGCGCTCCAGTTCGAACTCCAGGCGGTGTTCGCGAACGTGCCCTACCAGCTCCTCCTGGCGTTCCCCTATCTGCTCACCCTCGCAGCCCTCGCCGGGTGGATCGGCCGGTCCCGGGCGCCCGCGGCCCTCGCGCGTCCGTGGCCCCGGCGGTCCGTCGAGTGATCCCGCTACCCTGCCGCTTCCGGGCCGCTTCCGAGGAGCTCGCACCCGATGCGGGCAATGCGGGTGAAGTGGGCGTCGTGCGTTAGAACCACACTGGATGTTCGTGCGGCGCACGCGGCGATCCAGACATCATTCGAGGGCAACGGCGTGCCGGCTTTCCTCAGTTCGGCCACGAATCGCCCGTACGCACGGGCAACCTCGTCGTCTGCAGCGATGATCTCGACAACCGGATGGGCGAGGAAATCGCTCAACCGCCGGAGTTCCCGGGGGCGGTTCTCCGTGAGTGAATAGCCCGTGTACAGTTCCCCGAGGGCGATGACGGGAAAGCCGATCCAGCTTGCACCGTCGATCGCGTCGACGGTCGCCGCGTCGCCGCGCAGGAAACGGATGTAGGCGGACGTGTCGAGGCAGTAGCGGGTCACTTCCACATCTCCGGGTCGATCTCGTCGAACGGAGCAAGCGCTTCTTCCAGCTCTCGCACGCGCTCCTCGCTCCATCCCCCCGACAGACGGGCAAGACCGTTGGAGCGAGTCGTTCCGACTCCAAGTCCCTGCCTCAGAAGGTCGATTGCCGTTCGATTGAGCGACTGTCCCCGCCTCCGCTTCTCGCGGTCAAGCGCCGCAGCGAGGTCGGGAGGAATGTTCCGGAGCGTGATCGCCTTCATAAGATGACTCCTATAAACTGCATTCAACTGATGTCATAGCGTCGTGTCATGCTTCCGGCCAGTCAAGGAGTTGGCGAGCAGATCGGTCGCAGGAGTCGGCAAAACGCCGCGGACCGAGTATCCTTGAAAGGGCTTCGGCGCAAGCTGCTCCACGCGCGCCGAACGTGACCCGGCGAGCACCTGAAATCGAAGGAGAGAGGCCCATGAGACGGTTTACAGTCGCCTGCATTCAGGGGCTCGCGATCCTCGCCGCGAACACGGCGTGCGCGGCGGCGACACCGGAGATGGTTGCGACGCCAGCGCCGGTCCCCACGATGCAGTCCGCCGAGACATCGCCCCCTGCCGATGCGGCGGTGGAGGCCGGGGCGCTTCCCCGAGTGACCATCGTCGCCACGGGAGGAACCATCGCGGGGGTGTCCGACACCCGCACCAGCTTCCAGAGCTACCGGGCCGGGTCGCTCAGCATCGACGAGATGCTCTCGGAGCTCAGGCCCCAGATCGACGAGGTCGCGGATGTCACCACCGTCCAGTTCGGCAACCGGCCCTCCGGCGGCTACGCGATCGCCGATTTCTTCGACCTCACCCTCGCCGTCGAGGAAGCGCTCGAGACGGCGGACGCCGTGGTCGTGACCTCGGGGACGGGCAGCATGGACGAGTTCGTCTACTGGCTCGACCTGACCGTGCAGAGCCGGAAGCCGGTCGTCATCACCGGCGCCATGCGGCCCTGGACCGTGATCGGCACCGACGCGCACGCCAACCTGTTCAACGCCATCGTGCTGGCCGCCAGCGGCGAGACCCGCTGTTTCGGCACCGTGCTCATGCTGAACGACGAATTCCACGCCGCCAAGGAGGCATGGAAGGGCGACGCCTACCGGATGGACACCTTCGTGTCGCGCGAGCTCGGCAACCTGGGCTTCATCGACGAGCTCGACGTGCGAACCTATCGGGCTCCGCCGCGGGTACAGCACTGTTCCGATCCCGGGCGGTGGATGACCCCCTTCGATCTGAATGCGATCTCGAAGGACGACCTTCCCCGGGTCGAGGTCCTCATCGGATACCAGGGCGCCGGGCTGGACGAGGCCATTACGGCGTGGGCCGAAGCCGGGGTCCGGGGCATCGTGCTCGCCGGGGGCCGCGGATCCGGGGAGGTGCAGGAAAAGGCCGAGGAGATGGGGGTGGTCTTCCGGCGCACCCATCGCTTCCGCACCGGCACCGACAACCTCTACCCGCAGAAGGCGAGGCTGCTTCTGCTGCTGTCGCTCGCGTTCACCGACGACCCGGACCAGGTGGACGCCTGGTTCGAAGAGTTGAGCGGAGCTGAATTCCAGGTCGATCCGGGGAGATGACAACCCGGGCGCGGGTCTGCGTGTACAAAGGGGACACGCTTTTCCCCGCTGAAGTGCCCGGCTAGGTTGCGGGCTCGATTGCCGTGCGCATGACCAAAGGATGTATCCAGATGCCTCGATTTCCGCTTCTGATTCCCGCCGCCCTGATGGCCGCATTGGTCGTCGGATCCGCCCCGGCCGCCGTTCCCGCGCTCGCCCAGGCGCCCCCGGATGACCGGGGCACGGTCGCGGTCGGGCTGTTGTTGCGCGAGCTGGACGGCGTTAAGCGGGTGCTGATGACGGCCGCGCACCCGGACGACGAGGACACCAACACGATCACCACGCTCGCTCGCGGCATGGGCGCGCGCACGGCGTATCTGGCGCTCACGCGGGGCGAGGGAGGACAAAACCTCATCGGGACGGAGTTCTGGGAGGGGCTGGGCATCATCCGCAGCAACGAGCTGGTGGCCGCGCGCGCCATCGACGGCGGCGAGCAGTTCTTCACCCGGGCCATCGACTTCGGCTTCTCGAAGTCCGCGGACGAGACGCTTTCCAAGTGGCCCCGCGAGGAGATTCTGGGGGATGTGGTGTGGGCCATCCGGCGTTTCCGGCCGCAGGTCATCGTCTCGGTGTTCAGCGGCACGCCCAGGGACGGTCACGGCCAGCATCAGGTAGCGGGCATTCTCACGCACGAGGCCTTCGACGTGGCCGCGGACCCGAGCCGCTTCCCGGAACAACTCGGAAACGGCGTCGAAGCCTGGCAGGCCGACAAGCTCTATCTGGCGCGGGGCGGATTCGTGGGAGGCGAGTCGGTCACGCTGCAGCCGGGAACCTTCGATCCGCTCCTGGCTCGCTCCTATCTCCAGGTGTCGATGGATTCGCGCAGCCAGCACCGTTCCCAGGACATGGGATCGGCACAGCCGATGGGACCGCGGCAGTCGATCCTGGCGCTGGTGAAGACGGCGGAGGGAGTCGACGGCACCGGCAGCTTCTTCGCCGGCGTCGATACGACCTTCGCGGGGCTGATCGCACAGGCCGTACCGCCGAGCGAGGCATCCCAGGAGGAGATCGAGACCTATCGGGCAGCCATCGGCGTCGCGGAGGCTTCGCTGGATGCGATGGCGCCGGAGCAGGCTGCGCCAGCGCTGGCGCGCGCCCTCGAGACGCTGGAGCGGATCATCGAGCGCGCCGACGGCCCGAACGCGCCCCCCGAGGTCACCGAAGCGCTCGCACGCCGGCACGACCTGGTGCGCAAGGCCCTCCTGGCCTCCTCCGCGGTGCTGACGCAGGTGCGCGCGAGCGACGACCTCGTCGTGCCCGGGGAGTCCTTCGAGGTGCGGGTCGATCTCTGGAACGCGGGACCCTATCGCGTCGAGGGAGCCGGACCGGGGCTGGCGCTCCCGGAGGGCTGGAGCGCGGACCTGCTCGCGGGCAGAACCGTCGACACTGGCGGATTCGGTCCCCGCCGGACCTCGCTGACGACGGTTTCCGGCACCTCGGAGACGCTCGCCCCGGGTGAGATCCGCCGCTGGGTGTTCCGTGTGGACGTGCCGGCGGATGCCGACCCCTCCCGCCGCTATTACATGCGCGAACCCCGGGAGGGCGACATCTACGCCTGGCCGGACGACTGGCAGCTGCGCGGCCTGCCCCACGATCCCCCTGTGGTGACCGGCGGCGCGCGCTTCGAGCTGGTGCTGGACGGCGGCCCGACCGGCTCGCCCACGCGCATGGCCCTCGCCAGCGACGACGCGGCCCGCTACTACGGGGTCGACCCCGCCCAGGGCGAGTTCACCAAGCCGCTGCTGGTGGTGCCCGCCGTGTCGGTCACGGTCGCGCCCGCACAGATGGTATGGCCGCTCGGCGACACGGGGGCGCGCTCGGTTAGCATCCGCGTCCGCAACGAGGCGCAGGCGGGTGTCACCGGTGAGCTCGCCCTGGAGGGAGCTGGGTGGTCGGTCGCGCCCGCCTCCGTCCCGGTGGAACTCGCCTCACCCGGCACCGAGCGCACCTACACGCTCACCGTGGCCCCCGAGGCGGGCCGGGGCGTCGGCCGTGATCGGCTGACGGCCACAGTGCGCGCCGCGGACGGCCGCGCCTGGAGCGAGCGCGTCGAACTGATCGACTACCCGCACATCGAGCGGGCGGCCCAGTTCTTCCCGGCGGAGCTGCGCACTTCCATCTTCCCGGTCACCCTGCCCGAGGGCCGGCGTGTCGGATACATCATGGGCACGGGGGATTCCGGTCCCGAGGCCCTCGCCTCCCTCGGCTTCGAGGTGGAGCTGCTGGGGCCGGCCGATGTGCTCGCCGGCGACTTCGCGCGCTTCGACGCCCTCGTGCTGGGTGTGCGCGCCTACGAGGCCCGCGATGACCTGGCGGCCGCCAACGAGGCGGTCCTCGACTTCGCACGCGCCGGGGGCACCGTGGTGACCCAGTACAACCAGTACGCCTTCCCGGCGAGCGGCCACGCGCCCTACCCGGTAACGATCTCGCGGCCGCACGACCGCATCACCGACGAGAACGCGGCCGTCACCTTCCTGCATCCCGCGGCCCCGGTGCTGAACACGCCCAACCCCATCACCGATGCCGACTTCGAGGGCTGGAGGCAGGAGCGCGGCCTCTACATGCTGAACACCTGGGACCCGGCCTTCACTCCCGTGCTCTCCATGGCCGATCCCGGCGAGGCCCCCAAGGAGGGCTCGCTCCTGATCGCCCCTCTCGGAGAAGGCGTGTACATCTACACCGGACTCGCCCTCTTCCGGCAGTTCGGCGACGGCGTCCCGGGCGCGTATCGCCTGTTCGCCAACCTGGTCTCGCTCGACGGCCCGACCTGGCGACAGTACATAACGCCCGTTCCGGACGCGGACGGGGGCGGCGCCCGATGAGCGCGCCGCGTTCCGGAGGATTCGCCCTGGCGGGGTTCCTGCTGGCCACCGCCGCCGTGCTCGTCGCCCCGACCCAGGCCCATGCCCAGACTCCGGTCTGGTCGGCAACGCTCACCGTGGCCCGAACGAATGCCGCGGACGCAGTCGGCTATTGCCGGGGCGCCGCCAACTGCAGCGGCGAAACGGCGCACTACGGCGAGCTGAGCGAACCGGGCTTTTCGATCGGCGAGACGGGCTACACCGTTACCAGCATCCGCTGGGGAGCCGGCGGGGAGGGCTACATCCACCTCACGCTGGACAATGCCCTGTCCGATGAGGATATGGCATCACTCGTTCTCCAGCTCGATGATACCAGCCTCAGCCTGGCAGAGGCCCGAGTAAACGAGCCTGCGGAACATGACTTCACCGCCAACTACACCTGGGACGGCAGCGGCCCGGTCCCGGATGAGGCGGCCTCTGTCAGCGTGAGCCTCAGCAGGAGTCCCCCGCCCGTCAGGTAGCAGGGTCCGCGCGGCTTCCCGCCAACCCTTACGTAACGTCAGGGTTCGGGGGAGCAGCCGCTAGCAGTCCCCGGATGCATCGCCGATCGAGGACCGGGGGGTGTCCACGGGCCGCTCGATGGCGCCCACCGGCACCGTGTCCCCGACACCGCTCAGACCGTACTTTCCCAAGGTCCGAAGCAGGCGATCGAAGCGGTTCACCGAGTCCGTTCCGGGGAAGGATGCCCTCATCCGGTCGGGAGGAACGCATGCCAACCAGGCACCCAGCGACCAGGGACGTGCCGGAACAAGTGATTCCGACCGTGTCGGTGCTTCTGGCGCTGGTGTTTCTGATGACGGGCACCATGAAGCTCATCGGGGGGTGGTGGGACCGGTTTGAGGTGTGGGGCTACCCCGTCTGGTTCTTCTACGTCGTCGGGGTTACGGAGACGGCGGCGGGCCTCGCGCTGATGCGGAGGAGGACGCGGCTGTACGGCGCGCTGGCCATCATGGCCGTCATGGCTGGCGCGCTCTTCACGCTGCTGCGGGCCGGCGACACCGACCGCATTGCCATTCCCGCTCTGGCGCTCGTGCTCGCGGTCACCGTGGCTAACTATTCGAAGTAGCCATACTTTCGTCGCTCATCCGGACACTCCGGTCGTCCCACACTCGCAACGCAAGGAGCAGATAATGGCGGACAAGGGAAGCAGGGGGATTACCATCGTATCGGTGCTGCTGGCGTTGCTCTTCCTGCTGAACGGCGGCATGAAGCTCGCCGGAATGATGGTCGAGCAGTTCGAGATGTGGGGCTACTCCGGCTGGTTCCAGTACCTGATCGGCGTCGCCGAGACGGCCGCCGGCGTGGGCTTCCTGATGAAGAAGGCGCGCTTCCTCGCCGCCGTGGCCATGGTTCCGGTCATGCTCGGCGCGATCTACACGCTGGTCACAAACGGTCAGACGGGGCAGGCCGTGGTCCCGCTGGTCGCGCTCCTGCTCTGCCTGCTCGTGGCGAAGAACTCGCGGTAGGCGAGCCATGGATCTGCGCCCGCTCGGGCGCCCTCTGGCGGTTCCCGCCCTTCTCGCCTGCCTCTCTTGCACGGCGTTCGACGAAGAGGTGCAATCGGATCCCCGGGAGCTGTGGTCGGAAGAGGATGTCGTAGCCGAACGGACCTTCCTCCCCGCCGTCATGGACAGCCTGTGGTCCATCGGCGGAACCGAAGCCGACACGCTTCTGCTCAATCCCTACTGGCTGTCGGCCGGCGCAGAGGGCGTGACGGTGTGGGACGGGGGCCGCAACGCCGTCATCCGGATCTCCGGGGAAGGCGAAGTGCTGTGGACGTTCGGCCGGGAAGGCGGCGGCCCGGGCGAGTTTCGGACGGTTCGAGGCATCGCGCAGTTGCCGGACGGCGGGGCCGCCGTCGTCGACAACGTCAACGAGCGCCTCACCATCATTGACCGCGAGGGCCGGTTGGCGGGCGAGACGAACCTGAGCGGTCTGGCGCCGGAATCCGTTGCGAGCCTGTACGACGGCAGCTTGGTAGTGCTGACCCACCTGGCCGAACCAGCGTTCCTGATTTCCAACGACAACGGAGTCGTAGTCGATTCGATGGGTTTTCCCTCGCGGCCGTACCACGATCTTCCACTGATGGCGCGTCAGGGACGGGTTGTCGGTGCGGGCACGGGATGGGTCTTCGGCTTCACGGCCGGCAACGGCTGGTGGCGCATCGGAGGGGACCGTGCCGCGGAGGGGTTCCCCTACGCGGAGCATGCGGATTTCCCCGGAATCGAGACGTCCGTCGGTGAAGCAGTAGTTGGTGGCCGAACGGTGACCACTCGAAGCACGCGAACAACCGAGTTCGTCTCTACCGCGATGGACTTCGGGGCGCGCGGGGATACCCTGTTCGTTCACTACTACGGGGAGAGCAACGTGCGCGGGTACCTGCTCGATCTCTTCAGCCTGGCGAACGGCTCGTACCTGGGTTCGGTGCTGTTGCCTGCCTGGGCCCGCTCCGTTGCGATAGGACCCGACGCGATCTACACGCTGGCCGCAGACCCGTTTCCGGTTCTCACCGCATTCCGGATGACCGTCGGAGAGGGAGTCGCCCGATAACCCGACGGGATGGCTCGCGCGATACGGCGGGCACCCGCGCGAGGGCGAAAACTGCCATGAGCGAACGACGCACCGGGCCGTCCCGAGCCAACGTCGCGGTCATCGGGGCCGGCATCGTCGGCAATTGCCTGGTCGAGCATCTGGCGAAGCTCGGCTGGGATGACCTGGTGCTCATCGAGAAGGGTCCGCTTCCCAACCCCGGCGGGTCCACCGGGCATGCGTCCAATTTCATCTTCCCGACCGATCACGGGCGCGAGATCGCGCTGATCACTCTCGAGAGCCAGCGCCAGTACGAGGCGCTCGGCGTCAACACGACCTGCGGGGGGATCGAGGTCGCGCGCACCGAAGAGCGCATGCAGGAGTTGCGCCGGCGCATGACCTCGGCGCGCGTGTGGGGCATCGAGAGCGAGCTGCTGACGCCGTGGGAAGTCGTCGCCAGAGTTCCGTTCGTCAACCCGGATGTCATCCTCGGTGGCTTCTTCACCCCGAGCGTCTCCGTCGTCGACTCGGTCGGGGCGGGCACGATCATGCGGGAACGGGCGCTGGCCAGGGGTGTGCTTACCGTGCTGGACGAGACCGAAGTGACCGGCCTCGAAGTGGAGCCGGTGCCGTTCGGACGCCCGCGCATCCGGGCGGTCGCGACGACTCGGGGAACGATCGAAGTCGACCACGCCATCATCGCCTGCGGCGTCTGGAGCCCGCGCATCGCCGCAATGGCCGGCGCCACGATTCCGCTGACGCCGGCGGTGCACCAGATGGCCGACTTCGGCCCGGTCGAACTCCTGCTCGGGACCGGCAACGAGATCGGCTACCCAATCGTGCGCGACATGGACTCGTTCATGTACGAACGCCAGAGCGACGGGGCGATGGAGGTGGGCTCCTACGCGCATCGCCCCATCCTGATGCACCCCGACGACATTCCCTCCGTCGCCGAAGCGGAGCGCTCTCCCACCGAGCTGCCCTTTACGCCCGCAGACTTCGCGCCGCAGCTCGAGCAGGCGCGCGAGATCATGGGCGAGCTCCTCGCCGGCACCGAGGTGCAGTACGCCGTGAACGGACTGCTCTCGCTGACGCCCGATACCCAGCAATTGCTGGGCGAGACCGCCGAGGTGGCAAACCTCTGGTCGGCAGCGGCCGTGTGGGTGCGGGAGGGCCCCGGCTCGGCGCGGCTGGTCGCGGAATGGATGACGCATGGGTACCCGCGTCTCCTCGATCCGCACGAGTCGGACGTCACCCGTTTCCAGCCGCATGAGCGCACGGTCCACCACGTCCGCGCACGCTGCGGGGAACACTTCCGCAAGACGTACGGAATCGTGCATCCGCGCGAGCAGTGGGAGTCCGCGCGCGGGATCAACCGGTCCCCGCTCCACCCTCGGACAGAGGCGCTGGGCGCCGAGTATTTCGAAGCACGCGGATGGGAGCGCCCGCAGTGGTACGCCTCGAACGAGGATCTGGTGGCGCGCTACGGCGTCCGGGACCGCCCGCACGAATGGGACCGGCGCTGGTGGTCGCCGATCATCAACGCGGAGCACCTGCACCTGCGCGAGAACGTGGGCCTGGTGGATCTGGGCGCGTTCCAGATCTTCGATGTGTCCGGGCCCGGCGCGATCCAGTTCCTGGAGACGATGACGGTCAACGCCTGCGACCGTCCGGTCGGCAGCTCGATCTACACGCCGCTCCTGACGCCGGACGGAGGCTTCCGCGCCGATCTCACCATCCAGCGGCTTGCCGAGGACAGGTTTCGAGTCGTCACCGGCGTCCTGGACGGAGCCCGCGACGCGTTCTGGTTCCGCAAGCATCTGCCCGCGGACGGGTCGGTGCAGTTAGAGGACCGGTCCTCCGCGATAACCACCCTCGGGGTATGGGGACCCGCCGCACGGGCCTTGGTCTCGAGCATCGCGGACTGCGGCCTGAGCCAGGACGAGTTCCCATACGGCACGGCGCGGGAGGCACTCATCGAGGGGATTCCCGCCACCTTGCTGCGCATCTCCTATGTGGGCGAGAGCGGCTGGGAGATCTACACGCGCACGGAGCACGGCCTGGCGCTCTGGGACGTGATTTGGGGCGCGGGCCGAGACTTCGACGCGAGGCCGGTGGGCATCGGCGTCTACGGCACCACGGCACGCATGGAGAAGGGCTACCTGCTGATGGGCGCCGAGCTCACGTCGGAGTATTCACCGGTCGAGGCCGGGTTGGCGCGCCGCCACGTCAAGCGGGCGGACTTCATCGGCAAGGCAGCCTACCTGAAGGACCGCGAACGAGGTCCGGTGGCGAAGATCTGCACGCTTACCATGGACGACCACACGAGCGCATCCGGCCTCGCGCGTTTCCCCACGGGCGGAAACGAGCCGATTCTGACGCTCGATGGGGACCGCATCGTCGACGCACTCGGCCGCGAGTCCCGCGTGACCTCCGCCGGGATGGGCCCTTCGGTAGGGAGATACCTGCTGATGGCCTACCTGCCGGCCGAACTCGCCCGCGTCGGCGAGCGGCTGCAGGTGATGTACATGAACGAGTGTTTCCCGGTCACGGTGGCTGCGGTCGGCACTGCCCTGTTCGACCCGTCCGCCAGCCGGATGAAGGGGTAAACGCTCGCACTAATCCGCGGGCCACGAAATCGACGCATCCTTCTCGCGCGCGCCTCTACTTCACCGCATCCTCTCCCCGCGCATGCGCCACTTCGCGCGCACTCGGGTTGGCCGAGGGCCGGAACGGAACCTCGCACACCTGGGCTCGATCGGGCTTGCCCGCCTCGCTCGCGTACTCGTCCGGCAGCCAGACCGTGAGCTCCGTACCGGCCGCGGACATCCCGACGGGCACGTAACCCAGTCCGATGTTGCATCCCAGTTCGGGCGCGTGCCAGGGCGAGGTAAGGTATCCGATCGGGTCGCCTGCATCCGCGCCGGACACCAGCCAGAAATCGGGCGCATAGTCGTCGATGGGCCTGCCGCCCATCCTCATCCCCACCAATGTCATCGAGAACGGCGGCCGTCCGGCCTCGATCTCCGTCCGCATCCGTTCCAGCGCCGCCCGGCCGATGTAGTCGCCCTCCTTCTCGCGCGGCACCTGGTATCCGAGGTTGCACTGGAACGGGACGGTTTCGTGGTCCATGTCCTGCCCCCAGGAAAGGATGCCCGCCTGAATCCGGCGCTGATGGCCCGGGGCGATCACCATGAGTTGGTGCGCCGCGCCCGCGTCGAGCACCGCGTGCCACAGCCTCTCGGCGTGCAGCGTCGCGTCGCGCAGGTAGATCTCGTAGCCCTTCTCCCCCGAGAAGCCCGACTGCGAGATCACCACGGAACACCCCGCGACTTCCGCTTCCATGAGCCCGTAGTAGGGGATTTCGCGGATGCCGTCGCCCACCAGGTCGGCCATGAGCGCCAGCGACTTCGGCCCCTGGATCTGCAGCGGGCACACGTCGATCTCGTCGATCTCGACGTCCATCCTCATCCCCACATTGACGCCCTGGAGCCAGAAGAGCAGGTCGGAGTCGGCCAGCGAGAACCAGAACTCGTCATCGGACAGCCGCAGCAGCACCGGGTCGTTGAGGATGCCGCCCCGCTCGTTGCAGAGGATGACGTACTTGCCGTGCATCGGCTCGATGCGGGTGGCGTCACGCGTGATGACGTAGTCGGTGAACCGCTCGGCGTCCGGTCCCTTCACCCGGATCTGGCGCTCCACGGCGACATTCCAGAGCGTGACGTGCTTCGTCAGCGCTTCGTGTTCGGCCGCCGCGCCGCCGTCCTCCGGCCGCATGTAACCGCGCGGGTGGTAGATGCGGTTGTAGGTTGTTGCGCGCCAACAGCCCGCATCGTGGGACAGGTGCCAGTACGGCGACTTCCGCACGCGGGTGGAAATGAGCAGCTCCACGGGGGTGCGGCCGCTCTGGCGAAGGTTGATGGGTACGATGCGATCGGACTGATCGACGGAATCGGGATGGGTGAGCATGAGTCTCCAGGCTCCGGGTTGACGGGATGGCGTCCGTCCCCAAAAGTCCGTCATGAGCGACTTGGGGACAACCGGGGCGGGCGGCGTGAGGGTCGTCGTCGATACCAGCGTCTTTCTGCCGGGCGTGTTCTTCGGCGGACCGCCCCGCGACGTGCTCGCGGCGTGGCGAGCGGGACAATTCGAGGTGGTGCTGTCCCCCGAGATCCTTGGGGAATACGTTCGGGTCGGCGAACGGCTGTCGGCGCGGTTCCCCGGCGCGGATCTCGAACGCGTGCTTGAGATGATCGCCTCCAACGCCACGCTGGTGTCGGCGCCCCCCTTGCCCGAAGCTGTGTGCGAGGACTCCGACGACGACAAGTTTCTCGCGTGTGCGGTCGCCGCCGAAGCCGGGTACGTGGTGAGCAGCGACAAGGCACTCCTTGCAACTTCTCCCTACCGGAACGTGAAGGTCATTCGTTCGCGTGATTTGCTGGACATGCTCTGATGTCCGGCCGCTCCGGCGCAGTATGACTTCGCCGCCGCGGCTCGACTGGACCTGCGGCATCCCGCCGACTGACGAGGCAACGCCATGACACGCGTATCGCTGGGCGCAGCAGTCCGTCTGGGGCTGACGGTTGCGGTGGCGGGGTGCGCACTGGAGTTCGATCCGCCGAGCCCGGCGTCCATCGTGGTGTCTCCCGGGTCCGCGACGTTCACCTTCCTGGGCGAGTCGAGGGCGTTCACCGCGGCCATACTGGATGAGGACGGGGGCACCCTGGAGGGGACGGTATCCTGGACGACCGACGCCCCTGCCGTGCTCAGCGTGACCTCTTCCGGGGTGGTCACGGCCCTTGCGAACGGAACCGGCACGGTCAGGGCCGTCTTCGAAGCAGTCAGCGGAACCGCCGCGGTTGCGGTCAGCCAGACGCCGACCACCCTGGAACGGATTGGCGGCGACGCGCAGACCGGCAGTCCGGGCGCGCCCCTGGTGGAGCCGCTGGTCGGTCGCCTTCTGGACGTGGGCGGGAGTCCGGTCGCGGGGATGTCCGTGTCCTTCTCGCCCGCTCAAGGGAGCGGCTCCGTCACTCCCGGCTCAGCCACGACCGACCCGGCGGGCGAAGCACAGACTTCCTGGACGCTGGGCGATGCTGCCGGCCGCCAGTCGGTGGTCGCGTCCGTGGCCGAAGGTCCCAATGCGGTGTTTACCGCCATGGCCGAACCACCCCACGCTTTGCTCATTCACTCCGGTAACGAGCAGGTGGCCCGGACGCGACGAGAAACCGACGAACCCGTGCAAGTGCGGGTGATCTCCCGGTCGGGCGACGGGCTGAGCGGGGTCACCGTCACCTTCGAGGTCACAGCCGGGGGCGGCTCCGTGCCCTCGTCCAGCGCCGTGACCGACGCCGACGGGATCGCCTCCGCGGGCTCATGGACGATGGGTGATCCCGGGCCGCAGGAATTGCGTGCCACCGCCCCCGGGGTGAACCGGGTGATCTTCCGCGCTACCGCCCTGGCCGCACCGGTCGCCGAACTCGTAGCCGTCGAGGGCGATGGACAGCGGACGGAAACGGCGCTGCCGGTGCGCGTCGCGCCCCGCGTGCGGGCAGAAGATGAAGACGGCAACCCGGTGGCGGATACCAAGGTCACCTTCTCCGCGAGCGGTGACAGCCGGGTCGCCCCGGAGGAGGCGACGACGGACTCGGCCGGGTTCGCGGCGGTCGACATATGGACCCTCGGCAGGACCCCCGGAGCGACCTACACGCTCACCGCGAGCGTAACCAACGCGGATGGCACGTCGGCCACGGCAACCTTCAGCGCGGAGGCGACGCCGGCGGTCTACGACATCGAACTCGAGCACGTGACCTCGTCGCTACTCACCGCCTCGCAGCGCGAGGCCTTCGAGGAGGCCGAACGGTTCTGGGAGAGCGCGATCACGGCCAATCTCTCATGGCACCCGCTACGCAGATCCTCTCTCGCCGAGTGCCTCACGAGAAACGGCATGTCTGGAGACGTCCCCGGCAATCGGGTGGTCGACGACCTGCTGATCTACGTCGAAATCAAGGAAATCGACGGGCGCTCGGGCGTCTTCGGAGGCGCCGGACCCTGCCAGCTCCGCAGGAGCGACTCGCTGCCCGTGGTCGGGGTGATGTTCTTCGACATCGCCGACCTGGACAGCATGGAGGCCAACGACCAACTGGAGGAAACCATCGTCCATGAGATGGCGCATGTGATCGGCTTCGGAACCCTGTGGTCGCACCTGAACCTCCTTCAGGACTCGGCCCGGGCCGACCGCAGCGCGAATACGCACTTCACCGGCGCCGCGGCGAAGGCGGCCTTCGACGAGATTCGCGGCAACCACTACACGGACAGCGATCTCGTGCCGGTGCAGCACCAGGGCGGCGTGGGCGTGTGGAACGGGCACTGGCGCGAGCTGGTCTTCCGTACCGAGCTGATGACCCCCTTCCCCGACCGCGGCCCCAATCCGATGAGCGTGGTCAGCCTCGCGTCGTTCGTGGACATCGGGTATCCGGAGGTCGACTACAGCGTGGCGGATGAGTACGTGCTGCCGCCCCCGCAGTATGCGGCGCAGGTGGCGGCGGGAGTCGCGGCGGCGGGGAGGGCTCGCCGGAACGCGATCGACTTCGGCAGGGAAATCTTGCTGATGCCGCTTATGGTCGTTGACCACGATGGCAATGTGGTGCGGTACCTGACGCGGCCGGAGCGCTGATCTCGGCCCCCTGGATTCGGGGATGCAGTCGCGAAGAGCGGACCGGGAACGCCTGACCCCGGAAACGCCGCGGGCCGGGTCGGGCACTCAGACCTCGCAGATTTCTCCGTTGCGCCCGGCTTTTTGAATGTTTGTTTCTGAAAACATAAAAATATTGTCTATCGCATCGTCGAAAATCTGTCTACGAAAACGTTGAAAACATGTCTCCACCTTGTTAGTCTCCTTCATCACAGCAAGTTACAACTGGTGTTCCCGGAGCGTTCAGCATGGAATCCGGCCCCGGCATCGGGCGAGACAGAGCCATCGAGCACAGCTCGGGACACGAGTTAAGGTCGTCGCACCGAGGCGAGACCACGCCCTACAGCCGCCGTGTAGCCGACCAGGAACTGAGGCAATGCCTGGCCGCAGCGGGAGCGGTTCTCATCGAAGGACCACGAGCCTCCGGCAAGACGGAGACTGCCCGTCAGATGGCCCAGAGCGAGGTCTTTCTGGATGTGGACCGCAGAGCCAAGGACATGATCGCAGTCGATCCCCGCCTGGTGCTGGAAGGTTCGACGCCTCGACTGATCGACGAGTGGCAAACCGCCCCGGTCATCTGGAACCATGTCCGACGCGCAGTAGATGCCCGTGTTGGAAAGGGCCACTTCATCCTCACCGGATCGGCCGTGCCGCCCGATGACATCACGCGCCACACTGGAGCGGGCCGTATCCTCCGACTGCGTCTTCGCCCCATGTCGCTCTACGAACTGGGATACAGCACCGGCCAGGTATCCCTTTCCGAAGTGCTTGCGGGCCAACCTGTGACGAGCCCGTCAACCGATTCGTCGGTGCAGGACCTCGCTGAACTGATCTGCGTCGGCGGCTGGCCCGGGCATCTCGGCTCCTCAGCCGAGGACGCCATGCGTGTGAACCGAAGCTACATCGATGACATCTGTCGCGCCGATATCCAACGGGTCGACGGAGTGCGGCGAGATTCGGAAAGAGTACGTCGTTTTCTTCAGTCGCTGGCTCGAAACGTTGCGACCTGCGCGTCTCTTGCGACCATCGCACGCGACGTTTCCGGTCCGGACCAGCCCTCGATGACGGGACACACCGCCCGCTCCTACCTTACCGGCCTCGAACGCCTCATGGTTGTGGAGGACCAGCCTCCGTGGGCAACCCATCTGCGGTCTCGATCAAGGCTACAGGTATCCGCAAAGCGTCACTTCGTGGATCCATCCATCGCAGCAGCGGCGCTGGGCGCGGGACCGAGCCACCTGCTCCGCGATTTCTCCTGGTTCGGCTTCCTCTTCGAGTCGATGGTGATCAGGGATTTGCGCGTCTACGCTCAGGCCCTGGGTGCAAGGGTGTACCACTACCGCGACGATACCGGTCTCGAGGTGGATGCCATCGTTGACGCGGGATCCGGCCGGTGGGCGGCCTTCGAGATCAAACTCGGCCTCAGCCGGATTAATGAAGCGGCGCGCTCACTCCTGAAGTTTGCGGATCGCGTCGATACGAGTCGGTGCGGTGAGCCTTCCGTCCTGGGCGTGATCGTCGAGCGTGGGTACGGATACGTTCGATCGGACGGAGTGAGCGTAATCCCGCTGGCGGCGCTTGGGCCGTAACTTCTCCGCTACCCGTCCGCCTCCAGCGGCGCGTACGGCTTCGTCCCGGGCACCATGATCCCGCCTCGCTTCGTGCCCAGGGCGATGTTCCCGTAGCGCTCTGCGTAAGCCGGCGGCAGCTCGCGCCCGTCGCTCGCCGACAGCCAGAGGCGCAGCAGGTGCCGCTTGCGCTCAGGCTCGGGATCGTCCTCGTACCCGGTGCGCGAGTGCACGATCTGGTGGTTGTGCACGAACTGCATGTCGCCGGGCCGGAGCTCCATGTCGAGGCGGATGTCCTGGCGGGCCGCCAGATCCTCGAACAGGTCCATGGCCTCGGTCTGCTGGCGCGATATGGGCGGCACCCCCTCGTGGCGCTGGGCGCCATCGAAGAAGTCGCGGGCGTAATACGTCGTAATACAGCCGGCGTAGTGGTTGAAGACGGGCATCCGATAGTAGGGGCCCTTGCCTTCGGGGATCTCTCCCTTGCGGTCGATATGGATGGGCCGGGAGAGCAACTCGGCCAGCTTGGGCCGTTGCCGGCGCATTTCACTGTAGATGGTGGCGGAACTGGAGATGCTGCTCAGCCCGCCCTCTCTTGCAGGCCGCACGCAGAAGAGCCCGACGAGGTCGCAGGAGTCGGTGTGGAAGCGATGGCGCGCCCGGGTCGCGTACAGCCGGTGCTCGGGGTTGTGGGGGTCGTGGCCGATGTCCTTCACGTGGCCGAGCAGGTGCCCCTTGGCATTCTGGGAGATGGCTTCCCCGAGGTGCGTGCCGATCCCCCAGAAGGCGGTCGCCATCTGCCGCATCGACCGGCCCTTCACCGGCAGGCCCCGCATGAGCGCGAACCCGCGGCCGCGCAGCAGCTCCTCGCGGATGCGGGCGAGTTCGGGCGCCAGCCCGGGGAGGGGGAAGTCGTCCCGCGTGATGTCGGCGATGTCGAGGCCCCTACGTTCCACGCTCCCCACGGCGAGGTGGATTTCGCGGATTTCCCCCTCCGTGAGGTGGCGGATCCAGCTGCCTGATCCGCTCATCTCGGATCCATACCAGACGTCGGGGCCTCGCACCCCGGCAGCGGGGCTGCCGTGGGATGATGCCGTCGGATCTGTCATCTGTGTAATCTCGTGCGCAAGAACCAAAGATGGGTTACATACCGCGGGCGGAACCGGGAACCGGACCCTCAGTCCGCGGGCGAGCCCTCCAGCAGCCCCTCCAGCGGCAGCTCGCGCGCGCCGTTCTCGTCGCATACGGCGTACGTGACCTGGCCGGATGCGTACATCGACACGCCCGCGTACTCCGCCCTTTTGTTGAGCGCGAAGAAGCGCACGTTGAAGTTGGGCTCGCCGCGCGAGTTCAGGAGGCGCTCCTCCACGGTGTTCGCGCGAATACGCTCCAGCGCCGCCATCCCCGCGTCCAGCGGGTGCATGCCGTCCCTCATCTTCTCGACGATGAGGAAGGAGCACAGGTTGAACAGGTTGGCCTCGCCCCGGCCGGTGGAGCCCGCGGCGCCGATGTCGCCGTCCACGTAGAGCCCGGCGCCCAGAATGGGGGAGTCGCCTGCGCGTCCGGGGATCTTCCAGGACAGCCCGCTGGTGGTGGTCACCCCGCAGATGTCCCCGCCCGGGCCAATGCCGTCGCAGTTGATGGTGCCCCAGAAGCTGTTCTCGTCGATGAGGCCCTCGCGCACCATGTCCAGACCGGCCTGATAGCCCGCGTAGTGGTGGTCCCGCAAAGCTGCCCGGGCGCGTGCGAGTTCCTCCGGGCCGGCTGCGCCTGCCGCTTGGCCGGCGGCGTCGAGACCGGCTCCGTTGCCCGTACCGCCCGGGCGCCCCCTGCGCGGATCGGGGAAGTGGCCGGGGTCGATGCGCCGCTTCCATTCCAGCCACAGCTCGCGGGAGCGGTCGGTGTTCAGGTCGTCCTCGATCTCGAAGCCCATCATGCGGGCGAACTCCTGCGCACCCGCGCCCACCAGCAGGTGGTGGTCGGTGTATTCCATGACCGCCTTGGCCACCAGCGAGGGGGTGCGCACCCCCTCGAGCCCCGCCACGCCTCCGGCCTGTTTCTTCGGCCCGTGCATGCAGCAGGCGTCCAGCTGCACCACTCCGTTCGCGTTCGGCAGGCCGCCGTAGCCGATCCCGGTCTCGGTGGGGTCGAGTTCGGGGATGTTCACCCCCGCGACCAGGGCGTCCAGCACGTCCGCGCCCTCGACGATCATCCGGAACGCCCGTTCCACCGCGCTCTCCGGGCCGCCGTTGGTGAAGCGGATGCCGCTCGTGTCGGAGATCACCACCGGGGAGACCGACTGCGGTGTGTACACCATGGGCGCCCCGTCCAGGGTACGTGGCCCGGCACCGTCCAGGGTGCGCGGGACGGCGCCGGCCACGCCCGCGGCGGCGGCGGTCTTGACGAAGTCGCGACGTTTCATCTTCGGGAATCCGGCGGAGGGTTGGACAGGCTGGCCACATGGGCGCGTCCGCGCCCGCAGCCGGCGAACTGCGAAAGTATGGACAGGCCCTCTCGGGCCAAGCAAGTTTCACCACATGAAGATCAGCGAAAAAGCGGTTCGCAAGGCGTTGCGCACGGTGAAGGATCCCGAGCTGCACCTGGATCTGGTGGTGCTCGGGCTGGTGTACGACATCGAGATCGAGGACGCGAACGTCCAGGTGCGCATCTCGCTCACCACGCCGATGTGCCCCGCCGCGCCACAGATCGTGGAGGATGCACGCGCAGCGGTAGCAGGCGTGGAGGGCGTCGAGAACGCCGAGGTGCAGCTGACCTTCGATCCTCCCTGGACTCCGGAGCGCATCAGCCCCCTCATCCGCTCCTCGCTGGGGCTCTGACGAAGACCGCCCGGCGGAGGCCAGGTCCGCGCGCGGGGGGTCGCGGACGGGTTCGCCGACGCCGATGACCTCGGAAAGGACGGGTAGCCGTGCCCTTCACTGAAGAAGAAATCAAGGCCCGCGTGCAGAAGGGCTACATCGTGGAATCTCCAGAGGAGATGACCGACGGCTACAGGAAGGCGCTCGCCATCCAGCTCACCGTCCAGGCCGACACCGAACTCATGAGCGCGCCTTCCTACTGGATGGCCGCGCGCCACGCGCCCTCCGCCAACACCCAGGTGAGCGCGCACGCCATCATCCAGGACGAGCTGGCGCACGCCAACATCGCCTATCGCCTGCTGGAGGACATGGGCATCTCGAAGCAGAAGCTGGTCTACGAGCGCGAGCCGCACGAGTTCAAGCACCCCTACGGCTTCGACCAGCCCCTCGACAACTGGGCGGATCTGGTGGTGGCCAACGGCTTCTTCGACCGGGCCGGCATCTGCCTGCTCTCGGACGTGCACCGCAACACCTCATACGGGCCCCTCAAGCGGGCGCTGGTGAAGGTGGACATGGAGGAGACCTTCCACCTGCGGCACGGGGAGGTGTGGATGCGGCGGCTTTCCCGGGCCGGAGGCGCGGCGAAGGAGATTCTGCAGCGGTCGGTCGACTGGATGTTTCCGATGACCGTGGAGTGGTTCGGCCTCCCCGACGACCGCAAACGCCACAGCGGCCAGCTCGAGTACAGGCTGAAGGGGCTCACCAACGACCAGTTGCGACAGCTGTGGATGTCGTCCACGGTGCCGTTGTGCGAGCGGCTGGGCCTCGACGTCCCGGCGCATTTCGACGAAGCCTCGCAGTCGTACGTGCTCGACTATCCCTTCCCCTGCCAGTACGACGCAAGCGAGAAGCGCTGGCTCTTCGAGGAGGGGAGGATCACGTGGGGCCAGGTCTTCGAGCGCTGGAAGGGGCGCGGCCCGATGAACGAGATCTACGTCGAGTCGATCCGGCGGTCGCGCGGCCAGGTGAGCTCGTGGCTGAACTGAGCGTCGGCCTGCCGATGCATGTGGCCTCGCACATGAGCGGCGGGCGCGACCTGTGGTCGGAGCCCCTGCCGGGGCGGCCCGATGATCCGGAGGCGGCCGTATGGCGCGCGCTCGGCGAGGTGCTCGATCCGGAGCTTCCCGTGAGCGTGACCGACCTGGGGCTGATCTACGGGGTGAGGGTGGACGGCGGGCGGGTCGAGGTTCGCCTGACCTTCACCGCCACCGCCTGTCCGTGCATGGAGTTCATCGAGGAGGACGTGAGCGACAGGCTGCTCGCCGAGCCCTGGATTGCGGCGGTGGAGATCGAACAGGTATGGGATCCGCCCTGGACGAGCGCGCGCATCAGCCCGGCGGGGCGGCGCGCGCTCCGGGGTGCGGGGGTGAGCGCCTGAGGGCGCCGGCGGAGGGCACCATGGAGGAAGCCGTCTACGATGTCTTTGCGCGCAAGCAGAGGAGCGAGCCGCTCCGCCACATAGGCTATGTGGACGCTACCGACGACGCCCTGGCGCGCGTATACGCCTGGAAGACCTACGACGAGGAGAACTGGTTCGAGATGTGCGTCGTGCGCCGCTCCCACATCATCCCGGTGAACCGGATCGACGGCCCGTACGCGGCGCGCGCGACCGGCCGGCTCGGGCGTCACGCCGTGGAGGGTCGGTGAACGCTCGGGACTTCTCCCCCGAAGTCCGGGAAGCGCTCCAGAGACTCATCCTGTCGCTCGCCGACACCAAGCGCCTGCTCGGCATCCGCTACAGCGACTGGCTGCTGGGGGCTCCCTCCATCGAGAGCGGCATCGCGACCGCCTCCATGTCCCAGGACGAGTGGGGCCATGCGCGCCTCCTCTACGCCATGCTCAAGGACTTCGGCGTCGACCCGGTGGAGGTCGAGCATTCCCGCCCGCCCGCCGAGTATTGCTCGGCGTCCTGCCTGGACGAGCCCTTTGCCGACTGGGCGGCGGTCGTCGCCGGCGTCGTGGTGGTGGACGGGACCCTGTCGCTTGCGCTGGAAGGTTTTGCGACCGGCGCCTACGACGCGGCCCGCCGGCGCATCCCCAAGATGCTCGCTGAGGAGGCGTTCCACCGCGATTTCGGACAAGCCTGGATGCGCCGCATCAGCGAAGGTGCGGAGGAGGGACGGCAGTTTCTGGCCGCCGCCGTCGAGTCGATGCTGCCCGACGCGGTCACGTGCCTGCTGCCCGGCGACGACGAAGCCGAGCTGCTCGCCGGGGCGGAAGTGACGGGGCACCCGGGAGATGCGCGCGCCAGGCTGGGGCGGAGGCTGGCGGAGCCCCTGGCGGCGCTGGGCATGGTCCCCGCCGCCGATCCGCCGCTGCCCGGCGACTGGATCGCCAGCCGCCGCCGCCCGGCCGGTGAGCCCGCCGGAGACGCTGTCGAGCGCGCCCGCGGGGACCGCAACCGGGCGTTGTTCGTCGAATGAGCGCCGACGAGGTCGCGGCCGGCGCCACGTCCGGTCTTCCCGCGTCCCCCCGGTGTCCCTTCTGCGACCGCACCGAGACCCGGCTGGTCAATCCGTTCGGCAGCCAACTCTCGGTCGCAACCTACTGGTGCGACGGCTGCCGCACCGCGTTCGAACACATCAAGTGGACGGGAGCCGGTTCCCCGCCTGTCCCCTGAAGCTTACCGGGGGCTCGCGGGTACGCATCCAGACAACCTTGACACCACCACTTCCCATCCAGACGAGACTCATGGTGAAGTTTTCCACATCGCATCGCGGCGCCCTCGGGGCGGCGCTCGCCATGGTCCTTTTTGCCGCTTGCTCGGCCTCGTCGGCCCTGCCTCCCTCCCGCGGCCTCATCACCCTCTCGGGCGCGCGCGTCCCTCCCGATCCCGCACGCATGGATTCCATCGACATCTGGCTTCGCCCGGAGCTGCAGAACATCGAAGAGGACCCCACGTTTCTCATCGTCACCGGCTTCAGCGACGGGCCGAGGATGCCCTGGGAAGATTTCGTCATCGAGGGCGACACCGCCCGCCTCAGTCTGGACGGCGCCATCGCCGAAGCGCGGCCCACGTACCTGGTCTACGCGCACCTGCATCTCATGCACCGCATGGAGCGGCTGGAGGAATGGCTTCCGGACGCGGTCGGGCTCGATGGATACGAGCTCGAGCGGGCGATCGTAGCCCGCACCGCGGATGTCTGGTTCTACGGTCGATCGCTGTACGGCTGGGCTCCCTATCTGCCCCTGGATGAACTGCTCTTCTCCAGCGAGAACGGTTATCTGGACGCCTATCTGCTGACCGCGCGCGCGGAGGAGTTCGCCATGGAGCGGGACGCCTGGCTGGACGAAAGCGCCGGGGCGCAAGAGGCATACCGTACCTGGTTCCGGAGCGCCTTCGAGACCAACCCGCCCGGCTTGCGCTGATGCCGGACCGCGACCCGCCGGCTCCGCACACGGGAGCGCGTGGTCGCGAACCTGC
The DNA here is from genome assembly GCA_028821195.1 of Gammaproteobacteria bacterium. Lineage (GTDB taxonomy): Bacteria > Gemmatimonadota > Gemmatimonadetes > Longimicrobiales > Gaopeijiaceae > BD2-11. The sequence continues at coordinate 115,865 of JAPPHB010000082.1, forward strand.
CGACGCGGGGCTGGTCGAGGAATGGGCCCGGACCGGGAACTGGCTCTTCCGCTGGCGCAGCTACCTTCCGCTCCTCGTCCTGGCCGCACTCGCCGCCCTGAGCTTCGCCTTCCCACCCGGCACTGCCGGCCAACTGGACGGCTGGGAACTGGCGGGGATGCTGGTGGCCGTGGCGGGTCTGGTGCTGCGTGCCTGGACCGTGGGACATGCGCCGGCCGGGACTTCAGGCCGGGGAACCCGCAAGCTCGAAGCCGCCGCGCTGAGCACCGAAGGGATGTACTCGGTGGTGCGGCATCCCCTCTACCTGGGGAACCTCCTGATCTGGACGGGCGTGGCCACGACCACGGGCAGTCTCGCCGCCGTGGCGGTCACCGTTCTCGTGTTCTGGATCTACAACGGGCGCATCATGCTCGCCGAGGAGCGCTTCCTGCAGGCACGTTTCGGCTCCGACTTCACCCGCTGGGCGGCGCGCACGCCCGCGCTGCTGCCGGCTCCGCGGCTCTGGCGGCCGTACCGGCTGCCGTTCTCGCTGCTGTTTGCGCTCGGCCGGGACCACGCCGCCCTGTACGCCTGGGTGGCTGCGACCACTGCGCTGGAAGTCGCGGAGACGCTGGGCGCCGGGGATGGTCTCGATCTGGCGCCCTTCTGGGGGATCTACTTCGGAGCCGGCACGGTGGTGTATGTCGTGCTCTGGAGACTCAAGAAGGATTCGACGCTGCTCGATGTGGAGGGCAGGTAGACGGCGCCGGTCGGGGAGGAGCGATGGTCGCGATCCGCCCTCACGACGGTGTGAGCAGCCACTTGATCGACACCGGCTCGGTACTGGAGGCGTCTTCCCGCACGTGGACGTCGACGCGGCCCGTATCGGCGAGGCGGCGGTTGCTGACCCTCCCTCCGAACGCCGCGAACCCCGTCACCGTGACGCTCTGCCGGGTCCCGTCGGGAGCCGTGGCGGTGAGCCGCGAACCCCTGAGGTCGCGAACGCGGGGCGGTGGGCCGTCCTGCAACTGGAGGCGCAGGATGCGGCCGCCATGGGGCGAGTCGAGAGCGTCGATTACTCGAAAGACCGGGGTTTTCCGTACGCCGCTTGCGGCCATGCTACCTTGGGAGGTTGGAGTATGCCGCCGTGGCCCGGCGACGGGTCCCGGGGCGATGGAGAAACAAACTGGAAACCCGGTATCTGCCCGTCAATGCCGGAAGGAGGAGAGGTGACCGGGCCCGGACCCGAACACGCGCGCGCCGAAGCGGGCGCGCTGCAACTGGACGCCGACCTGATGCGCCGCCTGGGATACGAGATGGTGGACCGGGTGGTGGCCCGCTGGACCGGCCTCCGCGAAGACCGCGCCTGGGGCACCGCCGACCGGACGTTCACGGAAGCCCGTCTTCGCGAGGCGGCTCCCGAGACCGGCCGCGATCCGGACGAGGTCATCGACCGGGTTCTGCGCGATGTCCTTCCCTACGCGGGACGCATCGATCATCCCCGCTTTTTCGCCTTCATTCCCTCCTCGCCCACCTGGCCGAGCTTCCTGGCGCACATGCTCACCGGCGGCTTCAACGTCTTCCAGGGCACGTGGCTGGAATCGGCGGGTCCCAGCCAGGTGGAGCTGGTGGTGCTCGACTGGTTCCGCGAATGGCTGGGCATGCCGGCGACGGCGGGGGGCGTGTTCACCAGCGGGGGCTCGGCCGCGACCCTGAACGCCATGGTGGCCGCGCGCCACGCGGCGGGCGACGGCGAGCGGCTGATGCTGTACGAGGGCGATCAGTGCCACGCGTCCGTGGAAAGGGCCGCGCGCATCTGCGGCTTCCGCGCGGACAACCTGCGCCGCGTGCCCACCGACGACCGTTACCGGCTCGATGTCGAGGTGCTGGAGCACATGATCCGCTACGACCGGGCCGAAGGAAGAACGCCCTTCATGGTGTCCGCCAACGCGGGAGCCACCAACACGGGGGCCATCGATCCGCTGGACGCCATCGCCGATCTGTGCGAGCGCGAGGGGCTCTGGTTCCACATCGACGGGGCCTACGGCGGCTTCGCCGTCCTCGACGAAGGCGCGCGGCGGAGCCTCAAGGGCATCGAACGTGCCGACAGCGTGGTTCTGGATCCCCACAAGTGGTTCTTCCAGCCCTATGAGACGGGGTGCCTGATGGTGCGCGACCCGGCGCTGCTGCGCGAAGCCTTCCGCATCATGCCCGAGTACCTGCAGGACACGGACATGAGCCTGGAACACGTGAACTTCGCCGACCGCGGACTCCAGCTCAGCCGCTCCTTCCGGGCGCTGCGGGTGTGGATGTCGGTCCAGATCCTGGGGCTGGAGGAGTTCCGGGTCGTCATCGGACGGGCGCTCGAGCTGGCGCGCAGGGCGGAGGCCTGGATCCGGGGACGCGCGCGCCTGGAGCTGCTCAGCCCGGCCAGCCTGGGCGTGGTCTGCTACCGCTTTCGGCCGCCGGGCATGGATCCGGCGGCGCTGAATTCGCTCAACCGCGAGATCCAGGACGAGATCGTAGAGAGCGGTTTCGCGATGATCTCCTCGACGCGGCTTCAGGGCGCCTACTCGCTGCGCCTTTGCATCCTCAACTACCGGAGCACCTGGGAGGACGTGCGCGCCACCCTCGAGCGCGTGGAAGAGATCGGGCAGCGGCGCGCGAAGGCGGCGGCGTGCACCTCGTAGACCAGATCCTGCTGGCGGTGCTGCTCGTCCTCGCTCCCATCAACGGCGTAGCGCAGCTGTGGCTGGCGAGGAAGAACCAGGAGCTTGCGCGCATTCCCGTGTACGTGAGTTCCGGGATCTTCATCTTCGTCCTGGGAGCGGCCAGCGCGATCGTGGGGGTGACCGGCGCCGGACCGGCCGCCCTGGGACTGGCCCCGCCCGACCCCTTCGCGTTCGCGGCGTGGACGGCCGCGATCGCCGCGGCGGTCCTGGGGATCATGATGCTGTTCACGTGGATCGCCCGTGCCGCCGGGCTGCGCGACTCACCCTTTCTCGCCCGGCTGCTTCCACGCACCCGGCGCGAGAGGGCGTATTTCGCGGGTCTCTCCTTCGTTGCCGGGACCGGCGAGGAGATCGCCTACCGGGGGTACGCCATGTCGGCGCTGGGGGCGATGTCGGTGGGTCCGTGGACGGCCGCCGCGGTCACCTCGGCGGCGTTCGGGTTGTTACATTCCTACCAGGGTGCGCGGGGCATCGTGACGACCGGGGTGGCCGGGTTCGCCTTCGCCGCGTCGTTCGTTCTTACCGGGAGCATCTGGCCCGCGATGGCCGCGCACATCATGATCGATCTGGTCGCCGGGCTGGTTCTCGGCGAAAGGCTGCTCACCCATCGAGACGGAGGAAACGAGGCGTGCGCGTAGACCTCGCTTTGCTGGCGGACGCCGCCACGGTGGACAGCGCCGGCAAGCTGAACATCCTGGGCATCTTCGATTCGATCACCTCCACGCGGTTTCCGGCCAAGCACGGCCTCATCTCCCTGGTGCTGCGCTTCTCGGCGGGGCTGGAGCAGGCCGGGGAACACGCCATCAGGATTCGCCTGCGCGGGCCGTCGGGGGAGGACCTCCTGCGCCTGGACGGCAAGGTCAAGTTCGGTCCCGGCCCGGCGAGTGATGGCGGACAACTGAAGATTCCCCACATCCTGAACATGGACGGGATCGTATTCAGGACGCCCGGCCGCTACGCCTTCGATGTCGACCTGGACGGCGAGCATCAGGTGTCGCTGCCGCTCAAGGTGGTTTCGTCCGCGTTCGCGGAGGCCGCCGAAGCCTGAGCGCCCCACGTTTGCAGGTCCCCGGCCGAGGAGTAGTCATGATGCAGATAGCCCGGTCGAGGGAACGCATCCTTCCGCGTCCCATCGAGCAGGAGATGCGGGAGTCGTTCCTCGACTACTCGATGAGCGTCATCGTGCAACGGGCGCTGCCGGATGTGCGCGACGGCCTCAAGCCGGTGCACCGGCGCATCCTCTTCGCCATGCACGAGCTGGGGCTGGCCCCGGACCGGAGCTACAAGAAGAGCGCCACCGTGGTCGGGGACGTGCTGGGCAAGTACCACCCGCACGGGGACAGCGCGGTCTACGACGCCCTTGTGCGCATGGTGCAGGACTTCTCGCTGCGCTATCCGCTGGTGGACGGTCAGGGCAACTTCGGTTCCATCGACGGGGATCCGGCGGCTGCGTACCGCTACACCGAGGCGCGCCTCTCGCGGGTGGCCGCCGATCTTCTGACCGACATCGCCCGGGACACCGTCGACTGGACGCCCAACTTCGACGACCGCCTGCAGGAGCCGGTCGTGGTGCCCTCGCGGCTCCCCAACCTGCTGATGAACGGCAGCGCCGGGATCGCGGTGGGGATGAGCACGAACGTGCCGCCGCACAACCTCGGCGAGCTGGTTGCGGCGATCAGGAAGCTGGCGGACGACGAGGAACCGACGTTGGACGAGCTGATGGAGGTCATTCCCGGGCCGGATTTTCCGACCGGCGGCTTCATCGTCGGGCGCAAGGGCATCCGGGAGATGTACCGCACAGGCCGGGGACGCATCGTCATGCGGGCGCGCGTGATGCGCGAAAAGATCCGCGGCGGGAGGGAGCAGCTGGTGATTGCCGAGCTGCCCTACGCCACCTCGAAGTCCAAGATCATCGCCCAGATCACCGGCCTGTCGCGCAAAGGGGCGCTCTCCGAGGTGTCCAACCTGCGCGACGAGTCCGACCGCGACGGCGTCCGCCTGGTTATCGAACTGAAGCGTGGCGCCGACGCCGGCACGGTGCTGAAGCGGCTCTTCCGGCGCACCAGCCTGCAATCCACCTTCGGCGCCATTCTGCTGGCGCTGGACGGGGGCGAGCCGCGCGAGTTCACCCTGAAGGAGATGCTGGAGCGCTTCCGCGACCACCGCGTTGAGGTCATCCGGCGACGATCGCAGCATGAGCTCGCAAAGGCGGAAGACCGCGCGCACGTCGTCGAAGGCATCCTGCGCGCCCTCGATTTCATCGATGAGGTGATCGCGATCATCCGTTCCTCGGAGGATCGCGCGCAGGCGGCGGAGCGGCTGCAGGGCGAGCTGGATCTGACGGAGCGGCAGGCCGGCGCCATCCTGGACATGCAACTGGCGCACCTGACCTCGCTCGAGCGGCAGAAGCTGGAAGGCGAACTCGTCAGGCTGCGGAAGACCATCCGCCGGCTCCGCCACATCCTGTCGAGCGAGTACCGCCAGTTGCAGGTGATGCTCGAGGAGCTGGAGGAAGGGGTGCGGGAGTTCGGTGATGCGCGCCGCACGACCATTCTGGACAGAAAGGCCGCCTCGCAGGAGACCGTGGAGGCCGCGGAGGCGGACGAGGACGCGGTGGTCACCGTCAGCCACCAGGGGTTCGTGAAGCGCATGCCCGTGCATCTGTACCGCCGCCGGCTGGCGAGCGGCAAGCTGCTCGCGGGGATGGCGCGCTACCCGGACGACTACTTGGAACGCCTTTTCGTCGCGCGCACCCAGGGGTGGATCCTGGCCTTCACGGAAGGCGGCCACGTCCACTTCCTGAGCGTGGCCGACGTGCCCGAGAGCGGACTGGCGTCGCGCGGGCAGTCGCTCTACAGCCTCACCGCGGGCAGCCGCGCGGATCCGTTCACCGCGCTCCTGCAGGTCGACACAATGACCGGGGAGGGACAGGTGGTGTTCGTGACCGAGCGCGGCACGGTGAAGCGGACCCGCCTGTCGGAGTTCTCGAACCCCCGGCCGGCCGGGCTGGCCGCCTCCCGGGTGCGGCCGGGCGACCGCATCGTCACGGTGATGCTCTCGGAGGGCGGCGCCGACGTCATGCTGGCGACGCGCGATGGCCGCGCGATCCGCTTCGCCGAGGGGCAGGTGCCGGTCGTGGGTCGGACCGCGTTCGGGGTGAAGGGCATCGGGCTGCGCGGCGACGACCTGGTGGTGTCCGCGCTCATGATCCGCCGGGAAGGCACGGTGCTGGCGGTGTCCGACCAGGGGTGGGGCCGGCGCACGGACGTGAACGACTATCCGCGGCGGAAGCGCGGCGGCCTGGGCGTGGTGATGCGCGCGCCCGGCGACCGCCAAGGAAGCCTGATCGGCGCGATCGAGGTCCTCGACCAGGACGCGGTCATGCTCGTGACGGCGGCCGGCCGGATCACCCAGGTGGTGGCGGGGGACTTGCCGGTGACCGGGAAGGGCGCGCGGGGCAGGCGGTTGGCCGAGGTGGAGGTGGGCGACCGCGTGGTCCGGGTGACCCGCAGCCAGGGGGGCGGGGGGTCACCGGAGAAGACGGCACGAGAGGAGACGGCGCCGCTCTTCGCGGGGTGAGAGGTCGAAGCTCGGAGGGATCGCATTGTCCGAAGATCCGACTCGTGCCGCTACGTCTAACGCTAACTGGAGTTGGCGTTTTATTGTAGGACGACGGGAGAGGGGACGACAAAGTTGTCTTCGTCTTGCGGGAACGGGCAAATGGCCCGCTCGGTTAAGCCTTTAGCTTGAACCTGCGGCAGGTTGCGTCGATGGCGACCGACGAACTGCGAAGCGCCTCCACGTCCGCCGGCACGGGCGGCGGTGGAAACGCAGTAGTTTCAGCCTAAGTCGAGCCATGTACAGCCGCTCGTATCGATTCGGTAGGCTCGAATCCAAGTCAGGAGGTCGTCCTCAGCCTCGTTGAGGCGTCGGTCAAGGAGGAAGAGGGTGTCTCGAGCCACCGTGTGAACTGGACGCATTTCGTTCGAGTAGGGCACGGGCGCATCGACGCACGCGGTCGTGCGATCGGGGGCGATGATGCTCAGGTACACTTCCGATGTGATGTTCCCGGCAGGCAACTCTCCGTCCAGCGTGGAGTCGTGATGCAGCACGACTGTGCTGCCATCCGACATGCGGTAGAGCCCATACATCGAAGAAGCCGCCTCAAACATCTCCGTCATTGAGCTAAAGGACTGCAGGTCATCGAATACCTCTTGGACGTTGGGCGGAACGCCTCTGCGCTTCGTGTTGGGAAGACGGAGGGTGTCCAGAAGCACGCCATCCAGCGTGGAGAGGTAGATCTCGTTCAGCCCGCTCATTCCAGACAGCAACGTATCGGACCAGGCGACGACACTGCCAAAGGACTGAAAAGCCGCGAACCTGCCGAGGCCCTCCAACGATCGCTGATAGGGCGCGGGAAGGGGAACGACATAGTCGATCGCCGTTTCGGGGTAGCGCCAGACGGCTGCCATCGTCCCGTTCGCCAGGTCGCGAGTTGGAAACACCACTCCGCGATCCACCACTGATACACCCCCCGTCCCGGGCCGCCCACCGTAGGGCTGCTCGCCAACGTAGGCGCCGTCATGCTTGGAGAAGAGTTGTAGGAGATTGCGGCGGTTTCCGGCACCAACCACAACTGAATCGCCCAGGACGAAAGCGGTCGAGATGGAGCGGAACTCGCCGGGGCCGCTCCCCGGACGACCGTAGAACTGCCGGAGCTTGCCGTCCCGTTCGTATCTGAGGATCCGGTTTTGGTAGAAGTCCGAGATCAAGAACGAACCGTCAGCGGTGTCCACTACCAAACTGAAGGGGTTGCCAAGATAGAACCGATCGTTCTCGTCGAGGAGAACGCTATCGACAACCGTGACGGCAGGCCCGGCTGTTGCGCGGTCCACACTGGGATCCGGCTCGCTCCCGCATCCGACGGCAACAAGTGCCGCGAATGCGGCGAAGCCGACGATGGGGCAAGCGGCCAGTCGGGGAATGCTCGGGGTCGTCACGCCGGGGTTCTCCTCAAACAAGCGACATCGCAACAGGATGAATCCCAATTTAGCGGTTGCCTTCGTCGGAGCGCGCGCACCGCCCCGCACAGGCGTGAACGCCCGCACTCTCCCGGCCGTCTGGTCTGGAGGGATGCCGCTCCCTGAGCTGCAACCCTGACGTTACGTTACGGTTTGTGGCTCCGGGGTGAGCCGCGTCAGACCCGTAGCATCCCCGCTCGGCCAGGCAAAGCGGCATGAAACGTCCGAGATCACGCGTCTGGGTACTGGGCTTTTGCATCGCCCTGCTGGCCGTCTGCTCGGACGACCCGGCGCCGACCGCCCCGACCTCGGCACCTCCTCCCGAGGAGCCCGCTACCGCCGACCGGGCCGCGCTCATCGCCTTCTACAACGCGGCGGGCGGGGCGACGCACTGGCGTGAGGCGAAGAACTGGAACACCTCCGAGAGCATCGACAAGTGGCAGGGGGTCCTGACCAACCTGGCCGGCTTCGTGACCGAGCTGTCGCTTCCCGGCAACAATCTCTCGGGAACGCTCCCGCCCGAACTCGGGAATCTTACACATCTGCGATGGCTGGTTCTGAACGGCAATGAGCTGACGGGGGCGATTCCGGCAGAGCTCGGGAATCTGGCACAGCTGAGAGGGCTGGTTCTCGACAACAACGAACTGACGGGTCCGATCCCGCCGGCGTTGGGGGAACTGAGCCAGCTGACCGTCCTCGATCTCACCGGCAACAACCTTAACGGGGCGATCCCGGCTCAACTCGGGGCACTGCCGCGCCTCGACTCCCTGCAGCTCGGCAACAACGACCTGTCCGGCCCGATTCCGCCCGAGTTGGGTGACCTGGGGTCTCTGCGGAGGCTTCGCCTGTCGTTCAATCGGCTGTCGGGTGGCGTGCCGCCCGAACTCGGCAAGCTGACGGATCTCGCGTACCTGAGCGTCAGCAACAACGAACTGACCGGTTCGATTCCGTCGGAACTGGCGAATCTGAGTGCGATTCGCTTCCTGTCGGTTTCGCGCAACAACCTGACGGGCGCGATTCCGCCCGCGTGGGGCGACCTGACCACCCTGGAGCAACTGTATCTCTACGACAACGAACTCACCGGTGAAATCCCGGTCTCGCTGGAGAACCTGTCGGAACTGGAGCTGCTCTGGATCCACGAGAACGGGCTTTCCAGTCCCTTGCCCGAGGGATTCAGCCACCTCACGGCGCTTCAGGAACTGCGGGCTGCGGACAACAGGCTCAGCGGCGGGCTGCCCCACGATCTCGGCCAACTGGAGGCCTTGACCCGGATCGAACTCGATGGGAACCACGACCTTGCCGGCTTGCTTCCGCGGAGCATGCTGGACCTGAGGTTCCTGGAGGAGTTGTCGTACGGCGCGACCGGCCTGTGCGCTCAAGTCGACGACGAGTTCCAGAAGTGGCTGCGAAGGATTCCGGATGGCGACAGGGCGGATTGCGATGTCGGGCAGGTTGAGCGCCTTGCTCTCAACGACCTGCACGATCTGACCGACGGCCCGTCCTGGGCCAATCGGACGGCGTGGGGGACGGACGCTCCCCTCGGAGACTGGCATGGTGTGGCCACCGAAGATGGACGCGTCGTGGAAGTGGCTCTGCCCGCCAACGGCTTGTCGGGCCCGCTGCCCGCGGAGATCGCCAACCTCCTGAAGCTCACGGTGCTGGACCTGACCGCGAACGAATTGTCCGGTGCGCTTCCGGGGACCGTAGCCGGACTGGAGGAGCTTGCCGAGTTGCGCGTGAGCCGGAACGCGGGGCTGGAGGGTGTGCTTCCCTTTGCTCTCCGGCGCCTGGAACGGATCCGGGTGCTGCACTACGACGACACCGGCCTGTGCGCGTCTCCATCGGCGGGCTTTCAGGCATGGTACACCGCGATCGCGGAGACCGCGGGCGCCATCTGCGCCAACGCGGAAGAAGTCACGGTCTCCATGCCGATGGTCTACCTGACCCAGTCGGTCCAGACCCCGTCGGGGAGCGTACGCCTGGTGGCCAACCGGCCAGCACTGTTGCGGGCGTTCGTAACAGCCGGGCAACCAGGCGGGTTCTTCGAGCCCCAGGTCGTTGCGGTGCTCACCGGGCCGGACGGAGACGACGTTCACCGCGTGACGATGACCCGCCATGCCAGCGAGATCCCGGTGGAAGTGGACGAGGGCGACCTTGAGCTGTCGTACAACGCAGTGATTCCCGGCGAGATCATCGTCCCGGGGGTCGAGATGGTCGTCGAGGTGGACCCCGAGGGAGCTGTGCCCATTACCGCCGAAAGCGAACCCCGTTTCCCGCACGAGGGCTCCGACTCGCTGAACGTGGTGCCGGTGTCCGCAATGCAGCTCACGCTGGTTCCGGTCATCACAACTGCGGAGCCCGACACCTCGGTTCTGAGCTGGGTGCGGAACGTCTCCGCCGACAGCCCCCAATTGGGACTGCTCAAGCACGCGTTCCCGTTTGCCGAGTTCAGCGTCCGTCCTCGCGAGCCCTACTACACGTCGCAGAATCTCGCCACCAACGTCGGGCGCTCTGCGCTTTTTGGAGAACTCGAAGCGGTGCGGGCAACGGAAGGCGACACGGGCTACTACTACGGCGTCGTCGCCAACATGGGAGGGGGCATCGCAGGTCTGGGGCAGTTGCCCGGCCGGGTGAGCATCGGCATCAGGAGGCGGACCACGCTGGCGCACGAAGTTGGACACAACCTCTCTCTCAGGCATGCGCCATGCGGCGGTGCCGGCGGCGTCGATCCGGACTTTCCCTACCCGGACGGAAGCATCGGCGTATGGGGATACGACTTCCGGAATGGATCGATGGTGCCACCGGACCGCAGCAAGGACATCATGACCTATTGCCGGACGTTGCCATGGCTGAGCGACTACTATTTCGAGAAAGTGATCGACCATCGGGCGGAGTTGGCGGATAGCGCCGCGAGCGCCTTGGCGGCTGGGTCGAATCGGCCTGCCGACATGCTGGTGCTTGGGGGCGGAATGGCTGATGGCGAGTTGTGGCTCGAACCGGTGTTCTCGATCCGCTCGGCGGCAAAACTTCCCCGGGCGAATGGTCCCTACCGAATTCGGGGAACCGACCAGGATGGCCGGACGCTGTTCTCGCTGGACTTTACCCCCACCTCGGACGGGCACGGCGGCAGGCACTTCTTCTTCACGGTGCCGATTGAGCCCGGTTGGGAAGACGCGCTCGACCGCATTACGCTGACGGGGCCGGAAGGCGTGGCGTACCTGGACCAGGCCGACGACCGCCGAATCACGGTGGTGACGGAACGGGGATCGGGGCGCGTCCGCGCCATCCTCCGGGACTGGGACGGAGCGCTGCCGGATGAGCTCGGCAACGCGGCCGACCTGGAAGTGAGCATGACCCGCGGGCCCCGGGAGGCGGTAAGGCTGCGGAGGTGACGGGGGCCGCGGCCAGCTCGACGCCCCTGCCCCCGTCATCCCTATTCAACGTACGCCCAAAGCCATTCACGGCTCTCGCGGTCCAGCGCGCGGGTGTCGCGCACATGGTAGAGATCGCCGGAGACGTCCCGGATCAGGAAGCTCGAATCTGACAGCTGACGGGGCCAGTCGTCGCGCCTGGTCTGAAACGAGCGCGGACCCTGGCGCGTCTCGACCCGCCAGTACCGGATCTCCACTTCATCCTCCACCGCGTGAATGCGCGTCACCTCCAGCACAAAGCCGGCCGCGGCGAGCGCGTCTTCGAGGGCCGCGCGCGATCTCGCGTCGAGTTCGCCGGGCTCGCGGACCAGGGCAACCTCGTCCTCCTCGGCATCCCGCAGCGAGACGAACCGACCTGGCTCCGACCAGGGAAAGCATCGGTGCACCTTCACCCGGACCTCGCGGTCTGGGGTCCGCGCCCACAGCTGTCCGTCGACGTGTCGCTCCAACCGCAGGCCTTGCATGTCTCAGTCCTCCCGTTGTCGTGGACGCTGCATCTCGAGCTGCATCTCGTGCAGACGGCGATAGATGCCGTTCGGGTTCGCAAGCAGCTCCTCGTGCGTGCCGGCTTCCGCCAGTCTGCCGTCCTTCATCACGAACAGACGCGATGCGCGATGCAGGGTGGACAGGCGGTGCGCGATCGCGAACACCGTGCGCCCGGCCACCAGCCGGTCCAGCGCCTCCTGAATCTTCCGCTCCGTCTCCGTGTCCACCGCACTGGTAGCCTCGTCGAGGATGAGGATGCGCGGGTCGTGCAGGATCGCCCGCGCGATCGACACCCGCTGCCTCTCTCCGCCGGAAAGCGTCTGTCCCCGTTCGCCCACCACGGTGTCGTAGCCGTGCGGAAGTCGGCAGATGAAGTCGTGCGCGTTGGCGGCCTTTCCGGCTTCGATCACCCGATCCAGATCCGCCTCCGGATGTCCGTAGCGGATGTTCTCGACGACGGTGCCGTGGAACAGATACGGGTCCTGGAGCACCATGCCCATCTGGCGGCGGTAGTGCCCGATCTCGAGCGACCTGATGTCGACGCCGTCGATGCGGATGGTCCCGCCGGTGGTGTCGTGGAAGCGCGCGATCAGGTTTACGACCGTCGTCTTGCCGCCCCCGGACGGACCCACCAGGCCGATCATCTCGCCGGGCTCCACGTCGAAGCTCACCCCGCGCAGGACCTGGCGCACGCCGTCGTACCCGAACGTCACCGAATCGAAGGACACGCGGCCTGCCAGGGGCTCCAGCCGCACCGGCCGCGGCTGCTCCACGATCTCCGGTTCGGTGTCGAGCACCTCGAAGACGCGGTGCGCCGAGCTTGTCGCGCGGTTCATGGTGCGCGCCATCTGGCCGATGATCTCCACCGGCCCGATGAACATGGTGGTGTAGAGCAGGAACGAGACGAAGGTGCCCGCCGACAGGCCGGGGTCCGCGCCGGGCCCTTCCAGCAGCCGCGGCAGTGCGAACGCCCACACCGCCACCGTCGTGCCGTGCACCGCAAGCATCAGCCCCGGCCAGAAGGTCGTCCACATTCGGTGGATGCGGTTGTACTCCTCCGTCACGCTCGCATTGCGCCGGTCGAAGCGCTGCGCCTCCCTCTCCTCCTGGTTGAAGGTCTTCACCACGCGCATGCCGGGAATCGTGTCCGAGAGGATGTCGGTCACGCCGGACCACTTGCGCCAAGCGCGCATGAAGAGGCGCTGGATGCGCTCGCCATGCAGGTAGATGGCCCAGCATTCGTAATCAGGTGCGGATGCTGTTGTAACCGTGTGACTTACGGGATTCAGCGGGCGAGTTCCCGTTGATTGACTCCCGCCGACTGGATTTCAGCCCCGCGTCCTGCGGCGGTTCCGGATTGCGTGCCTGAGTTGGGCCTCGTTCGGCTGCTGGTAGCAGCGCAGCACGGTCTTGGCCGCCTTCCACCCTCCGAGCTCGCAAAGCACCTTGAGGGGCAGGTCCATCAAGTCGCTGGCGAACTTCCGCCTCAGCGAATGCCAGCCCCGGTGCCGCTTCGGCTCCAGTCCCGCGAGCCGCTCGGCCTTCTTCCACCAGAAGCGCGCCTGCGGCAAGCCCACGCACTCCGAGGGATTCCGGGTCGCGGGCAGCAACGGCGCGTCCGCGCCCCCCGGATTGCACCTTCGCGCTTCCTCAAGGGCCACCAAGGCTTCGGTCGTCAAGGGCGTCGTGTGCTCGTAACCCGTCTTCTCGTGCTGCGCCCGCCAGCGGATGGTCTCCCCGTCGAAGTCGACATCCAACCAGCGCAGGTTGCGAATCGCGCCGATCCGGTGTCCGGTCTCGTGCGCGAGCACGAGCGCGACGTGGAACCGCCAGTCCAACGGCCGCGAGACCCCAAGCAGCGCTTGGTACTCCTCCTCGGTGAGAACGACCCGGGTGGGGTTCTTCTCGATGGGCTTCCGGAGGCCCTTCAACGGGTTCCTGTCGAGGAGCAGGCTGCCCCGCTCGTCCCTCGACCTCGCCGCCCAGTTCAGCACCGACATTAGGAAGGTAAGGTCCGCTTCGATCATCCGGTTGCCCACGGGCTTGCCGCTGGGACCGACCGTGCCCGCGCGCCGTTCCCGGATGAACCGGTCCCAGTCGCGCTGTGACAACGTCGCCGGGTCACGGCTCCTTCCGAAGAACTTGAGGAACATCGCCATCGCGGCCCTGTCCCGCTGCCAAGACTTCCGCGTCTTGGAGGGCGTCACCTCTTCCTCGTAGATTTCAAAAAGCCGGTCCAGTGTGAGCGGCTCGGGCTCGGCCTCCGCCTTGCCGTTGGGCTCATGGACCGCGAAGCCTGCGGCGGCTTCGTCGGCCTGCCGCTTCGCGCGAGCCCAATCGCGGTGCTTCAGGGAACGGCTCAGCCTGCGCCCGTTCTCCCGCCACTCGATCTGAAGCAGGCCGGTCTTCGGATCCGGAAAGACCCGGACCCGGTTCCGGCCCCATTCTCCGGCGCTGTAGGAGCGCCGGCCTCGTTTCGTGCGTGCCATCGTTCGATTCCTCTCGATTCGATGGACTGCACGATCCGCCTGCCCGGAAGCTCGCGGAGAGAGTGCGCCCGCGCCAGACTCACGGCTCCCGTTTGCGAACGCGACCATCAGCGGCTCGGTCCGGTGTCGCGGTCCGGCCCGGGCGTCGGCGGCCGTATCACCAGCCGCGTCCGCTCGGTCTCGCGGCGGTGGATGTCCCATAGTATTCGGCCAAGCGTGTCACTTGCCCGTCGAGCCGCTCGATTCGCCGCTGCAAGACTTCGTTCTCCTCGCTCAGCCGCTCGACATGCTGCCTCAAGGCTTCGTTCTCTCCGCCTCGCCGCTCTACGTGCCGCTGCAAGGCTTCGACCTGCCCGGATTGCCGCCGCTGTTCCCTCATGTGCCATCCCGCGCGGATCTGTTGTGATGAATGAACTTACGGGATCCAGCGGGCGATTTCCCGCCGTTCGGTTCCCGCCGAGTTGATTTCAGCCCCGCGCCCTCCGGCGGCTCCTGATTGCCTGCCTGAGTTGGGCCTCGTCCGGCTGCTGATAGCAGCGCAGCACCGTCTTGGCGTTCTTCCAGCCTCCGAGTTCGCAGAGCACCTTGAGGGGTAGGTCCATGAGATCGGACGCGAACTTCCGCCTCAGCGAATGCCAGCCCCTGCCCCGCTTCGGCTCCAGTCGCGCGAGACGTTCGGCCTTCTTCCACCAGAAACGGGCCTGCGTGAAGCCCGCGCACTCCAACGGATTCCTAGTCGCGGGCAGTACCGGCGCATCCGCGCCTGCGGGGCTTTGCCTTCGCGCCTCCTCAAGGGCTTCCACGGCTTCGGGTGTCAAGGGCGTCGTGTGCTCGTAGCCCGTCTTCTCGTGCTGCGCCCGCCAGCGGATGGTCTCCCCGCCGAGGTCCACATCGGACCACAGCAGGTTGCGAATCGCGCCGATCCGGTGCCCCGTCTCGTGCGCGAGCACGAGCGCGACGTGGAACCTCCAGTCGAACTGCTGCGAGACCCGCAGCAGTGCTTGGTACTCCTCCTCGGTGAGAACAACCCGGTTGGGGTTCTTCTCGACGGGCTTCCGGAGGCCCTTGAGCGGGTTCCTATCCAGCAGCAGGCGACCGTGCTCGTCTCTCGACCTAGCCGCCCAGTTCAGCACCGCCATGAGGAACGTGAGGTCCCATTCGATCATCCGGTTGCCCACGGGCTTTCTGCTGGGTCCGACCGTTCCCGCTCGGCGCTCCCGGATGAAGCGGTCCCAGTCGCGTTGCGAAAGAGTCTCCGGCCTTCGGTCCCTGCCGAAGAAGTCGAGGAACATCGCCATCGCGGACCTGTCCCTCTGCCAAGACTTCCGCCCCTTGGAGGGCGTCACCTCTTCACCGTAGATGTCAAAGAGCATCTCCAGGGTAAGCGGCTCGGGCTCGGCTTCCGCCTTGCCGTTCAGGTCCGGGCCGACGAACCCGACCGCGAACTCGTCCGCCTGCCGTTTCGCCCTCGCCCAATCGCGGTGCCCCAGCGACCGGGTGAGCCTCCGCCCGTTCTCGCGCCACTCCACCTGAAACAGGCCGGTCTTGGCGTCCGGGAACACCCGGACTCGGTTCCGGCCCCACTCGCCGGCGCCGTAGCTCCGGCGGCTTCTTTTCGTGCGTGCC
>JAPPHB010000128.1 GCA_028821195.1 Gammaproteobacteria bacterium
GGGCTCGGTGCTGATCTTCGAGGTCGAGCTGCTGGAGGTGAACCCGGGGTCGTAGGCAGGCAAAACGCCCGCGTCGCAGGCCCCTACAACTTCGGCAGCGTAACCCCTTTCTGGTCCTGGTATTTGCCTTTCCGGTCCGCGTACGCCACGCGCGGCTCCCGGTCTCCGTGCAGGAAAAGCAATTGGGCGATGCCCTCGTTCGCGTAGATCTTCGCGGGGAGCGGCGTCGTGTTCGAGATCTCGAGCGTGAGATGGCCGCACCAGGTGGGCTCGAGCGGGGTCACGTTGACGATGATCCCGCAGCGGGCGTACGTCGACTTGCCCACGCACACCACCAGCGTGTCCCGCGGAATGCGGAAGTACTCGACGGTGCGCCCCAGGGCGAAGGAGTTGGGCGGGATGATGCACGCATCCTCGGGGATGTCCACGAACGAGCGGTCGTCGAAGCGCTTGGGATCGACGATCACGTTGTGGACGTTGGTGAACACCTTGAAGTCGGCGGCGACGCGGATGTCGTAGCCGTAGGACGACAGGCCGTACGAGATGCATCCATCGCGCACCTGTCCGGCCTCGAACGGCTCGATCATCCCGTGCTCCTCCGCCATCTCCTGAATCCAGTGGTCGCTTCGGATGGGCATGCGGGGTCGCGGGGGATGGGGTCGAGGAAGATGTCCGCCGGGCGCCGGCGCGCGGCCCGCGGCGAACGATGGCGAGGCAACATAGGAAGACGGCTTCCAGATGCCAAACCGCGGCCCCCGAGTCGGCGCTGCATTGGATCGCCCGCCCGTGGTGCATTATTTTGGCGACGATATGGTTTGCCGAATCGTAAACACCTGTTGAGGGATTTTCGGGGGAGGCCCGGGATGCGTGTGACTTCAAGCCTGCTGACGCTGCTCGTGGCGCTCGCCCTTGGCGGGGGCGCCGAACTCTCCGCCCAGACCGGCTCCGGCCCCGACTCCGCCGACCCGGAGGCGATGGCGCTCGTGGACGCCTGGATCGAATCGGTGGGCGGCATGGACACCTACGCCGGGTTCCACAGCGCCCGCTACACCTTCACCACCGAGCTCTACGACCCCGAGACCGGCCGCATGCGGCGCGCCCGCCCGCGCTATGTGACCATCGCGCGCACCGACATGGGCGAGCTGGCGCGCATCGACCGCTGGGAGGGCAACGACTACATCGAGCAGGGCTGGGACGGGGTCGCCGACTGGGCTCTCCGCAACGGCGAGCCGCTCGAACCCGGCGACCGCGACCGCGACGAGGTCCGCTACGTTTCCGGCGACGTCAACTACTGGATGGCGCTCCCCTTCAAGCTGCGCGACCCGGGCGTGAACCTCGCCTACCAGGGGCGCGATGCCCAGGACCGCCACGACGTCATCGTCACCTTCGGCGAGGGCGTCGGGAGCGACGTCTGGCACTACTACTTCGAGGACGGGCGCACCTGGCCGGTCGAGGTAACCTACCAGACCGGGGGAACCGGCGGCACCGACCACAACCGCTGGACGGACCTGCGCACCGACGAGGGCTACCCCTACGTCGGCGCCCGCGTCCACGTCAGGCAGGGCCGGGTGTGGAAGATCCTGCGCATGAGCGAAGTTGAGATCAACCCCGAAGACCTCGACATGGCGGTGTTCTCGCGCCCGTAGAGGCCCGCAAGCGTCCCGGAATCACATCCCGGGGCCCGCGGCCCGAGACATCCTCGGACGCCGTTCCGGACACCGCCGTCTCTAGCTGAGCGCCCCCATCGTCGACCGCACGTGCTCGGCGCTGCCGTCGAGCATCGCCTGCTCCTCGTCGGAGAGCGTCAGTTCGACCACCTCCACCAGCCCGCCCCGTCCCAGCTTGCACGGCACCCCGAGGAAGATGCCCTCCTGGCCGTACTCGCCCTGCAGGTAGGCCGCGCACGGCAGGATGCGCCGCTTGTTCTTCACGATTGCCTCGGCCATCTGCACGGCGGCCGCCGAGGGCGCGTAATAGGCGCTCCCCGTCTTCAGGTACCCGACGATCTCCGCGCCCCCGTTGCGAGTGCGGTCGATCAGGGCGTCGATGCGCTCGCGCGGCAGCAGCTCCGTCAGCGGGATGCCGCTCACCGAGGTGTAGTTTACCAGCGGCACCATGGTGTCGCCGTGCCCGCCCAGCACCAGCGCCTGGATATCCTCCACGCTTACGTCCAGTTCGAGCGCCACGAACGAGCGGTAGCGGGCCGTGTCCAGCACCCCGGCCATGCCGATCACGCGCTCGCGCGGGAATCCCGTGGTGTCGAGCGCCACGTAGGCCATGACGTCGAGCGGATTCGAGACCATCATGATGATCGAGTCGGGCGCAACCCGCGCGATCTCCGACGACACCGAACTCACGATGCGCGCGTTGGTGTTCAGCAGATCGTCGCGCGACATGCCCGGCTTGCGCGCGATGCCGGCGGTGACGATGAAGATGTCGGACCCCGCCGCGGGCTCGTAATCGTTCGCCCCCACGACGCGCGTGTCGAACCCCTCGATGGGCGCGCTCTCCCACTGGTCCAGCGCCTTGCCCTGGGGGATGCCGTCGATGATGTCGATGAGGACGACTTCCTCCGCCAGCTCCTTCTCCGCCAGCCGCTGGGCGCAGCTCTCGCCCACATGGCCCGCGCCAACCACGGTGATCTTTCGTGCGCTCATGGAATTCTCGGAATCCTCCTCAGGGCAAGGATGTGGGTAAGCAAGCGAGCGGATATGCTCAGTGAGTTACAGTGACCGGAGAAGCCGGTGCCGCCGGAAGATCCTGCGGCCACTACCCGCCGGTCTGACTCAGGGCGATGAGCCCGCCGGAGCCCTCGGTGCTCCCCTGCACCAGCCAGTGGCGCTCGGGTTTGATGCGCAGGGTCTCCTCGACGAGCGGACGGATGTCCTCGCCCTGGCGCAGCG
>JAPPHB010000117.1 GCA_028821195.1 Gammaproteobacteria bacterium
GGCTGAAGCATCGCGAAGTCCGCAGCGGCTTCGTCCGCCTGCCGCTTCGCTCTCGTCCAATCGCGGTGACCCAGCGACCGGGTGAGCCTCCGCCCGTTCTCGCGCCACTCCATCTGGAAGTTGCCGGTCTTCGGATCGGGAAAAACCCTGACCCGGTTCCGGCCCCATTCGCCGGCGCCGTAGCTCCGGCGGCTTCGTTTCGTGCATGCCATCGTTCGATTCCTCCCTCGATTCGATGGACTGCACGATCTGCGCAACCGAAAGGTCGCGGAGAGAAGGCTTCTCCGCCAGTTGGGTTCGGAGGGAAGCTCACGACCCGCGAAACCCTGTAGCCGGGGCCGTAGCGCGAGTGTCCGACCGACGTTGGAGGTGGGTGGACACGAAGAAGCCCTTTCGTCGGGCACGCCCGCGATTCCGCATATCGCTGCTCCACTTTCGGTTGCGACGTGGCTACGGGCGCGGCGGTGGCACGCGGGAGCTTTCGGGGGTGGCCGGAGCGACCCCCCTCCCTGGACGCTTGGCGTGCCACGGGGGAGGGCTGGGATGTGCACGCCATCCCAACCCTCGGCGGGAGGTCGCTCCGGGCCAGCGATCCTTGCAGGAAGGCATTCAAGGCATGGCCGGTGACCACGCCGTCCCGGCTTCGAGCGCCGATTCGGCCCAGCCCGGCGAACCGGTCCTCCGTCCGCTTGGAAGCGGCGCTCGTGACACCTTCCGGTACGGACTTGTTGGCTGGGAGTATCCATGTCAAGTGGATGCCCGATTTTCTCGGCGCGACCTGCCTCGCAGGGCTCCGCGCGACGCTTCCGCTGCGGTAGATCCGTTCCGGCCCGGCTCGATCATCCGTTGATGCTCCCCGCAGGGCTGGGCGGCGGGAAGGCCGGGCAGGAGTACTCACGCGGCGGATGCGCCGTCCAAGTGCGGTCCTGCTGCACCAAGGCGGCGCTCCAAGGCTTTCTCCTCCTCAAGCCGTCGCCGGATCTCAACCGCAAGCGTGCCAGCGACATCGATGGCCGGAGCCATGTCCGGCCGAACGGCGATTCCGTGTCCGGGCACCCCCAAAGTGAGCCGGACACGCAGGACTTGCCACCAACGTCCACGTCCGGCCGTCATTTGCAGGTCTCGCGGACAGCCCCTACCGGGTCGCGACGCGGCACGTTGCTGTAACTACAATCCATATGTATAATCGATCGATGGAATTCGAGTGGGACGAGGCCAAGAACCAGACGAACATCCGCAAGCACGGCATCGGGTTCGACACCGCGAAGCGCATCTTCGAGGGGACCGTCGCAACGTCGCCCGACCGTCGCCGGGACTACGGCGAGGAGCGCCGCATCAGCATAGGCCGGGTCGAGCCCGGAGCGCTGATCGTGGTGGCCCACACCGAGCGCCGCGGGCGCATCCGTCTGATCTCTGCCCGCCCGGCATCGCGGAAGGAAAGGAGAGTCTACCATGAGCGGACGCTACGATAGGCCCCTCACGCCCGAGCAGATCGCGACGGTGAAGGACGAGGGCATCGACTTCAGCGACATCCCGGAACTGGACGAAGGGTTCTGGGAGCGGGCGGAACTCGTCGAGCCGGACCTGACCGACCAGATCACGATGCGCGTGAAGCGCTCCGTGCTGGCCTACTTCAAGGCACCGGGGAAGGGCTACCAGACGCGAATGAACCGCGTGCTGGAGAGCTACGTTCGGCACCGGACGGGGGAATCCGCCGACACCGGGAAGGGCGCGGGCCGCTGAAGCGTACTCCGGTTCTGCTTCGATTGTTTCGAGCGCGACCTCGCAGCGGCGGCAGGTAGCTTCTTGGTTCGTGTAACTCGATATCGTACCCACATGGATGCGGCTGCTCCTAGATTCCTGAAGATACTCTCCCAGGAACGCTCGGCGTCCACAATTCCCCCAAGCCGGAGGAGAAGACGGAATGGAAGCCAGAAGGATCGAACTTTACCACCCCGACGTGAACGGAGGGAACGTGGTCAGTTTGGTCGTCCAAATGACGCGAATCTACTGTTCGCCGCCGGACCATACAGGTCGGCGGAAAATGGATGACATCGACATCGTGGTTCCGCTCAGATCAGATGAACAGCGATTGCTTCACGAGTTCGAGGAAGCCATCATCCGCGGCCCTTCTGCGATTACTCCCATGCGGTTGGTGGCGGGCAACCATGTAGGTGGGTGGTCGATAAGGACGCATACCTTCGAAAGAGGGACCGTGCGGTACTCTCTCTTTTACTCGGGATCGCCGCCCATTCCGCCCTCCGTCAACCCATCGGCATAATCCCCCTCGCTTTCGAGGACCGTCTCCGGTTGTCTTCGGCTTACCGCTTGGAGAGCGTCCCCCGGACTGGCTCCCGGCCTGTTACTTGCCGGGAGCCAGCACACGCGATGTTCAACATCGCGGCTGGCAGGGGGTGCGGCGCCCCCCTTCAGATCCCCCTGCGTTCCGCGCCGCGGCCACGACGGGCGTATCTCCCTCCCCCTCCGCGCTGCTGCGCGAGGCGATGGCGCGGACCCGGACGTGGACCGCATCGGCACGGGCCGTCGAGCGCCGGACCGGGACCCTGGACCGAACCGGTGAGAAGCGCTGGGGCCGAAGTGGCCTTCGTTCGTCCCTGACGTGTATCTTGCAGAGCAAGCATGACTCAGTCCCGGAGGGAGGCGAAAGTGGCTGTCAACACACTGGATGAACTGCGCACCGTCTACCGACCGCCTGCGCCGAGGGCCGGGCTCAAGGTCCTGGATCGCCTGGACGATCACTGCCGCAGGTTCCTCTCACTCTCGCCGTTCTACGTCCATCAGTTCGGCACGCGCCGACGGGCGGGCCGACGCCTCCCCGCGCGGTGTAGCGGTCCCGGTTTCTTGGACAAGTGGACGGCCTAAACATCAGGCCGCCTTG
>JAPPHB010000016.1:0-24497 GCA_028821195.1 Gammaproteobacteria bacterium
TCGCATCTACCGCGCCGCTTGCGCTGCAGGTTAGACTATCCGTCGGTGGGAGCTGACGCGGAAGCGGGTTCCGCGGCGACAGGAAACCCGCGCAACCCAAACGACATGCACCGGCTCGACCTGAGCCCGTGCGGAGAGCGGACATGGACAACGGCGGGGCGCAGAACGGCACTCTTTCGATCACCGACAATCGTACCGGCGCCAAGTACGAGGTCGACATCCTGGAAGGCGACGTGGTCCGGGCCATGGATCTGCGCCGGATCAAGGTGCGGGACACCGACTTCGGCATGATGGCGTACGATCCCGGCTTCTCGAACACGGCCAACACCCGCAGCACCATCACCTACATCGACGGCTCCAAGGGGATCCTGCAGTACCGCGGCTATCCCATCGAGCAACTGGCGGGAAGGGCCACCTTCCTGGAGGTGGCCTACCTGATCCTCAAGGGCGAACTGCCGACGGATGACGAGCTCGACGCCTTCTGCGACGAAGTCAGGGTCCACACCTACATCCACGAGAACCTGACCAAGCTCATCGACGCGTTCCGTTATAACGCACACGCGATGGGAATGGCGATCAGCACGGTGGCGGCGCTGTCCACCTTCTATCCCGAAGCCCGGAACATCCACGACCCGGAGAATCGCTGGAAGCAGATCGTGCGCCTGATCGCCAAGATGCCCACCATCGCGGCCTTCACCTACCGCCATCACAAGGGGCTGCCGCTCGCGTATCCCGACAACAACCTGAACTACACGCAGAACTTCCTGTCGATGTTGTTCCGCATCGGCGTGCGTGAGTACGAGCCCCATCCGGCGCTGGAGCGCGCCCTGGAGGTGCTGTTCATCCTGCACGCCGACCACGAGCAGAACTGCTCCACGACCGCGATGCGGGTCATCGGCAGCTCCCAGTCCGATCCCTATTCCGCCCACGCCGGCGCGATGGCGGCCCTGTTCGGACCTCTTCACGGGGGTGCCAACGAGGCGGTTCTGCGCATGCTCGAGGAGATCGGAAGCACCGATCACATCCCCGAATTCATGGCAAGCGTGAAGCGGGGCGAGCGGCGTCTCATGGGCTTCGGACACCGGGTGTACAAGGCCTACGACCCGCGTGCCAGCATCATCAAGCAGACCGCGCACGAGGTGTTCGAGGTGCTGGGCAAGAATCCGCTTCTCGACATCGCCCTGGAACTGGAGAAGATCGCGCTGGGCGAGGAGTACTTCATCCGGCGCAACCTGTATCCCAACGTCGACTTCTATTCGGGGCTCATCTATCAGTCGATGGGGTTCCCGTCGGAGATGTTCCCGCTGCTCTTCGCCATTCCCCGCACCGTGGGCTGGCTCACGCAGTGGGAGGAGATGGTCAACGACCGCGAGCAGCGCATCGCACGTCCGCGCCAGGTCTTCGTGGGACCCGAAGAGCGTCCTTATCCGCAAAGCGGTTGATCGAACTCCTCGACCTCGAACATCTGGGTCTTCAGGGCGCGATCTCGTCCATTCTGCTGGAGGTCCCCGAGCCGGTTCTGGTCGATCCCGGACCCGCGACCTGCCTGCATTCGCTCCGGGCCCGCCTGGCGGAGCGAGGTCTGGCGATCTCCGACCTGCGCGCCGTCTTCCTCACCCACATCCACCTGGACCACGCAGGCGCGACGGGGCATCTGGCCGCTGAGAACGACGCGCTGACCGTGCACGTGCACGCGGACGCCGCGCCCCACATCGCCGACCCGGAGCGCCTGGTGCGCAGCACGCGGCGCACGTTCGGCGATGCCCACGACCGCCTGTGGGGGGAGGTACTGCCGGTGCCCGCGCGCAACATCCGTCCGTGGGCACCGGGGGAGCGCGCCCGGCTGCGGCTCCTGCGTCCCATCTCGACGCCAGGCCACATCGGCCATCACCTCGCCTGGCTGCACGACCGCGACGGCGTGCTGCTGTGCGGCGACGCGCTGGGCGTGATCCTCGACCGCCGCGCTCCCGTGCACCCGCCCACCCCGGCGCCCGGCGTGGACGCGGAGGCCTGGCAGGCGACGCTGGAGCGGTTGCGGATCTACGGTCCCGACCGCTTCGCGGTGGCCCACTTCGGCATCTACGACGACTTCGACGCCCGGCGGGAAGAGCTGAGCAAGGCGCTGGCGGCGCTGGAAGAGCGGGCGCGCGCCAGCCTGACGACGGACGACCCGCGGCTCGCCGAGGAATACGAGAGGGAGACGAGGGAACGGCAGGCGGCGGCGATCGGGCAGGAGAGAGCCCGGCGCTACTTCGATGTATTCAACGCGGCCAACGACTGGGCGGGAATGCGGCTTTACCTGAAGCGCCTCGCTTGACCCTGCGCCGCTCATCCCTATCTTTCGCCGTTGACAACGCGGAAGCGAGGATCGCACGTTCCCTCCACCTTCGGCGCCAGGCGCCGCAGGGTTACGAGACGGGCCGGCGGCGAGCAGCGTCGATCGGCCGCCCGGCGTTTCGTGTCCCGGGGTGGCCCGGGTTTTTTTGTCGCACGATGCTCGCCGGAAGGCGGGTTCATTTGAACCACGGAGGAACAGGCCATAAAGGAACAGAGGATCCGAGTCAACGACCAGATCAGGATCAGTCCCATTCGGCTCATCGACGAGCGGGGCGCCCAGGTGGGTATCGTCTCCATCGAGGAGGCGCGCGAAAGGGCCGGCAGGGCCGGCCTGGATCTGGTCGAGGTGGCGCCGGCCGCGCGTCCGCCCGTATGCCGGCTCATGGACTACGGGAAGTACAAGTACAACGCGGCCCGCAAGGCCAAGGAAGCGAAGAAGAAACAGCATCACATACAGATCAAGGAAGTGAAGTTCAGGCCGGGCATCGAGGATCACGACTACGACTTCAAGGTCCGGCACGCCCGCCGCTTCCTCGGCGACGGCAACAAGGTGAAGCTGACGATGATGTTTCGCGGGCGGCAGCTCTCGCACCCCGAGATCGGGCTGGAGGTGCTAAGGCGGGTAACGGAGGATCTGGAAGAGGTTTCGAAGATAGAGACGCGCCCCGTGAGGGAAGGGCGCACCATGACAATGGTTTTGGCTCCCAGGAGTTAGATCGTGCCGAAGATGAAGACCAACCGCGGAGCGGCCAAGCGGGTCCGCCGCACCGGCCGCGGCAAGCTCCGCAGGATGAGGGCGTACAAGAGCCACATCCTCACCAAGAAGACCCGGAAACGGAAGCGCCGCCTGCGTTCCGCCACGCTGGTGTCCGGCGCGGACGAGCGCAGGCTCCGCCGCCTGCTTCCCAACTCCTAAGGCCGCGGGAGAAAGAACCCCATGCCCAGAACGACCGGCGCCCCCGCGCGCAAACGTCGCAAGAAGAAGATTCTCCGCCAGGCCAAAGGCTATTTCGGCGCCAGAAAGAAGCTGTACCGCACGGCGAAGGACGCCGTGGAGCGCGGCTGGGAGTACGCCTACCGCGACCGCAAGCAGAAGAAGCGGAATTTCCGGCGGCTCTGGATCACGCGCATCAACGCGGCCTCACGGCAGCACGACCTGTCCTATTCCCGGTTCATCAACGGCCTCCAGCGGGCGGGTATCGAACTCGACCGCAAGTCGCTGGCCGACCTGGCCGTGCGCAACCCGGAGGCGTTCGCTGCCCTGGCGGACCGCGCCAAGCAGGGACTGGCCGGTGCCTGAGCGCGGTTCGCGCGCCTAGTCCGACACTTCGTGTCCGAGGCCGGCTCTCTCGTTGATGAGCTCCGGGCGCTCGAACGGGAGGCGCGGGACGCCATCACCGGCACGAGCGATTCCGCTGCCCTGGAGCAGGTCCGGGTAGCGTTCCTGGGCCGCAGGGAAGGGCGCGTATCACGCATCCTGCGCCAGCTCGGCGGCCTCAGCCCGGAAGCACGGCCGGCCGTCGGCGCCGAAGCGAACCGGGTCAAGCAGGTGCTGCGCGGCGCGCTGGAAGAACGGGAACGCCGCTTCGCGAGGGAGCGCGCGGACACCGGTACACCGGCGCGGGACCTCACGCTTCCCGGGCGGGACCGGTGGCGGGGCGCCCGCCACCCCGTCACGCTGGTCGTCGACGAGATCTGCGACATCTTTGCGCGCCTGGGGTTTACGCGCGCCCGCGGGCCCGAGGCGGAAACCGAGTGGTACAACTTCGTCGCGCTCAACACGCCCCTGGACCATCCCGCCGCCGACGAACAGGACACCCTCTACCTGAAGGGTGGGGGGCTCCTGCGCAGCCATACCTCTCCGGTCCAGATCCGGATCCTCGAGCGGTACCGCCCTCCCGTGCGCATCCTCGCCCCCGGCCCGGCCTACCGGCGCGACACCTGGGACGCGACGCACGCGCCCGCGTTCTTCCAGATCGAAGGCCTGGCGGTGGACGAGGGCATCACCTTCGTGGACTTCAAGGCTACCCTGTCGGAGTTTGCGCGCCGGTTCTGGGGACCGGGCACGCGCGTCCGCTTCCGCCCGGGCTATTTCCCGTTCACGGAGCCGAGCGCCGAGGTCGACGTGAAGAGGCGCGTGGTGGGAGCGGACGGCAGCGTCGAGGAAACGGCCTGGCTGGAGGTCATGGGGGCCGGAATGGTCGATCCGGCGGTGCTCGAGAACGTGGGCATCGATCCCGAACGTTATTCCGGGTGGGCCTTCGGCATGGGGCCCGCGCGCATCGCCATGCTCAAGTACGGGATCAGCGACATCCGGATGCTCTACGAGAACGACATCCGCTTCCTCTCCCAGTTCGCATGAACGTCTCGCGCCGTTGGTTGCGGGCGGTGGCGCCCGGGCTCGACCTGCGTGCCGGGGACATCGCGGCCCGGCTGGCGATGCGCGGCGCGCCCGTGGAGGGAATCACCGACCTGGCCGCAGAGATCGCCGGGGTGGTGATCGGCCGCGTGGAGCGCGTGCGCCGGCACCCGAACGCGGACCGGTTGAGCGTCTGCGAGGTCGACGGGGGCAACGGCACCGTGCAGGTGGTGTGCGGAGCGCCCAACGTCCGCGCAGGCGCCTGCTATCCCTTCGTGCCGGTGGGCGCCGTTCTTCCCGGGGACTTGCGCATCAAGCGCGTCCGCATCCGCGGCCAGGAGTCGCGCGGCATGCTCTGCTCGGCCCGCGAACTGGGGCTGGGCACCGACCACCGCGGCATTCTCGAGCTGGCGGGACAGTTCGACCCGGGAAGCCCTTTCGCCCCCACTGTCGGCCTGGACGACCACCGCCTGGATGTCGAGGTCTCGCCCAACCGGGGCGACCTGCTCTCCCACGTGGGCGTGGCGCGAGAGCTGGTCGGTGAGGGCGGGATCCGCCTGGCCGAACTCCCCGGGGCGGTCGAGCACGAACTCACGGTGCGCACCGGGTCGCCGGCGGTCGACGGGGCGGGGGCGCGCGTCCGCATCGACGACCCGCGGCAGTGCTGGCGCTACATGGCGGCGGTGGTGCGCGGGGTGCGGGTCGGCCCTTCCCCGGAGTGGCTGGCGTCCCGCCTGCGGGCTGCGGGCGCCCATCCCATCAACAACGTGGTGGACGCCACCAACTACGTGCTGCTGGAGCTGGGTCAGCCGCTGCACGCCTTCGATCTCGCGAGGGTCGCCGGACCCGAAATCGTGGTCCGGGGGGCCCGGCAGGGCGAGACGGTGCGGACGCTGGACGGCGAACGGCGCGAACTGGACGAAGGAATGCTCCTCATCTGCGATCCCGAGCGGGCGCTGGCCATAGCCGGGGTCATGGGCGGGAGCGAATCCGAGATCGGCGAGGGGACCACGGACGTGCTGCTGGAATGCGCGCTCTTCAACCCGAAGGGGGTGCGCGCGGTGCGGCGGGCGCTGGGCATGTCGACCGACGCCAGCCACCGCTTCGAGCGCGGAGTAGACCCGGCCGGGCTTGAGCGCGCGATTCGGCGCACTGTTTCGATCATCGTCGCGACGGCGGGCGGCGAGCCGGCGCCCACCCTCCTCGACGCCTGCCCGCGGCCCTGGCGCGCGCCGGTCGTGACGCTTCGTCCCGAACGGGTCGGGCAGCTGCTTGGCGTCCGCTTTGAGGCCGCCGACATCGTGAAGTTGCTCGAGCCGCTGGGCTACCGCTGCAGGCCCGCCGCCCGCGCAATCGATGTCACGGTGCCGGGGCACCGGAGCTACGACACCCTTCGCGAGGTCGACCTGGTCGAGGAGGTCGCGCGCGTCCACGGGTACGACCGCTTCCCGGACAGCCTGGGCGCCTTCCGCCCGGGGACGGTCCCGGACGACCCCCTTCTGCAGTTGCACGACCGTCTCAGGACGATCCTGGTGGGCCGCGGGTTCCTGGAGGCGCACACGACGGCGTTCGCGCCCGCGGAGGAGGGGGAGGTGGAGGTGCTCAATCCGGTCTCCGCGGAAGAAAGCCACCTGCGCCGGACCGTGCTCTTCGGGCTGCTGCACGCGGTCGAGCACAACTTCGCGCGGGGTGCCGCCGACATCCGGCTTTTCGACATGGGCGCGGTATTCGGCGCCGACGGGTCCGGCGGGTTGCCGCGCGAGACGAATCGGCTGGCGGTCGCGATGACCGGGCGGCGGCGGCCCCACCACTGGTCGGCCGGGGATCGGCCGTGGGACGAGTGGGAGCTGCGCGGACTGGCCGAGGAACTGGTCGCGGCCGTGCTCCCGGGGGAGTGCTCGGTGGAGCCCGGCACCTTCGACTCGACCTTCTTCGAGGAGGGGTGCGAGTTTCTGCTGCGGGCGGCCGACGGCTCGGTGGTGGGCGGTGCCGGCAAGGTGCGCTCGGACCGGGTGGACGCTCCCGTCTGGGCCGGACCGGTCTGGGGGCTGGAACTCGAACTGGGAGACGGTGTCCGGGGGCGGCCCGACCCGGCCTTCCGCCCGCTTCCCGCCTTCCCGGCGGTGGAGCGTGACCTGGCCCTGCTGATTCCGGATTCGCTTCCGGCCCGGCAGGTGCTGGAGTTCCTCGAGAGGGGCGGAGGCAGGGATTTCGCCGGAGTGTCCGTCTTCGACCTGTTCCGCGGCGGGGATGTGCCTGATGGCTTCCGGTCCGTCGGATTCCGCCTGCGCTTTCAGTCGGGACGCCGGACGCTCACGGACAAGGCCGTCGATCGCGCGGTACGGCGTCTCATCCAGCGACTCAAGGAGGACTTCGGTGTCGAACCAAGAGCAGGCGCAGCAGACTCCGGACGCTAGCGAGCCCTTCGCGCGCCTGGAGTCGGCGGTCCGGCGACTGATCCGGCAGAGCGCGGAGTTGAGGGCCGAACTGCGGTCGGCCAGGGAGCGAAACGAGGAGCTGATGGAGTTCCTCGCTCCCGTCGCCGAGGGCGAAGCAAGCCCGGAGAGCGTTGTGGAAAGACTGCGCGCGGCCGAGCACGAGCGACGCGAGCTGGAGGGACGCCTCGAACGGGGCCGCGCGGTGGTGGAGAGGATGATGGCCCGAATACAATTCCTGGAGGGCCGGGATGGCTGATACCGACAAGGCAATATCCCATACGGTCGAGATCGCGGGCGAGAAGTACGCCATCCGGTCCACCGCCGACCGCGAGGAAGTCGAGCGATGTGCCCGTTTCCTGGATGAGAACATCAGCGAGGTCCACCGTCGGGCCGGACTGATGGACTCATACAGGGCCACGATCCTTGCGGCCCTCTCCATCACCGCCCGGTACTTTGAGGCTCAGGCCGATCTGGCCGGTCTGCGGGCGCGGATGACGCGCCGATCCGGGTCGCTCGCTGAGGAAGTCGAGGCCGAGTTGGCGGAGCACGCCGAATCCTGAATCCCGCCTCGTCGCTTGCGCCTGTCCGCTCCATCCTCATATTGTGACGAGCTTTAGAAGCATTCCGCCCGTCGCCGGCGGTAGGGCGCGGGCACGCAATCGGTCAGGGTCGGCTTCGTCCTCGGTCGGAACGGCCCCACGGAATGGAACTGGCAGGCGCGCGTGCGCCTGATCCGGAGCGCATACAATGGACCCGCAAAGCATTCTGCTTGCGGCGGTCGTGATGGCGCTCGGCTCCGCAGCCGGATATTTGCTGGGACGGGGCATCGAGCGCACCAGGCAGAAAAAGGAACGCGCCGCCGCCCGCGACGATGCGTCACGCATCATCGCCCGCGCCAACGACGAAGCCGACACCACCCTCAAAGCCGCCGCCCTACAGGGCAAGGAAGAGGTCTACCGGCTGCGCGAGTCCTGGCAGTCCGAGGAGGCTCGGCGCCGGGAGGAGGTCAAGACGCTTGAGCGGCGCATCGGCCAACGATCGGATTCCCTGGATCGCAAATTCGACCGCCTGAACGAGCGCGAGACCCGCCTGGAGGAGGGCAAGGGGGCGCTGGACAAGCGGGAGAAGACGCTCCAGCGCCGCAACGGCGAGCTGGACCGGAGGTTCGAGGAAGTCGAAGCCTCCGAGCGGTCGGTGCAGAGTACGCTCGAGTCGCTGGCAGGCCTCTCCGCCGACGAAGCCCGCGGCCTCCTGATGAAGAACCTGGAGGACGAGGCCCGCGCGAAGGCCGCCAGCACCGTCCGCGCCATCGAGGCCGAGGCGAAGCGCACGGGTGAGCGCGAGGCGCGCAAGATCATCGCCCAGGCGATCCAGCGCATGGCGGCGGAACAGACCGCCGAGATGACGGTGTCCGTCGTGCAGCTGCCCTCCGACGAGATGAAGGGCCGCATCATCGGACGCGAGGGTCGAAACATCCGCGCCTTCGAGCAGGCCACGGGCATCGACGTCATCATCGACGACACTCCCGAAGCGGTCATCCTTTCAGGGTTCAACCCCATCCGCCGCGAGGTGGCCCGGGTCGCCCTCGGCAAGCTCGTCGAGGATGGCCGGATCCATCCCGCCCGCATCGAGGACCTGGTCAAGAAGAGCGAGAAATCCGTCAAGCGGACGATGCTCGCAGCCGCCGAGGAGGTGCTCTACGAGCTGGGGATCCACGACGTGCACCCCAAGATCGTTCAGGCGCTCGGTCACCTTCGCTTCCGCACCTCCTACGGTCAGAACCAGCTGCTGCACTCGAAGGAGGTGGCGCTGCTGGCGGGAGGCATGGCCGCGGAAATGGGGCTCGATGTGCAGATCGCCAAGCGGGCGGGCCTTCTGCACGATGTGGGGAAGGGGATGACCCACGACCAGGAAGGGACCCATGTGGAGCTGGGATACGCGCTCTGCGAGAGGTATCGGGAGCCGGATCAGGTCCTGAACGCGATCCGCGCGCACCATGACGAGGAGCCGCACCGCTACGCGGAGACGTTCCTGGTTACGGCGGCGGACGCGATCTCGGGGTCCCGTCCGGGGGCGCGCCGAGAGATGTTCGACAGCTACGTCAAGAGGTTGGAGAAGATCGAGAACACGGTCCTCGAGTATCCCGGAGTGGAGCGCTGCTTCGCGATCCAGGCGGGACGGGAGGTGCGGGTCATGGTGGAGCCGGAACGGGTCTCCGACGACGAAACGAACGCGCTCTCGGAGAACATCGCGCGCCGCTTCGAGGAGGAACTGCGCTATCCCGGCCAGATAAAGATCGTGGTGATTCGCGAAACCCGCGCCGTGGGATTCGCCCGATGAGCGCCGCCATCATCTCGGGGACGGAGATCGCGGGTGCGATCCGCGGGGAACTTCGGGAGCGGGTCGCCGTCCTCAAGGAACGGGACGGGCTGGTGCCCGGGCTCGCGACCGTGCTGGTGGGGGACGACCCGGCGAGCCACAGCTATGTGCGGATGAAGAACCGCGCCGCGCGCGCCGCCGGGATCCACTCCCGCCAGATCACCCTGCCCGGCTCGACCCCGGAGGCCGAACTGCTGGGATTGCTCGACGGGCTCAACGCCGACCCCGCGATTCACGGCATCCTCGTGCAGCTTCCCCTGCCGGACCAGATTCGCGACCAGGTGGTGCTCGACCGCATTCTGCCCGGGAAGGACGTGGACGGCTTCCACCCGGTGAACGTGGGACGTCTCGCCACGGGTGCCCCCGACGTGCTGGCCCCGTGCACGCCCGCCGGGGTGATCCAGATGCTGCTGCGCTCGGGCGTCGATCCCTCGGGCAGGCACGCGGTGATCGTGGGACGCTCCAACATCGTGGGGAAGCCGATGGCGTCGCTGCTCATGCGCAAGGCGCCCGGGGGGAACGCCACGGTCACCGTCGCCCACAGCCGCACCCCCGACCTGGGCGCCGTGACCCGGCTCGGCGAGATCCTGATCGTGGCCATCGGGCGTCCCGGCACCGTCACCGGCGAAATGGTGCGCCCCGGGGCCACCGTGATCGACGTGGGCACCAACCGGGTGGACGATGCGACCCGCGAGCGGGGATACCGCATTACGGGCGACGTGGTCTTCGACGAGGTCAGGGAGGTCGCGGGCGCGATCTCGCCGGTTCCCGGAGGGGTCGGCCCGATGACCATCGCGATGCTGCTCTCGAATACGGTCGACGCCGCCGTGCGGCTGCACGCGGACGAAGGCCGGGGCTGAGCCGCCCATGGCCGCGCAGGACGGGTCGCTCGACCTCTTCCGGTACGCTGCGGGCGGGGAACAGCCGGGCCCGGAGGCGGGCGCCCCGGCGGATGCCACGGCGCGGGCTTCCGGGAAGCGCGTCGGAGAGGCCGAGCCGTGGACGGTCGCGCAGGTGAACCGCCGGGCGCGGTTTCTGCTCGAGCAGGGCATGTCGGCCCTCTGGGTGGCCGGTGAGGTCGGCAACTGGCGTCGGGTCGCCGCGGGGCACCGGTACTTCACGCTCAAGGACGAGACCGCGCACATCGGCGCGGTCATGTTCGCCAGCGATGCCCGCCGGCTTCCGGCCGACCCGGAGGACGGCACCCGGGTGCGGGCGTTCGGCTCGGTGACCCTCTACGAGGCCCGCGGACGGTACCAGCTGCGCGTGCGCCGGCTGATGGCGGAAGACGGGGAGGGGCTGTGGCGCCGGGCCTTCGAACAGGTGCGGCGCAAACTGCTGGCGGAGGGGCTGATGGACCCTGCGCGCAGGCGCGCGCTGCCGGCGTGCCCGGCCTGCGTGGGGGTGGTGACTTCGGCCACGGGGGCCGCCCTCCACGACATCCTGTCGGTGATCGGGGCGCGGGCGCCCTGGACGCGGGTGCTGCTGAGGAGCGCCCGCGTGCAGGGGGAGGGCGCCGCGGAGGACGTGGCGCGGGCCATCGACGAGATCGGCCGCAGCAGGCGGGCGGACGTCGTCCTGGTGGCGCGGGGCGGGGGTTCGCTAGAAGACCTGTGGGCCTTCAACCGCGAGGAGGTCGCCCGCGCCATCGCCGCCTGCCCGGTACCGGTGGTCTCCGCCGTGGGCCACGAGGTGGATGTCACCATCGCGGATCTGGTGGCCGACCTGCGCGCCCCCACCCCCTCGGCCGGAGCGGAGGCGGTGGTGCCCGACCGCGCGGTGTTGGCTCGGCGGCTGGCCGACCTGCGCCCCCGCATTTCCACCGGCCTCCGGCGCTCCGTGCACCGCAGCCGCAACCGCCTGGAGTCCCGCGCCGGCCGGCTCCGTCGGGGAATCGACGGCGTCATCGAGCCGCGGACCGCTCAGGTGTTCGGCCGCAGTCAGCGGCTGGCGGCGGCGATGCGCGCCCGACTCGCCGCCCGGCGTGCCCGGATGGAGAGCGCCTCCGGGCGCCTGGACGCGCTCTCTCCCCTGGCCACCCTCCGCCGGGGGTACGCGGTACCGCTCGACCGCTCGGGCCGGGTGCTCAGGAACGTCGCAGGATTCCCTAGGGGGTCCTCCTTCGATCTGCGGGTGGTCGACGGCCGCGTCGGATGCCGCGTGACCGGGACTCGTCCCGACGAGCGTGCCGTGGGGGGCACCGGTGGAAAGGAAGTCACCGAGCCGGAGCGGCTCTGATGGATGAGCGCGCCCGTCGTTCGGGAAACCCGGCGCCGTCGAGCCGGGATGCCGGCGATCCCCAGCCGTTGTCGGTGGAGGAGCGACTGCGGCGTCTCGACGACATCGTTGCCGCCCTCGACGCCGAAGACGTCGAGCTGGAGCAGAGCCTCGCGCTCTTCGAGGAGGGAATCCGGCACGTTCGCGCGGCGGAACGGCTGCTGTCCGCCGCCGAGCTTCGCGTGGAGGAGCTGATCGAGGGCGAAGCCCGCCGGCGGGAAGACGCCGGGTGAGCGGGACCCCCGCGTCGCGGGAGATCCCGGCGCCGAGCGGCGACTTCGATCTGGCATCATTCCTCGGCGAGCAGGGGAGGCGGGTCGGGTTGGCCCTGGAACGAGCCCTGGCCGCTCTGACCCCACGCGTCGGTCCTTCCCTCGGCCCGGTGTTGCGGCATGGGCTGCTTACCGACGGCAAGCGGGTCCGGCCCATCCTGTGCATCGCGGCGTACGCGGCCTGCGGCGGCGAAGTCGAGGAGGGCTGCTACGACCTGGCCGCATCCATCGAGATGATCCACGCCTACTCCCTCATGCACGACGACCTCCCGTGCATGGACGACGCCGAACTGCGCAGGGGTTCTCCGACCCCGCACCACGTGTTCGGAGCCCGGAGCACTGCCCGGGCCGCGGCAACGCTGATTCCGGGAGCCGCGCTGCAGGCATGGCGCGCCTCACTCGAACTGGGATGCCCGGACGAGGTCGCGCGAGAGATCGTGCGCACGCTGGCGCGGGCCGCGGGCGCGGGAGGAATGGTCGGAGGGCAGGCCCTCGACCTCGAGTCCGAGGGCCGGACCCTGTCGCCGGACCGGCTGGACCGGCTGCACGCGCTCAAGACCGGGGCGCTCCTGGCGGCGGCCCCCCGGATCGGCGGGCTGGCCGCCGGGGCCGGCACGCGCCGCATCGAAGCCCTTGATCGGTACGGGCGCGCGCTGGGGCTGGCATTCCAGATAGCGGACGATATTCTGGACGCCACATCCTCGGCGGATCAGCTGGGAAAGCACCCCAGCGACCAGGCCCTCAGCAAGTCGACCTACGTCGGCCTCTACGGGCTGGACGGGGCCCGCGGTCGGGCGCTCCGGCAGGTCTCCCTGGCAAACCGGGCACTGGCGGATGCCGGCCTCGATTCCCGGCCCATGGCGGCCATCGCCGGATATGTCGTGCACCGCAGCCGGTAGAGGCTTGACGGCCCTCTGCAACAGCAGGCGCGAATCCGGTTATATTAAGAATTCGGTCCCGGCAATCGCGGGAGTGCGAAAAACCGCAGATGGAGTGAATTGGGGTGGCCATTCTGGACTACGTCAAGCGACCGGCGGACGTGCGCAGGCTCTCGCGTTCCCAGCTGCCGGACTTCGTGCGCGAGGTGCGCGAACGCCTCATCGATGTCGTCGCGAAGGTTGGGGGACACTTCGGGGGAAGCCTGGGCGTCGCCGAACTCACGGTGGCGCTGCACTACGTCTTCGACACCCCCCGCGACCGCATCGTGTGGGACACGGGCCACCAGGCCTACATCCACAAGATCCTCACGGGTCGGAACGACCGCCTGCACACCATTCGCCGCAAGGACGGCCTGGCTCCCTTCCTGCGCCGGGCCGAGTCGGATTTCGACGTCTTCGGAGCCGGACACGCCGCGACCTCCATCTCGGCGGCGGTGGGGATGGCCATCGGGCGCGATCACAAGGACGAGGACTTCGACGTCGTCGCGGTCATCGGGGACGGCGCCATCGGGTGCGGGCTCGCCTACGAGGCCCTGAACAACGCGGGTGCGAGCGAGCGCAACCTCATCGTGGTCCTCAACGACAACGACATGTCGATCGCTCCCAACGTCGGGGCGATGAACAAGTACCTGAACGGCGTCATCACCAACCCCCTCTACAACCGGGTGCGCGATCAGGTGAAGGAGCTGATGCAGCGCGTCCCCACGACCATCTCCGACGTGATGCAGTCCGCCACCGGCAGGTTCGAGGAGAGCGTGAAGCACCTGTTCGTGCCGGGCATGCTCTTCGAGGAGCTGGGATTCCGCTACTTCGGGCCCTTCGACGGGCACGACATCCACATGGTGGTCAACACCCTGCAGCGCGTCCGCCGGATGAAGGGGCCGGTGCTGGTGCACCTGGTGACGCAGAAGGGGAAGGGCTATGAGCCCGCGGAGGAAGACCCCGTCAAGTGGCACGCATCCTCCCCCTGGGACAAGATCACCGGGCTCTCGCCGAAGAAGCCGGTCGGGCTGCCCCGTTACCAGAAGGTCTTCGGCAGGGGGCTCACCGATCTCGCGGCGGAGGACGACCGCATCGTGGCCATTACGGCCGCAATGCCGAGCGGAACCAGCACCGACATTTTCGACAAGGCGTTCCCGACCCGCCACTTCGACGTGGGCATCGCGGAGGCACACGGCGTGACCTCGGCCGCCGGCATGGCCACGGAAGGGGTGCGCCCGGTGGTGGCCATCTACTCCACGTTCCTGCAGCGGGGCTTCGACTCCATCGTGCACGACGTCGCCCTGCAGGATCTTCCGGTGATGTTCTGCATGGATCGGGCGGGGGTGGCGGGCGCCGACGGCCCGACTCACCACGGCGCCTTCGACATCGCCTACATGCTGCTCGTTCCGGGGATGACGGTCACCGCGCCCAAGGACGGCGACGAGCTCATCGCCCTGATGAAGACCGGCCTGACCCACGACGCGGGCCCCTACAGCATCCGCTATCCGCGCGACGCGGTTCCCGCCGCGGTTCCGCCGACCGCGGAGATCGATGCGGTTCCCTACGGGAGCTGGGAAGTCGTGCGCGAGGGATCGGACATGGCGATTCTCGCAGTGGGAACCATGGTGCTCGAAGCGCTTTCAGCGGCCGACGAACTGGCTGCCGCCGGCATCGACGCGACCGTCGTCAACTGCCGCTTCCTGAAGCCCTTCGACGAGGAAGTGCTCGAGCGCGTGCTCGGCTCGCATGAGCGCATCCTGACGGTCGAGGAGGGTACCGTCGTCAATGGGTTCGGAGCTCTCATGGCGCGCGAGATCCAAGCTCGCGTGGGGTCGCGGCCGACCGTGAGGACGATGGGGTTGCCGGACGTCTTCATCGAGCACGGTGACAGGGGGCTGCTGCTGGCGGAGGTGGGACTGGACGCGGAGGGCATCGCGCGGGAAGCCCTGCGCCTGGCCGGGCCCAGCCCCGACATCCGCGTGATGGCGACCAGAGAGAGCGCGTAGCCCCACTCGAGTCGCCATGGTGCCGCCTCCCGTCCGCCGCATCGGCATCTTCGCGCTTCCCGGGCAGCCGGGGCTCGCGCCGGCGCTGGCGCGCCTCGACGAACTGGCGCGCAGGTTCGGCATCGAGGTGGCCTGCGAGCCCGACATCCTCGCGCACGCTCCGGAGGGTGCGCACCCTCTCCGGCTCGGAGAGCCCGGGCTGGACCTGCTGGTCACGCTCGGCGGGGACGGAACGCTTCTGCGGGGCGCGCGCAAGGTCACGGGAAGCGGAGTTCCCGTCCTCGGGATCAACCTCGGGCACCTGGGCTTCCTAACCTCGTCTTCCGGCTCCGACCTCGCCACCGCGTTCGAGCGGTTGCGCGGCGGCGACTTCACCCTCGACTACCGTATTACACTCGAGGCGACCATCCTCGACGAGCACGGGGATGCGGGTGATCGCCACGTGGCGCTCAACGACTTCGTGGTTCACAACAGCGGGGCGGCGAGGGTCTCGCGCCTCGACCTGTTCGTGGGCCATGACGGGGTCACCGACGAGATCGGCAGCTTCAGCGCCGACGGGGTGATCGTTTCCTCGCCCACCGGTTCGACGGCCTACTCGCTTTCGGCCGGCGGCCCCATCATCGCGCCGGGGGTGGACTGCATCCTGGTGACCCCGATCTGCCCGCACACGCTGGCCGTGCGGCCGCTGGTGCTGGCCGCGGACGAGCGCGTCATCGTCAGGGAAGTGGATCCATCGGGCGACCTGGTGCTGACCGTGGACGGCCAGGAGGCGGTGGCCGTCGTGCCCGGCTCGGTTGTGGAGATCCGGACCGGCACGGTGCGCGTGCCCCTTCTTCGCTTCCCCGGATACACCTTCTTCTCCACCTTGAGACGAAAGTTGAATTGGGCCCTGAAATCTCCTTCAGGTGCATGATCTTATGAGTATCGTCAGGAATGCTGATCGAACTGCGCATACGCGACTACGCGGTAATCGATGACCTGACGCTGACCGGGGCGCCGGGCCTCAACGCCCTGTCGGGCGAGACCGGGTCCGGCAAGTCCCTGGTGGCCAACGCTCTCTCCTGCCTGCTGGGCGAACGGGCCTCTCCCGCGGTGGTCCGGGTGGGTGCCTCCCGTGCCATGATCGAGGCCGCTTTCGACATCGAGGACTGCGGGCCGGTCCGCCGGAAGCTCGACGAGCTGGGTCTGGGCGCGGGCGGCGACGTGCTGGTGCTCAGGCGGGAAGTGGCGCGCCGGGGACGCAACCGCGCCTGGGTGAACGACTCCTCGGCCACGGTGGGGCTCCTGCGTGAACTGGGCCGCCATCTGGTCGACCTGCACGGGCAGCACGAGCACCAGAGCCTGCTCCGGCCGGCGGAACAGGCCAGACTCCTGGATTCCCTGGCGCGCGCGACCGGCCGGGCGAGCGCCGTTGCCGCGTTGTGCGGCGAGCTGAAGGCGCTGGAGCGCGAGCGGGAGCGGCTGGAAGCGAGGATCCGTGAACTGGAGGCGCGCGCCGACTTCATCCGCTTCCAGCTCGGCGAAATCGAAGGCGCCGCGCTCCAGGACGCGGAGGACACGGCGCTCGAGACGGAGGCGACCCGGCTCGAACACGCCGACGAGCTGGCGCGCAACGCCGGGGGAGCCTACGAGGAGTTATACGCCGGTGACGCCGCCGTCACGGTGCGCATCCGCGCGGTCCAGGCCGTGCTCGCCGACATCATCCGCCTGGACGGCTCGCTGGGCGAGGTCTCGGAGTTGCTGGAGCAATCCTACCAGGCGGCCAGCGAGGCGGGACGCTTCCTCGGGGACTACGCCAGCTCGCTGGAGCACGATCCGCGCCGGCTGGAAGAGGTCAGGGTCCGCCTCGACCGCATCTTCCGGCTGAAGCGCAAGTACGGACCCGCGCTGGAGGACGTGCTCGACACCGGGCGCCGGCTGGCGGGGCAGCTCGAGGAGATCGAGACCAGCTCGTTCGACATCGCCACTCTGGAGCGACGCATCCACCAGACCAAGGCCAGCGTGGAGCGGGAGGCGGCGGCGCTGAGCGAAGTGCGATGTAAGGCGGCGCGTAAACTTGAGCGACGAGTTACAACGCTGTTCCCGGAGCTGGGACTCGAGGGGGGCACCTTCTCGGTGGCGCTCAGCCCGCTGGCGGAAGTGGGGCCGGGGGGTGCCGAGCGGGTGGAGTTCCTGGCCTCGCTCAACCCCGGGTTTCCGCCCGCGCCCCTCGGCCGGATCGCCAGCGGCGGGGAGCTGTCGAGGGTGATGCTCGCCCTCAAGTCGGTTCTCGGCGCCGCCGACCGGGTTCCGACCCTGGTGTTTGACGAAATCGACGCCGGGGTCGGGGGCGAGATCGCCAACGCGGTCGGGGCGCGGCTCCAGGAAACCGGACGAGCCCACCAGGTGCTTGCCATCACCCACCTCGCCCAGATCGCATCGCGCGCGAGTCATCATCTGCTGGTCGAGAAGCGGCTCTCACCGGATGACGGCATGATCCGTACACGCGCCTTCGTCCTTGACGGGGACACGCGTGTGCGCGAGATCGCGCGCATGCTGGGCGGCGACCCGGATTCGGCGGCTTCCCGCGAGCACGCCCGGGAGCTGTTGCGCGTCGCGGGACAGGAGGTTGCAGGGGCTGTCGTCTAGCGGCCCGGACGGGCTCCTCCCGGCGTCGGAGCGGCTTCGTCCGGGGGCTGCCGGCCTCCGCCCCACAACCTCCAGAAGAGACTCGCCCCGAAGTGCACCCTACCCGTCCTGGGCGTCCGGCCTCCGCTGCCGCTGCGCGCGGCTTCCCAGCCGAAGCGGGCCACAACCGGGAAGCCGCCGGCCAGGAAGCTGGAATAGCGGACGTCCACCCCCATGGACCGCACTTCTGCTTCGGTCTCGAGCGAAAGCGCCGCCAGGTCGGCCGCCTCGCCCGTGAAGCTGTCCGCCGCGCGGCTGAAGGAGCGGTAAACGAAGCCGACCGCGAGCTGGGGCGTCAGCAGCAGTTGTGGGGTGATCGCGTACTCGAGGTAGTTGCCCGGCTGCCACTGCACCGTCTCCAGGGGCGGACGGGGGGCGAAGCCCATGTCGGGCGGACCGACGCGCCGGCGCACGTACACGGGTGAGGCGACCCCGTAGCGCACATCGAAGGTCAGCCCCACGCGCCGCGCCCAGTCGACGGCGCCGAACGCGCGCGCCTCGATGTCCATCTGCCCCTCCGCGACCTCCATGTCCAGGAACTCGCGGAGGGTGTCCTGCGGGCTGCCGGTGCCCAGGCGGAGCGTGCCGGCCACGCCCAGCCGAACCCGGATCCCGCCGCGGGGGTCCTGTTCCGAAGCAGCGAGGGAATCAGCCGCCTCTCCGGGGCCCGGGGGATCCGGCGGACGGGGGGTGAGGTTCAGAACCTGAATCGCCGCGCTTACCTCCAGATCTCCGGGTTCCCAGAGCGCGTCCATGTCCTCAACGGGAAGACCGGTCGTCCCGAACACCGGAACGACGACCAACGAATCGAAGCTGGCCCGGTCGAGCCGGGTGCCGAGCGGGAGCGGGGCCGTAAAGCTCGTCACACCGATGTCCGACAGGCCGGTCCTGACCGCGTCCACGCGTCCGGCGAGGTCCTCGCCCGCGGCGGAACCCTCCAGGGGGAAGAAAACGGCCTCGCCGAATAGCGCCCCGAGGGATCCCAGCAGCGCGTCGCCCTCCGCGAGCACGGCGCGGCCCGCCTGGCACTCGGGGGCGCTCTCGTCCACCCCGCACAGGCCGGCGATGATGGTGCGCGCCTCGGCAAGGGCATTCCCGTATTCGTTCATGAACGGAGCCCTCAGGGACGCCGGCGGCACCAGACCGGCGTTCGCCTCCCCGGGCGAGTAGACCAGCTCGGAGTCGAGCTTTCGCTGCACCATGGGCAGCGACGCCCCCACCGTCAGCCAGGGGAATACTCCCA
The DNA here is from genome assembly GCA_028821195.1 of Gammaproteobacteria bacterium. Lineage (GTDB taxonomy): Bacteria > Gemmatimonadota > Gemmatimonadetes > Longimicrobiales > Gaopeijiaceae > BD2-11. The sequence goes on from JAPPHB010000016.1 coordinate 18,899, forward strand.
GCCGGAACCCGAGGGGCACGCGCCGGATGTGGGCGGCGAACAGGTGGTCGGTGCTCCCCAGGTTGAATCGGTAGTCGGGATTCCCGAACAGGGTCCGGAGGCGAGCCTCGGTGAGCGCGGCTCCGGGCAGCCGGTCCGATCCCAGCGCGTTGCTGCTCAGGTTCCACCCCAGCGGCTCCACTTCCTCGACCGGGGATCCCCCCTCGGACCGCAGCCCGAAGCGCTCGCTCCAGGTGACGTAGTTCGCGTCGATGTCCAGCCGCAGATGGCCCGAAGGGACGATCGGTCCGCCGACAAGCTGTCCACTGGCCGCGCCGGGCAGCAGGAGGGCCGGGAGAAGCGCCGGCAGCAGCCGCAGGAGAGGCGGAATTCCGGGTCGCGTGAGGTGCCCGCGAGAGGGGTGTGGCAAGGGGAAGCGGGGGCAGGATGGTGCGCGCGGGCCGGGCGCCGGCTCCCGGCGAGAACGTGCAAAGGTAGTCACGGGCCGGAGCGGGGAAAACCATCGCGCGGGTGGTTGACACCCATGGTGGCTGTTTCTAACCTCATGATGCTTCATCTGCGGGAATAGCTCAGTTGGTAGAGCACCACCTTGCCAAGGTGGGGGTCGCCGGTTCGAGTCCGGTTTCCCGCTCTTGCAAAGCCGGTATGGGGAGCGCGCTCGTCGGCTCCCCATTCTTTTGGCGCCGTGGCCAAGTGGTAAGGCAGAGGACTGCAAATCCTCGATCGTCGGTTCGATTCCGACCGGCGCCTCTGCAGGGCAGCGCCGGTTGCTCGCCGGTCCGGGCGCGCGGCTGCGGCGGGAGACCGCGCATTCCGGAGCCCACTCGTCTCCGACCCAGGCGCGGCGGGACGGCGGTGCTCCCATCGCTGGTGACACTCCTCGTGCGGCGCACAGCTTCCTTGTATCCGGAATCCCCAGGACTTGTTCGCCGCAGCCCCGCGCGGTCGAAGGCCTCACGGCTGCTGGTGCTCGTCGCCGCATGCTTCGCCGCCGGGGGATGCGGGGATCCGGACGACGATCGGCCGGCTCCTCCGGTCGAGACCCCGCCGCCGTCCCCCGTGGACACCATGCAGATCCTGATGGACGAGTACACCATTTCCATGCCGCTCGTCCTTCCCGCCGGACCACACGCGGTGCGCTTCGTCAACGCCGGGTTTGAGGAGCACAACATCTACTTCCGCCGGATGGAGGACACCCTCGCGGCCTGGGTGCTGGAGCGGCGCCTCAACCCCGGCGAGCGCCGGGTGGCTACCGTCGAGCTCGAGCCGGGCGCCTATATGGCGATCTGCGACTTTTCCGGGCATGACGGCCGGGGGATGTTCACCGAGTTTACGGTAGCGCCGGCCGCCGATTCGCCGGAGCGGCCGGACGCGGCGCCTCCTCCTTCCTGAGCCCGTCAGGTCCGGAGCCGCGCATCGTCAGCGCCTCCAGCCTGCGGCGCCGGGCAGCCCCGGGCTGAGCAACACTTCCAGCCCGGGTCCGGCAACGCTGGCGACCCCGTCCATGGCGGCCTGCGCGACGGGAGCCGTGCGACGCAGGATTCCACGGACCTGGCCGGTCCGCGGATTGCGCAGGATGGCCATCGGACGCGCCGACTCCCGGTTCAGCGTATCCGAGCCGCCGGGGCCGGCAAGCGTGATGCCGGCGAGATCCTCGGCCCAGCCGTCGCGTACCGGGAGCATGATGGCAAACGCGGGCCTTCCGTCGCCATCGGCCGGCACCGGCATGTCCAAACCGAGCGAGAACAGCTCGCGGTCACGCGCGTCGCGGCCCGTGATCCGGTATTCGCTGCCCGCCCGCGGGACGTTGGGGGGCGCCTCCAGCACGAAGGCCGGCTCCAGGAATGGCTTGCCTTCCGGGTCGACGCCCCCCCAGAGCAGGAGCGACCGGCCGGATCCCGCCGCTGGCTGCGTCACACGCGGCGCTTCGTCACGCATCCGGAAGCGGAGCGCGTTGGTGAAGTAGTAGTCGCTCACCCAGGGCGGTTCGCAATACGACATCAGATCGTGCCGGGCGGGCGCCACCAGCCTGCCGCGCCGGAAGTCGTATCCCCAGGCGCCGATCGACCCGTCCGGTTCGGGGAACGAGGGATCGGGACCGCCGGCGCCTCCGCAGGGGGCGTGATGGAGACTCACGTTGTGCCCCAGTTCGTGTGCGATGATTCGCGAGTCGGGCACCGAGAAGCTGACCCGGCCGGGGACGCTCGCGATGCCTCGGGCGACGGTCGTGCGTCCGCCGATCATGCCCATGTAGTGGCCCATCCCGCCTTCCACGGCCCAGATGGCGATGGTCTCCCGGAACAGGTCGTAGGCGTTGTTGGACGAAATCAGCACCGGCTCGTGGGCGGTCACCTCGAGTTCTCCGACCGGGAGCAGGGTCCGGGTGTCGTGGAGCAGTTCGTGGCCGCCCGGGTCCGCCGCCATGCCGGTGGTCAGCGCCAGGATCGAGGAATCGGGCGTCTGCTCCAGGAGGAAGGGCACCAGGGTCAGGTCCAGCGGGGGCATCGCGCGCACGTCCAGCGCGCGGCGGCCATCCGCGGGAATACGCCTTGCTACGTCCAGCGTGGGGTCCAGTACTCCCTCCGGGTCGATCTCGATCACCATCTCGAGGCCCGGCTGGATGACCTCCCCGGGGATCTCGGCGTTGGCGGAGGCCGCCAGGTCGCCCTCGTCCACATCGCCGGGGATGGGAACCGGGGAGGATGCGATCTCCGCCACGTGCGTTTCGACCCCGTCGAGAAGAAACCTCGCCCGCACCGCAGGCATGTTCGCGCCGCCGGGGCGCGCCGCGGTGACGAATACCCTGAGGAGCGCAGGGCGGCCGGCGACCAGCGGAACGGGGTAGGAACGCGACTGCACCGCCTGGGTCAGATAGGCCGACGCGGGTTCGCTGTCCAGACACTGGGTCACCCGCCGCTTGCGAATGGCTCCCAGCCACTGCTGGAAGGCTTCATCGGAGGGCGCGCACAGGTCGGTTCCTCCCGCGGCGAGCACGTCCATGCTCAGTTCCGTCAGCGCTTTCGGGAGCGATCCCGAGAGCGCGGCGTTGTCCGTCAGGTCAAGCTCGCGGAGGTGGCTCATTCCTCCCACCTCGGGCGGGATAGGACCGCTCAGGTCGTTGCGGCCAAGCGACAGGCGCACCAGTCGCGGCAGCCGGCCCAGTTCGGCCGGGATCGGACCGGTGAGGGCGTTGTTTCTCAGATCCAGATCGATTGCCCCGATCAGGCGTCCGAACTCGAGCGGGATCGGGCCAGTGAGGTTGTTGCCCGCAAGGGTCAGGTAGTCGATGCGCGCGAGGGAACCGAGCTCCGGCGGGATGGGGCCTGTGAGCTCGTTTTCTGCGAGGGTCGCATAGAGCAGGTTGCCGAGACTGCCGAGTTCCGGAGGCACCGGTCCGGTAAGATCGTTGTCCCAGAGGACGAGGACCTGCAACTCCTCCAGCATCGCCAGTTCCGGAGGGATGGAACCTGTGAGCCGGTTGCCTCCAAGACCGAGCTGGCGGAGGCTCGACAGGCTTCCCAATTCCGGGGGGATGGGGCCCGTGAGGTCGTTCAGGGCGAGACTCAGCGACTCCAGCGCGGCGAGGTTCCCGAGTTCCGGCGGGATCGGACCTTCCAGAGCGTTGTCGTCGAGCGTCAGGGAGGTGAGGTTGACCAGCTTGCCCAGCTCCGCGGGAATGGGTCCCGTCAGTTCGCTGCTTGCCAGCAACAGGACGCTCAGCTCGGCCAGGTTGCCGAGCTCCGCCGGAATGGTCCCCGACAGGTTGCTGTTGACGATGACGAGGCTGGTGAGGTTGGGGAGGTTGCCCAACTGCGGTGGGATGGGACCCCACAGGTCGTTGTTCCAGAGAATCAGCTCTCGCAATGCGGACAGGTGCCCCAGTTCCGGCGGCATCGGGCCCTCGAGGCCGTTGTTCTGCAGCCTGAGCGCGGTCACCCGCCCCGAGGAATCGGTCTCGACGCCGTACCATTCGCCGAGTTCCGCATCGGTCAGCCAGTTGCCGCGGTCGGTCCATTCGGGCCCGCCCGTGGCGTCGTAGAGCGCCACCAGGACATCACGGTCGGAGGGAGGGGCACAGTCGATGCTTGTCCCCTGATGCCATTCAATCCCTCCGAGCCAGTCCTTGAAGGATGCGTCGGGCGGGACGCACAGTTCTGTTTCCGCGTAGTCGAACCACCGAAGCGGAAGCGCCGGGAGGGACGACGGCAGACGTCCGGCGAGCGCGTTGTCCGCGACCCGGAGCTCCGCAAGCAGCGTCAGCCGGCCCAGGTGCTCGGGGAGGCGGCCGGTAAGTCCGTTGGCGGTCAGATCGAGCGCGGTGACCCGGCCCAGCGCGTCCGTGCCGACTCCGTAGCGTTCGGCCGCGGCGGCGCCCTCGCGCCAGCCGGTGGCGTTCGTCCATTCCTCGCCCCCGGATGCCAGGTAGAGCGATTCCAGCACGCGCAGGTCGGACTGGTTGCAGAATGGTCCCCGAGCTCCCCCCTTCATGGCCGACATCCACGCCGTGAACTCGGGAGAGCCCGGGACGCAGAGCCCGCTGCTCTGGGCAAAGTAGAAGCGCTTCAGCCGATCGAGTTCCAGAAAGCTCCGCGGGATCGGGCCCGTCAGGCGGCTACGGTCGAGTTCCAGTTGGGTGAGGTTGGTCAGGCCGCCGAGTTCCGACGGGACGGTGCCTTCCAGGTCGTTGTTGAAGAACCCGAGGAACGACAGGTTGGACAGCTCCGCCAACTCCGCGGGAATCGGGCCGCTCAGGTGGTTGGACGCGAGCTGCAGGCGGGTCAGGCTGGCGAGCCCACCGAGTTCCGGTGGGACGGTGCCGACCAGGTTGTTTCGGTAGAGCCTGAGCTCGATCACGTTTCCATCGTCGTCAACCTCGACCCCGAACCAGTCCTCCAGTGGGGCGTCGGAGAGCCAGCCCAGCCGGCCGTACCAGTTCGGGCCGCCGGTGGCTTCATGGAAGAGGGTGAGGATCTGACGGTCGGAATACGGCTCTACCGTTACGTCGATGATCTGGTTGGCGGCCAGCCCCCGGGGGTCGTGGGCGGTCACGGAAACCGTCGCCGCGCCCGGTCCCTCGGCGTAGATGGTCAACGTGCTGTCCGTCACGGACACGGAAACGACGGTGGTGTCGGAGCTCGCCGTGGTGAAGGTGAGCTGCTGTCCCTCGGGGTCGCTGAAGAAGTCGGCCGCGTTCAGCGTGATCGTGTCCCAGGGCTTGAGGCTCTGGGCGGGGATTGTGCCCTCGGTCGCCGGGGGACGGTTGGCGGGTGGGGTGGTCGGTTCGTCGTCGCCGCACGACACGGTCCACGCCAGGCCGGCGAGCGCCAGCACAAATGGTGCGCCCCTCCGGAGGACCGTCCGGGGGCTGCGAATCGGTCCGGTCACTCCGGAGGGGCGCGGAAGTCGGTGGGCACCCTACGGGCCGCCGGGGGGACGGCGGGGCGGGCGGGTGGGTCGTGCGGTCGCTCGCGCGGCGGGGGCCGGTCGGGGGCGCGCGCTGGCCGCCGGGGTCGACCGGGGACGCACGCTCGGTGGTGCCGACGTACGCGGTTGCGGTCGCGGGCTGCCGGGCCGTGACTGGACGCGGGGCGCCGGGGTC
>JAPPHB010000016.1:24597-29405 GCA_028821195.1 Gammaproteobacteria bacterium
CGACCGATCCGAAACTCGAGCTACCGTGGTGCGCGGCGCGACGCGCGCGGTACGCGCCACCGCCGTCCGTCGCGGGTCTTCCTTGTACCGGACCTCGGGAGCCGGGGCATACCCGCCCGCGTATCCGGATCCGTACCCCAGCCTGCCGCCGCTCACGTAGCGGTAGCGCGGCGCGTAGGAGTAGTAGCCATGGTACACCGGATAGCCATGGTAGACGGGGTAGCCGCCGTAGACGGGATACGAGTACCACGGGTCGTAGCTCCGGCTGCGCCATCCGAAGGCGAACCAGCCGTTCCCGAACCACGGGTCGAAGGTGTAGGGGCTCCAGAAGGGGTCATGCCAGGCGAACCAGGGGCTGTAGTACGCGGGGTAGTGCCACCCGAATCCGAAGGAGATCGCCAGCCCCCACCGGCTCACCCGCCGCCGGCACCGGTGTACGGAGTAGTCGTACGGGTCGATCCAGCCGTAGACGTAGTCGCCCCCGTACCAGCGGCACCGGGGTCCGGCATAGTCGTATCCGGTATACGAATCGATGTAGTAGCGGTCGCTCACCCCCATGCCGTAGAACACTTCCCCCGCCGGGACGGGAGTCCGCGAGCGAAGGGAGGTCGACCGGTAGGCGAGCCCCACGCCGACGCCATCCCAGACCGAAGCGCCCACTGCGAACGACAGGGAGGACTCCTCGGCGAATTCCTGAGCCCGCGCCCCGCCGGGGATCCAGGCCAGCCCCGCCACCAACACCAACGCCGCATTACCGATGATCGCGCGCATCATTCCCTCCCGAGGCATCAGGACATTATGGGGGATCTGAAGCAGAAACCGTGCCATCGATCATCTCCGTTACCTGGGCCCCCGCGCGGCCGGGCAACGTCCCATTTCCCGGACGAGGCCGGAACGCGAATGGGACGGGGCTCGGCCTACGGACCCCGGGAGCGCATCCACCACTCGATCATTCCCAGAACCAGCACGAGCAGGAAGGGCGCCAGAACCAGCGCCAGCTTGAAGCCGGTCTGGCTTCGATCCTCCTTCGTACGTGGCACCTCGGCTCTCCATCACCCCAGGTCGGGCTCTCATGCAACCCGGCAATCGCTTGTTAGCGCCTGACACCCGCGGTAAACTTCGCGGGTCCTCGAACCCCGGGCGAGGTCGGACTCGCCGGAACTCATCCCCGTATCCTAGCTCCCCTGAAGCCTCATGGCACAATACAAGCACGCTCAGGTGCCCTCCGCGGGCGAGACCGTCACCGTTCAGAACGGCGCAGTCGACGTACCGGACAAGCCCATCATCCCGTTCATCGAAGGCGACGGCATCGGCCCCGACATCTGGCACGCCACGCGTGCCGTGGTCGACGCGGCGGTGGCTCACGCGTACGGCGGTTCGCGCGAGGTCATGTGGATGGAGGTGTACGCGGGCGAGAAGGCGCAGGAGAAGACGGGAGAGTGGCTGCCCGACGAGACCTACGACGCGCTGCGCGAGTTCAAGGTGGCGATCAAGGGCCCGCTCACCACGCCGGTGGGGAAGGGCATCCGTTCGCTCAACGTGACGCTTCGCCAGCAGCTCGATCTCTACTCGTGCATTCGCCCGGTGCGCTACATCCCCGGGGTGCCTTCGCCGATGCGCGAGCCGGAGAAGCTCGACGTGGTGATTTTCCGCGAGAACACCGAGGACGTCTACGCGGGCATCGAGTGGGCCTCCGGCAGCGAGGGCGCGGAGAAGGTGCGCTCGTTCCTGGTGGACGAGATGGGCGCCAACGTGCGCCCGCGGAGCGGCATCGGGGTCAAGCCGATCAGCCCGTTCGGGACCCATCGCCATGTCGCCGCGGCGCTGCGCTATGCGGTGGCGCGCGGACGCAGTTCGGTGACGCTGGTGCACAAGGGCAACATCATGAAGTTCACCGAAGGCGCGTTCCGCGACTGGGGATACGAGGTCGCCGCCCGGGACTTCGGGGATGAGACGATTCCAGAGTCGGCCATCTGGGAGGGCGAGGATCCCGCGGGCCGCATCGTGGTCAAGGACCGCATTGCGGACGCCATGTTCCAGCAGGTGCTGCTGAGACCTTCGGAATACGACGTCATCGTGACGCCCAACCTCAACGGCGACTACCTGTCCGACGCGTGCGCTGCGCAGGCGGGCGGCCTCGGGATGGCGCCGGGCGCGAACCTGGGGGACGAAGTGGCCCTCTTCGAGGCAACCCACGGGACTGCGCCCAAGTACGCGGGCCAGAACAAGGTCAACCCGGGGTCGCTGATCCTGTCGGCCGTCATGATGCTCGAGCACCTGGGGTGGGCGGAGGCCGCGGCGGCGGTCGACCGGGGCCTGGAGGGCGCCGTCGCGGCCCGGACGGTGACGTACGACCTGGAACGCCAGATGGAGGGCGCGACCAAGGTGTCGACCTCGGCCTTCGGACAGGCCGTGATCGACCACATGTAGGCGGAGGCACATGCGGGTAGAGGTCGTTCGCGGGCCGTCCGGCCGGCATGACACGCCGCTCCTGGCAGGGTTTCTGTTCGAGGGGCGGGACGCTCCGTCCCTGGCCGTCCCGGATTCGGTTCTGGCCCGCTCCGTGGCGCGCGCGGCCGGGGACCTGAGCGGGCGCTCCGCGAGCAGCCACCTGTTTCACGGCGATCCCGGCGATGCCGGTCCGCGGCGCCTCCTTCTGCTCGGCGGCGGAAAGCCGGCCGACTGTAGCCCCGAGGCCATCAGGCGCCTTGCCGCGCGTGCCGTGCGCACCGCGTCCGAACTGGGGATCGAGCGGATCACCATCGACGGGCTGGGCACCCCTTCCATCGAGCCGGAGCGATTCGGGCAGGTGGTGGCGGAGGGCGCCGTCCTCGCAGCCTGGCGCTTCGACGAGCTCAAGACGCGGCCCGGCGAGGGGGATCCGCCCGCCTCCACCGTCAAGACCGTAGAGATTGCGGCCGCCTCCGACTTCGATGCGACGTTGGCAGGTGCTCGCGCCGGAGCCGTGATGGCGGATGCCGAGAACTTCGCGCGCACCCTGCAGTCGCGGCCCGGAAACGTGGCCACGCCCAGCCATCTGGCCGACAGGGCGAGCGATCTGGCCTCGGAGCTGGGCCTCGATGTGCGGGTGCTCGGGCCCCGGGAGATGCGGGACGAGAACATGCTGGCGCTGCTGGCCGTCGCGCAGGGCTCGGCGGAGGACCCCCGGCTGATCGTGCTCGAGTATCACGGCGGAACCCGCGGCGATGCTCCGCTGGTACTTGTGGGCAAGGGGCTGACCTTCGACGCGGGGGGCATCTCGCTCAAGCCGGCCAAGGGCATGGAGGACATGAAGTTCGACATGTCGGGCGGTGCCGCCGTTCTGGGCGCCATGCGAGGCATCGCCCGCCTCGGCCTGGACGCCAACGTGGTGGGCATCGTGCCCAGCTCCGAAAACCTCGTGAACGGAAGCGCGGTCAAGCCGGGAGACGTCATCGGGTCCCGGGAAGGCAAGACCATCGAAGTGATCAATACGGACGCCGAAGGCAGGCTGATCCTCGCCGACGCCCTGTCGTACGCGCGCACCTTCGAACCGGACGCCATCGTGGACTGCGCTACCCTGACCGGCGCCTGCGTCATCGCGCTCGGGCACCATGCTTCCGCGGTCCTGGGGACCGATGACGCCCTCGTCAAGGAACTGCGCGCTGCCGGCGACCTGAGCGGCGAGCGCTGCTGGCCGCTGCCGATCTGGTCGGAATACCGGCGCCAGCTCGACAGCCACACCGCCGACCTGAAGAACGTGGGCGGGCGTCCCGCCGGCACCATCACAGCCGCGTGCTTCCTGCGCGAGTTCGTGGGAGATGCGAAATGGGCCCATCTGGACATCGCCGGCACCGCGTACGGGGAAGGGAAGCTGCCCTACCAGCGGCCGGGCGGCTACGGGTCTCCCACCCGGCTGCTCATCGAGTGGGTCAGGACGCGCGCCGCGTGACGTCGCCCCCGGAACCGGCAGTAGCGCCTGCGGGCGTTGCCGTTCCGAGGCCCCGGAACCTCCCGCGCCCCTCCCGCTCCAACGCCATCTGCGTCGCCATCCTGTTCTGCCTGGTTCCCGGGCGATCCGCGGCCCAGGAGCCCCCGGACACGGTGCCTCCAGCCGACACCGCCGCGGTCGACTCCCTCGCAGCCGCGGCCGACTCGCTCGCGCCGGTGCCCGACTCCCTGGCCGCGGACTCTCTCCCCGGCGGCGGATTCGCTCCTCCCGGCGGATTCCCTCTCGCGGATTCCCTCGCGGACTCCCTCGTCGTCCAGCCCTTCCCGGAGCTCCCCGATCCCTCCCGCGGCGGATGGGCCACCGGCGTCTGGGAATGGGACCGCGAGGCGCTGCTCGGCAACCAGGCGCTCTCGCTGGCGCAGCTTCTGGATCAGATTCCGGGGACCGTCGCGCTGAGGGGAGGCGACTTCGGAACCCCCAACATCGTGACCGCCTTCGGGGGTGGCGGCGGGCGCGTGCGCCTCTACATCGACGGCTTTGAGATGGTCCCGCTCAGGGCCGGCGCCCCCGATCTGGCCCAGGTCGGGCTGGCCGGATTCCAGCGTGTGCGCGTGCGCCGCTCCACCGACGGCCTGCGCGTGGAGCTGACCAGCCTCGAAGTGGATGATCCAAGACCCTATTCCCTGGTGGAAGTGGGAACCGGCGATCTTCAGACCAACATGCTGCGCGCGACCTTCTCCCACCCCTTCTCCCTGGGGGGAAGCCTGGCGTTCACGCTGGACCGCCTCGACACCGAGGGCACCGGGCGCAGGGAGCCCGGGGCCACGACCGGCGGCTGGCTGCGCTACAGCCGCCACCTGGGCTCGCGCGTGAGCCT